>JBILLV010000025.1:0-49743 GCA_044375895.1 Polyangiales bacterium | reverse complement strand
CGCCGCACGCTACCGCGCATTGAAGAAGTCTGCGGGCGGCGTTAGCGTCGGACGCGTGACGACACGCGAGGCCCCCGTCGCGCCAAGGGAGCGCGTCCACTTCGAGCTGCGAGCCGGGGAGGATCTGCCGCTCAAGATCCTCCTGGTGGGCGACTACGCGCAGCGACCCGACCCCCGAAGCCTCCAGGAGCGCAGGCCGATCGCCGTCGACAAGGACAGCTTCCCCCGGGTGCTCGCCGACCACGCCCTCGCGCTCGATCTCACGGTGCCCGACAGGCTGTCGCAAGGGGAGGGCCGCGCGGTGACCCTCCACCTCAGGTTCGAGAAGCTGTCAGATTTCTCGCCCGACGGTGTGGCCCGCCAGGCGCCTGCGATGCGCGCGCTCCTGGAGCTGCGCACGGCGCTCAACGCGATCAAAGGTCCCTTGGGCCCCGTCCCGTCGTTCAAGAAGATGATGGTGACCGCCCTCGCAGACGAGGGGAGCCGACGGAGGCTCCGACGCGAGATGGGCCTCGACGGAGAGGCGCCTCCCGCCGAGGCCGACGGGTCGCTCATCGACGCCTTCCTGCGCGAGGCCCACATCGGCCCCACGTTCGAGGGCTACGCCACCTGTCGGCAGGGGCTGGAGGCCTTCCTCGCCGCGATGATGACGCCGCCGTTCGCGGGGGGACGCCTGGACAAGAACGTCGCGGACGCGCTCATCGCCGACCTCGATCAGCGGCTGAGCGCGCAGGTGAACGAGGTGCTGCATCACCCGGCGTTTCAGCGGCTGGAGGCCGCGTGGCGCACGCTGAAGTTCGTCGTCGACCGCGCGGACTTCCGGGAGAACATCCGGCTCGAAGTCCTCGACTGTTCGAAGGCCGATCTCCAGATCGATTTCGAGGACGCGCCCGTCGTCTCCCGCTCCGGGCTCTACGAGCACGTGTACGGCGCGTCCTACGGCGCCTCCGACGGCGTCCCCTACGGCCTCATCGTGGCCGACTACACCTTCGGCCCGACGGCGGAGGACGTCTGGCTCCTGACGCGCTGCGCGGCCGTGGCGGCGGCGGCGCACGCCCCCCTCCTCACCGGGGCTTCACCCGCGATGGTCGGCGAGACGTCATGGGAGCTCGGGGGCGACGACCTCCGGCGCCACTTCGAGGCTCCGGCGTACGCGCGCTGGCAGAACTTCCGCGACAGCGGGGACGCCCGCTATGTCGGGCTGTGCCTCCCGCGCTTCCTGCTGCGCCTGCCCTACGGGTCGTGCACCGTGCCGGTGAAGTCCTTCAACTTCGAAGAGGACGTGGTGGGCCGGCGCGAGCGCTACCTCTGGGGCAACGCCGCCGCGGCGCTCGCCGCGCGCGCGGCGGACTCCTTCGCGAAGTACCGCTGGTGCACGCACATCGTCGGAAGACGAGACGGCCTCGTCGAGGGCCTCCCGCTGCACGAGTACGAGCTCGAGGGCGAGGTCTGCGACGCGTGCCCGGTCGAGCTGCGGCTCACCGAGCGCCAGGCGCACGCGCTCTCCGAGGAGGGCTTCATCGGCCTCACCTGGCTCCAAGACACGGGCCAGGCGCACTTCCTCACGGGCGAGGCCGCCGCGCGCTGTGAACACCTCGACGCGCAGCTCACGTACCTCTTCGTCGTCACACGCCTCGCGCAGCACCTGAAGGTCCTCCACCGCCAGCACGGTGGGCGCGGGCTCGACGCATCGGAGTCGCGGCACGTGCTCCAGGCGTGGCTCTCCCAGTACGTCTCCCCCGCGGACGACCCGGCGCCCGCCGTCCGCTCGCGGCGCCCCCTGCGCGAGGCCTCCGTCACGGTCGAGGCGCTGCGCGAGCCGCCCGGCGCGTGCCGCTTCGACCTCCGCGTGCGACCGCACTTCGAGCCCTCGGGTGAACCCTTCACCCTCTCGCTCGTCGGCAAGCTCGACGGGTAGGTCCCGTCACCGCCCGCTTACCCCCCTCGCCGCGAAGCCCGCGAACCACGTGTCCGCCCGCTCGTGGCGCGCCCGCCAGGCGCGGTACGCCAGCGCCGCTGCGTCCGCGGGCACCGCGCAGCCCCACGCCGGCGCGCCCTGATCGATGCGCGATTGTTGCGCGCGCAGCAGACGCGCGTCCTGGTCGACCACGGCCGCCGCGCGCCCGGCCAGCACCGCGTCGAGCGCCGGGACGTCCCGCAGCCAGTCGCGCGCCACCCGCCACATCCACCGCGTCCGCCCCCGCGCGAGCGGGACCGCGTGGTGTACCTGTGTGATCCGCCCCTCGTCCGGCCCGGCCTCCAGGTCGAAGCGCACCGCGCAAGGGGCCTCGAAGCTCACCGACTGCGCGCTCACGCAGCCGTCCTCCGCCCGGCGGAACACCCCCCGTACGCCGCGCGCACCTTGGGAAATCGCTACGTCGAGGCCGCAGGCCTCATCGCGGGAGGCGAGCGTTCCCTCGTGGGCGAAGGGCGCGTGCGCGAGGTCGAGCAGGTTCTCGATCACCAGCCCGTGGTCGACGTCGAGGTCGAGGGAGCCCCGGACGACGCACCAACCATCGAGGTCGCCGAGCGCCGCGCCCGCGTCGTCGTCCGCCCGCTGCGCGTCGCCGGGCCACACCCAGATCAGCCCCGCGCGCTCGACGCAGGGATAGGCTCGCACGCAGGCCCCGTCGGGCGCGGCGGCCCCGGCGGCCAGCGAGGGGATGCGCGCGCAGCGCCCCGCGCGGTCGTACTGCCAGCCGTGGTAGGGGCACTCGATCCGCCCGCCCTCCACGCGCCCGAGCGACAGCGGCGCGGAGCGGTGCGCACAGCGGTCCTCCGTGCACGCGGGCGCCCCGGCCGCGTCCCGGAACAGCACCAGCGGGTCGCCGAGGAGCGTCGCGGCGTGTGGCGCGTCGGTCGAGAGCGCGCTCGCGTCGCAGAGCGGGTACCAGTGGTCACGCATCGCGGTGCGAGAGCCTAACCCACGAACCATGGCCCCGCGGGTGTCGAGCGGTCGCTGACCTTGGCCATGATGACGCTCACGGAGCCACGACCGGCGTGAGGCGCGCGCTCCGCCACGTCGCGGCGCCCACCGCGCCCGTCCGCACCGCCGACGCGACGTGGCCTGCGGCGTTGACCGTCACCGACACCGTGAAGTTGCGCGTCGTGCTCGAGCCGCGGGGGCCTCCGTTGGACGACCAGTCGGGGAGGCTCTCCAACTCCCAGCCGCGCAGCATGAGGCGCGCGCCGCCTCCAGGGGTTGCCGCCGCCGAGAAGCGGTCGAAGTGCGTGCCGAAGCTGGTGTCGCGCGGGACCGCGGACGGCCCGCAGGCCGCGAAGCCCGGCACCGCGTAGGTGCCCCGCGCGGTCGTCACCAGCAGCACGCACGCGTCGCGCTCGTAGACATCGCGGAGCACCCGGACCACCCGCGCCGCCCGCACCGGGCCCACCGGCGCGGCGAGCGAGAGCGTCCCCGCGGGGCTGTTCTCCTCCGGCTCGGGTTCGACGCACCGGCACACCCGCTCGTCCTCGTCGTAGGCGGAGGGCGGGCGGCAGCGCTCCGGGTCCTCGTCCCGCATCGCCTCGCAGAAGCCCTCGTCGCTGCCGTACGGCCCTTCGATCGCGACCGCCGCGCGGCCGCGGCCGAGCGGCGACGGCGCCACCCACACCTGGGGCGCGCGGCGCAGCGGCTCGGCGACGCCCATCACCCGCAGCTCCGACACGCGCGCCGCGCGCCACGCCCGCTGCG
The DNA here is from genome assembly GCA_044375895.1 of Polyangiales bacterium. GTDB lineage: Bacteria > Myxococcota_A > Polyangia > Polyangiales > CAISKJ01. Next base: position 46,052 of record JBILLV010000025.1, on the reverse strand, counting down.
TGCCCGGCGTCAGCGCCGTGAACCGCACGCGCCACACGCCGCCGGTCCCCTCCACCGGGATCGCTTGCAGGTCGGTGCGCTCCGGGTCGAGCGTCGCCTCGCGCACGCGGACGCCGTCCCGCGAGACCTCCACCCGCGTCACGCGAGGGCTCATGCGAAACAGGTCGCGCGGCGCGGTGCGGGTGAACCCCGCGGTGAGCGCGATGGCCGACACGGTCGCGTTCGACGGGACGCCCACCTCGATCCAGGCGCCCGTGAGCTCACCTTCGCGCGCGCTCCACGCCGTGGCGAGGTCGCCGTCGATGAGGTCGGTCGGCAGGTCGCGCCCGTTGCCCACCGTCGACGAGACCCGAACCGTCAACCCGAGGGCCCGCACGAGGTCGACCGGGGCTCGCGGCGGGGTCTGCGCGGCGGCCTCCCACGCGAGCGACGACCCCACGAGCATCGGCGCACACGCGCGCCACCACGCACCGTTCTTCATCGCGACTCCCGTATCACACCTGCGCCGCCGTCGCGGGCGCGGCGCCGCAGCGAGCGCCCGCGGCGGGTGGGGCGTCAGGAGAAGTAGTTGCTCATCACCGGCCCGCCCGCCCACTGCTTCGGCCGCAGTCCCCGTGTGCGGCGGAGCCCGAGCTGAGCGGCCTCCGGGAGGTCCTTCGTCGCGTGCAGCACCGCGAGGGCAGCGTCCAACGGACGGCGCGAGGGTTCACGGGGCGTGGTGGCTGCGATCTCCTCGGCGATCTCCACGTCGGGGCGAGGGTCGGCGCCGCTCAACTCGACCTGCTGGGTGTCGGGGTTCATCCGCATCGACCCGCCCGTGTAGGCCGCGCCACACTGCTGGTACATCAGCGTCGTCACGTCCGGCGCATAGCAAGACGGCTCGATCCACCGCGATGCGTGCGCGAACAGGGGCCGGCCCGGAGCGTGGTGCGCCGCCGCCAGGAAGAAGGCTTCGTCGCCCACCGCGTCGAGGTCCCAGCAGCACACGAGGCCCGCGCCGTGGTCGTCCGCCGACCAGAGGACCGCCGGCAGGCGAAGCATCTTGCTCGCGGCCAGCGCGAGGATCCGGCTCGCGCGGTCGGGCGCCGCGATCACCCTCGGCGGCCACGTCCTGGTCGCGGCGAGGAGCGCGCCGAGGCGCTCGATCCCCTCGTGCATGAGCCCCGGCGAGTCGTTGACGTACGCGTAGCGGCCGCGCATCCCTTCTTCGAAGCCGAAGGGAGACTCGTGCAGGAGCACCGTGCCGTTGATCGCCGCGTGCCAGCCCGTGAGCTCGTCGCGATGGAGCGGGAGGGCGGCGCCGATCGCGGTCGTGCGGGCCACCATCCCGCGCAGCGACGCGGCCATGGACGCGAGGTTGTCGTCTCGCTCGTCGATCGCCCCAGCGCGGTCGCGGGCCGTCTCGACGTCGCCGGACATCAGCGCGTTGAACCCGTGGAGGTACGTGCACAACGGGTCGCGGCCCGACAGGCCAGAGCGGCCGAGGGCGGAGGCGGCGAGGTCGTAGCGCATCGCCGCCTCGAGGTTGCAGCTGAGTACGGCGACGATCCCCGGCTGGTGCGGGGCGAGGTCGTTCGCGCGCAGGAGGAGCCCCGCGGCGATGTCATGGAGCTTCTGCTCGTAGAGGGCGTAGGCGGCGTAGAAGAGGCTTTGGGGGTCGTCGGGCGACGCGGCGACGGAGGCGACGCAGGCGGCTAGCTCGTTCCCCGCGAGCGCGCGAGAGACCTCCGCGAAGAGGGCGAGTCGGGCGGCGAGAATTGTGCGGTCGGTCTGAGCGGCCTCGAAGCGGAGCAGCGGACGCAGGGTGCGGAACGCGCTCATCGCGTCGCCGGCGGCCAGGAGCGAGCGCGCGGCGTCGAGCGGGTCAACGGAGGGGGGCATCGGGAGAGCCGTATGCTGTCGCGAGGGGCGCGTGAAATCCACCGCATTCAGCCGGGATTCACGAGCAACACCCGGCGATGATAGGATCGCCGCGATGCCGCAGCGCAGCCGCAACCTCGCGCGCACGGACACGCCGGCGCCGCGGGCCGTCACGGTCGACGAACGCGGCTGGGCGCGTGACTTCCGCTACCACGACGGCGCGCTGCGTCAGTGCGCGCTCGTCTCGCAACGCGGCGCCGTCTCCGCCCACGCGGTGCTGTGGATCCGTGCGGTGAGCGGCGAGTGCACCACCGTCCGCCTGCATGACCTGCAATGGGCGACGGCCGTCGACTTCATGGAAGGCAACACCGTCGTTGAGGTGTACTTCCTCCCGTTAGAGCGGGTGTTGAACGACCCACTGCACGAGGAGCTGCGTCGGCGCCTGGAGGCTTCGGAGTACGTCGGCCACGACCTCGCCCGGCGCTCGGGCCTCGTGTGCTGGCTGCTCTCGGCGTACGGCGTGACCTTCACAGCGCTCTGCGGCGCGGCGGACTGGTCGCCGGGCTTCCGCCGGTACGGCCGCCCGCCGCACGGTTCGCCGACGTGATGAAGGCCGCCACGGGCGTCAGCGCCCTGCGTCGCACGATTCGCCTGCGCTCCCTGTTCGCCGCACCGGACGCCCATCCCCCGCGCTGTCCGCCTGAGCGGACACCCGCCGCGCGCCCGGGGCCGACTTTCCGCGGGGCGCGCGCTGGCCCGCAGGTTGCGCTTCACCGACGGCATGAGCTCCCCTCCCCGCCTCCACGGTCTGCTCGCTCGCGGCGCTGCCGCCCTCACGCTCTCCGCCGCCGCGGGCTGCGCGCCCGTCGAGGAGGCCTCGCCCGACGGGGTCGCCGCGCGGGCCGAGGCGGTGATCAACGCCGCCCCGCATGCGCCGCTCCAGCACCAGCAGGGCCCGCGCGGCGGGGTGAAGGTGTGGAGCTACGGGGGCGACCCGGCCACGCGCCCGCCGCCCACGCAGCGCCACGACCAGGCCGACTGGTCGGGCATCGAGTTCGGCGACGTGAACGGCGACGGCCTCGACGACGTCTGCGGCTGGTTGAGCGGGCGCTACGGGTGCTCGCTGCGCGGGGCCACCGAGCGCTTCGAGGGCTTCCGCCGCGTCCCCGAGTTTGACGGCATCGTCCGGAACGACGTCTTCAACGTGAACCTCCATTGGATGGTCGACCTCGACGGCGACGGCCGCACGGACGTGTGCACCCGCGACGCGCGCGGCGTGCTCTGCGCCTACGCCACCCCGACGGGCTTCTCCGTGCCGCGCACCGCGACCGGCGACGTCCAGCCCTTCGTCGCCGACTTCTCCGACGACAACGGGTGGAACGCCTTCGCGTACAACGCCTCCATCGGCGTCTTCCGCCGCGGCCGCCCCGGGGACTTCTACGCCCCGGGCTTCTGCGGGCGCGGGCACGCGGGCGTGCGCTGCTGGTTCTACAACGGCTCGCGCGCCGCCCCGGCGACCCCCTCCCCCATCGCCACCACGTACTCCGACGCGCAGTTCTGGAACGTCTACCCCTACAGCGAATCCATCCGCTACGTGGACATGAACGGCGACGGCGTCGACGAGGTCTGCGGCCGCGGCACCGCCGGCGTCTACTGCACGTACTACAACCGCATCTGGAACACCTTCGAGCCCACCCAGCTCGTCGGCCCCGACTTCAGCGACGACGCCATCCGCGTCCGGGCCGTCACCTTGACGCGCCCCACCCTCACCTGGCTCGACCTCGACGGCGACGGCCGCGACGACCTCTGCCTCGCCAACGACAGCGGCCTCCGGTGCGCTCGCTCGGCGTGGGTGTGGCCCGGCGTCAACCGCCTCACGATGGTGGCGGCGGGGACGCAGTTCGGTTCCTCCAACCCCTCGGGCCACACGTGGTTCGACCGCTGGCTCCACGCGGCCGACCTCGACGGCGACGGCCGCGACGACCTCTGCGCCATGCGCGCCGGCATCATCCCGGGGCCGACGCCCGTGTACTGCGCGCGTTCGTCGGGCGCCACCACCCTCGGCCCCGTGACGACCCGCACGACCGTCTTCGGCTTCGGCTTCATGCCCCTCCACGTCGCCCACGTGCGCCCGGGGCCCGCGCGGCAGGTGTGCGGCGAGTGCGCCGGGCTCAACACCACCTCCGCGCTCGCGGACGTCTGCTGCACCGACTGACGGCGCCGCGTCACCTGCCGTCGATGCGCGGGCGCGCCGTGAGTCGCCCGCTCGACCGCCTCGGGTGGTAGCGTGACGCGCCCCGCGCGGTAACGAGGACAAGCCACCCCATGCAGGTTGAACGAAGCGTACGCACCCAGGCGCTGGCCCTCGCGCTCTCACTCCTCGGCGCGTGCCAGCCCACGACCACCATGAACCCGACGGATGCGTCCGTGGCAGCGGCCCTACCGCCGCTCGACACGACGGGCACCGAGCGCGTGATCGCGATACCCCGCGCGGTGACCGGCGTGGAGGGCATCGCCATCGACCCGCGCACCCGAAGTCTGTTCGTGGGCGAGTGGCGCGCGGGCGCGATCTTCCGCGCCGTGTTGCCGAGGGGTGACACCCCGGCGTCGTTCGAGACCTTCTCGCCGCGTGGCGCCGATGGGCGATCGGACGTGGTCGGACTGACGGTCGATGAGCGCCGACGACGACTCGTCGCGGCCGGCGGAACCGACCACCACGTCTACGTCTACGACATCGACCGGGCGACGCTGGTGGCGGCCGTGCCGCTCGCCCTCGACGTCGGCGCGATCATCAACGACGTCGCGGTGGCCCCCGACGGGACCATCTTCGCGACGGTCTCCGCGCAGACGCCGGTGGTGTACTCGATCACCCTCGAGCCGCAGCCCCGCGCCGAGATCTTCGTCGACTACTCGTCGGCCACCGTCATCCCCGTCGAGGTTCGCGACCTGCTTCTCAACGGTCTCGTGGCCAGCGATACGGCAGTGCTCGTGTGCCACACGTCGACGGGCCAGCTCTTCCGCATCGACCGCGCCACCCGCGCGATCACCGAGCTCAACACGGGTCGCCGAGAGGTAGGTCGCGATGGGCTGGCCGTCGTGGGCGACCTCCTGATCGCCGTCGACATCGAGATGTTCAGCTCGTCGTCCCGCGAGCGGCTCACGCTCACGCGGCTCGGCGCGGGCTGGCGCACCGCCGTGTTCGAGCGCGAGCTCCTCAACGCCGCCTTCTACACGCCCACCACGCTCGCCGTGTTGGACGATCGCCTCTACGTGCTCAACGCGAAGTTTGGCGCGCCGCCCTCCGCGTTGCCGTTCACGGTCTTCTCGCTGCCCCTGCCACGGTAGCGGCGGATCGCAGCTCGCGGTGTCGAACGATCCCCCGACGGGGTGTGCTCGCTCGGGACCGCGCCCGGCGCGTCGATCGCGACGATCGACGGGGTCGCGCGCTCACGGAGGACGCCAGGGGCGTGTACGTCTGGGCGGGGCAGATCACGGTGGCTCAGCCGGGCGCGACCCACTCCACCGCGGACGGCGCGGCGTCGCAACCATGGGACCGGCTCGTCGAAGGCGCTCCTGCTGCGGCAGAAGTTGGCGTTTCCGTGACCACGGCCCCTGATACCGCCGCCATGCCTCCGACTCCGCCGTCGCTTTGATCACCCGGTTGCGCTCGATCAGGAACGCCTGCATGTAGCGCGTCAGGAAGAGCGACTCGGCCAGGCGTCCGAGCGGGCCGAGGGGGGCTTCGAAGCGGAAGACGTCGCGCATGGTCGTGCGCTCGCCGTCGTCCGAGGCCTCGAAGAGGAGGTCGTGCGCCATGCTTCGGAACGCCCCCGTGAGCATTTCGTCGCGAAAGAACCGGGGCCGCTCGAACGCCACGATGCGCACGCCAAGGTGCTGCCAGACGCCGAAGTGGCGCGCCCGCCACGTCACCGTGTCGCCGAGCCCGATCAAGCCCGAGGTCACGCCCGCCACGGCCCGCTCGCCCGTCGCCCCGGCCGAATCGATGTGGAGATCGATGTTCCGCGCCAGGTCGAAGACTCGCTCGACTGGTGCGTCGATCCGCGTCTGCAGCTCGATCACCGGCATCGAGGCCAACGTTGCAGCGGGGAGATCATGGGGTGAGCATAGCGAAACGACCCGGGCCATCCCAGTATCCGCCCCGATGATGGACGTGGGGCGCTCACGGGGAGGCTACCGGCACCACGCCACGCGCGCGACGGACGACGGAGCCGCCGCGTCCCACGCGTACCACGCCACCTCGCCGAGCGTGTCGACGTCCCCCGCGTGCGTCACCAGCGCGTAGCCCGCCGGGGACTCCGTCGCCACCATCGTCGCGCGCCCGGCCCGCACCTCTGCCGCGCGCGCAAGCTCCCGCGAGGGGCCATCGCGCGAGCCGTCGCCGCGCAGCACCTCGATCACGCCGCGCGGCTCGTCGATGGCCCCCCAACGATCGTCGGTGAGCCGTACGACGCGGGTGCGCTCGGTCGCGAATCCCGCGAGGCGCCGCGTCATCCGGCCGCTCGCGGTGCTGTAGACGCGGGTCGCGCACGCGAAGTCGGCGTGCCCCACGTCCACGCACGCCGTCGCCACCACGGCGCCGCCGAGCAGGTGCGCCGCGGTGGTGTACATCGGCAGCTCGATGGTGCGCGGATCGCCCGGGCCCACCGGGTACACGAACACGACGTGGGTGCCTCGCGGGATGTACGCGACGAGGCGCCCGTCCTCGGTGGCGAGCAGCGACGTCGTGCGGTCGAGCAGCGACATCCACACGGACTCGCACGAGCCGCCTCCCGCCGCGCACACCTGCCAGCTCCCCTGGACGAACACCACGTCGTACCTCGAGGCACCGGGACGCTCCAGCGCGAGCCCGCGGTACCGCGCCGGGTCGTCGGCGGGCTCCACGGCGGGGGCGGCGAGCGGCGACGCGGGGGAGGCGGCGGCCGTCACACACGCTGGCGAGCGCGCATCGCTCACGCCTCCGGGGCAGAGCGTCAGGAGGATCCCCTCGGCCGTTGCGCGCGCCTCTCGCACGGTCGTGGTCGCCGCGCGGAGGGACGCCGGGACGCAGGGGGGCGTCGGCGCGGGCGACGGGTCGACGGGTAGCGGAAGCGGCGCGGCGTCGAGGGCGGCGCGCGGCGCGCGAGGGGCGCTTTGCGGGGTGCACGCCGACAGCGCGAGGGTGACGGGCAGAGCGAGGGGGGTGCGCACGGGCCGCGGGGTGCTGCGACGGGCGTGCCGGGAGCGCGCGATCAGGCGATGCCGTGCGGTGCGGCGCGGCCCCGTGGGCGATGCGACACAGCGCCGTGTCGAGGCGCACGCGGTCATGTAGCGCGAGCCCATCCGCCACCCGCGTCATCGACACCGCGGACGGCACCGCCCTGCTGCATCTCATCGCAATCTCGGCCGCGACGTGGTCGGGTGACACGAGGAGCGTGTGCCGCGCACGAAGCCACGCGTCGAGCCGGGTCCCGATCGTGAGCGCGAGCGCGGCTGTGACCGTGCAGCCGTAGTTGACGATGTCCGGCTGGTCGATCCCCGCGGCTTCCATCGCGCTCCAGATGGGGCAGATCGGAAACGGTCGGAAGTAGCCCGCGCTGTACTGCAAGAACTCGGGGCGCGTGCAGCGCGACGCGTCGGGTGGCGGCAGATCGCCCAGCGCCGCGCTCAACGCTCGATCGTGTGGCCGCCGACACCGTCCAGGATCGTCGGCGGCGGTGTTGAGGAAACCACAGCCGCAAAGCCAGAAGCCCGGCAGCACAGGCGCGCCCGGCAGGACCATGTCACAGCTGCGACCCATGGCTCGGTTGTAGCGCGGATCATCGCGTAGGGGCATACGGGCATCCGATGGCCCCCGCACGTCAAGCACCCCGCAGCGCCCGTCCCACGCTCCGCGGGTGTGCTCGCTCGGGACCGTGTGTGTCCAGCCGAGCGGCACCGGGTGCAGGGTTGCTGTAGTGGGCAGCGCTGCCCCGCGGGTCAGGCGAGTGACGCGGCGACGCGGTTGTGCCGCTGCGTGGGCTCGTGCCCGCCGACGGCGATGTGCAACCAGACCGACGGCTGCGACGGCTACTGCATCGGGACGTGCCCCTCGGGGAGCACCTGCAGCCGGAGCTCGAACCCCGCGACGCCGGAGCAGTTGTCAGTGCGCGCCGGCCGCGTGCCCGACGGGCTGCGCCTGCGGTCAGGTGTGCGTCTCGGGGACGTGCGCCCCGCTCTGCGCGCGCGTTCCGTCGTCGCTGCCTTCCACGGACATCGGCGCGCGCGGGATGTCGACACACCACCGCGCGCCCCGCGGTGGCGCCAGGGCCGCGCCCGCGGGAGCTGGAGCGTCGGATGAAGGCGATCGCGAGCGGGCTCCTGACGGCGACCTCGGGGCGGTTGGCGTTCACCCCGTCGTCCGGAGCCCGCTCGCGATCGCGTTCACGCTGAGCAGCAGCGATTGCAAGACCTCCTCCGCGAGCCCCGCGTCACCGCCCGCCTTCGCGGCTCGCCACCTCGCCAGCAGCGACACCTGGTGCTCGTGGAGCGCCCGCAGCGGCGCGTTCCGCAGCGCGAGCGTGCGCGTCATGCGCGGCCGACGGGACAGGCCCGGCGCGCCGTAGAGCCGCTCCAGCATCGCCGTGGTGCGCTCGTGTTCACCCTGGATGCGCGCGAGGAACGCCTCCCGGATGGCCGCATCGGGCACGAGCGACGCGTAGAGCGCCATCACCTCTGGATCCGACGACGCGCAGCTCACCTCCACGTTCAGCAGCACGTAGCGCAGGAAGGGATAGGAGGGCGCGGCCGCCTCGATGCGCGCAAACTGTGTCGGCTCCTCGCGCGCGACCCGCTCCAGCGCCGAGCCGACGCCGTACCAGCCCGGGACGTAGTGCCGTGACTGGATCCAGCTGAAGACCCAGGGAATGGCCCGCAGGTCTTCGAGCGATCGGCGGCCGGTGCGCCGCGCCGGGCGCGAGCCGATGCGACTCGATTCGAGGACGTCGATGGGCGTGGCGGCCGACCAGTACGCGAGGAAACCCGGCGCATCGAGCAGCGCGCGGTACGCCTCACGGCTGTGGCGCGCGAGCTGGTCGATCGCCGTGTGCAGGTCGGTTCGCCGGGGGGGCGCGCCGAGGTGGCGCGCCGTCGTCGACGCCACGCCGGCCACGAGCAGCTCCAGGTTGTGCGCCGCCATCGAAGGGGTCGCGTACTTCTGCGCGATCGTCTCGCCCTGCTCCGTCAGCCGGAAGCCCCCGTGGACGGACCCGTGCGGGAGCGCCGCGAGGAAGCGGTTGGTGGGCCCCGCGCCGCGGCTGACCGTGCCGCCGCGGCCGTGGAAGAAGCGCACCGCCACGCCCTCCGCCCGCACCGCCTCGGCGATGGCCGCCTGCGCCCGGTGCAGCGTCCACTGGCTCGCCAGGATGCCCGCGTCCTTGTTGCTGTCGCTGTACCCGACCATCACCTGCAGCGTCGGGCGCCCGGAACGCGCGAGGCTCCGCCGGGTCAGCGGGTGGCGCAGGAAGGCCGTGACGAGCCCGGGGGCCCGCTGCAGGTCGTCCACCGTCTCGAACAGCGGCACCACGGGCAGCAGGCTCACGAGCGCGCCGTCGACCTGTCGCACGACGCCCGCCTCCCGCGCGAGCAGGTAGACCGCCAGCAGGTCCGAGAGCTGCCGCGTCATGCTGATCACGAGCGAACCGAGGCCCCCCGCGCCGTGCGCATCGAGATGCGCGGCGAGCACCCTCAGCACGCCGACGACCGCGCGCGCCTCCGGGCCGAGCGGCGTCGAGAGGTGCGCGAACGGCCGTGGCGAGGCGAGCTCGCGGCCGAGGAACTCCAGCCGCTTCTCCTCGTCCCAGGTCGCGAACGCCGTGTCCGCCGCACCGGACGCCGCGAGCAGCTGCTCGACGGCCTTGTCGTGGAACGCGCTGTTCTGCCGGACGTCGACGGCCGCGAGGTGGAACCCGAATGACTCCACGATTCGCCTCACGGGAACCACGTCGGCCCGGGCCAGCCGGTGCGCCCCCACGGCGTCGAGCGACGATTCGAGGAGCGCCAGATCGGCCAGCAGCTCGGCGGGGTGCTTGTACTGGGCGGCGGCAGGCGCAGCGCCCCCCGGCAGGCAGATGCGCATGAGGCGAACCAACTGGCGCCACGGCTCCTCGCCATCCCAGCGCATCACCTCGACCGCGGCGGGCGCTGCCGCGGCGGCGAGCGCGGACACCCGCTCGGTGAGGGACGGCGGCGGCGCGGCGTTCAAGCGGCGGGAGAGACGGACCTTCGCCGCCAGCGCCGAGAGCTCACGAGAGAGCACGCCGACCGCATCGGCGCGCAGCTTCCCCAGGGTGTAGGCGGTGACTTCGGCCGTGACGAGGGGATGGCCGTCGCGGTCGCCACCCACCCAGTCACCGAACGTCACGCGGGCCGGCGCGGGCGTCTCACCCGACGGAAACACCTCGCACCACGCCGCCTCGAAGCGCGCGTCGAGCTGTCGCAGCGCGGCCGGGAACACCTCGCGCAGGTAGTACCGGACCCACCGCAGCTCCATCGAGACGTCAGGCTTCTCGATGAAGATCTCTCCGGTTCGCCACAGCCGCTCCAGCGCCGCCTTCGTCTCGTCCCGCAGCGAACGCAGCGCCGTCGGTGAGCACGACGCGCGCCTGGCCACGAGCGACTGGAGGTGCCGGTGCTGCTCGAGCACGGTCGCGCGCTTCGCCTCGGTCGGGTGCGCGGTGAGCACCGGCTCCACCTCGACGAGCGACAGCGCCTCCGCGATCGTCGACGCCCCGATGCCCGAGTCGCGAAGGGCCTTCAACTCGGCCACGAACAGGCCTGGCTCCGGCCGCCCCGCCGCCTCGCGCTCCGCCCGCGACGCCTCCGCCGCCACTTCCTCCACGAGGTTCAGCAGCTGGAACGCGATCGACGAGAGCTGCAGCTCGCGCGCGTCGGGGCCGCCTCCGACGACGTGCGTTGACCGGGGCGTCCAGGGCACGCGATCCGCCAGCGACGTCTCACCCAGCTCTTCGAGCACCTCGCGGAGACATCCGGCGACGAACTGCAGGTCGGTCTCGAGGCGGTCCGACGTGAGGTCGGTGGTCGGTGGCATCCGCGAACTCTATCGGATGGTGGTCAGGGCATCCAACGCCCCACCTTGTGATTCCCTCGGCCGCTCCGCGTCGCGATGGTTCGCATGCAGCAACAAACGAGGCGCTGTCACGGCAGCAAGGGCCGTGTCGCCGGAGCGGTCGAAGTGGGTTCGCAGTCCGAGGGGCCGCGGTCTTGAACCGTGGTCAGCTCTCGGGCGCGAGCGCGCTCCGCAGGCGCTGTACACTCTCCGCGCTCAGCGTGCTGCGCGTGAGCTTCGCGCCCGAGAAGCGGTGGAGCTCGTTGGCGAGCGCCTCCTCCTTCACATGACTTACGAGGAGCGCCAGTGCCGCCGAACTCGGGCTCAGCGACTCCTCGATCTCCTTGACCGTCGCGTCGGGGATGCCCAGGTCGATGAGCTTCGCCGAAATCGCACCGAGCCCGGCGCTCACTGCGCCACCGACGAGCGTCCCGACGGGACCCGCCACCAGCGTGCCGAGAAGGGCGCCCCAGAGGGCTCCTCGCGCGGCGCCCTCGGCGGGCGAGGCGTCAATCGTCTCCTGCACCGTCGTGTTCCCCTCGGCGTCCTTCACAAAAAACACCGCGTCGTGCATCAGCAAGGTCTCTTCCAGCTGGAGCCGCTGGAACGCGAGGAAGGCTTCCTGCGACTTCAGGTTCGAGTCGAAGACAAGCACCATCAAAGACCCGGGCTCACGTTCGTTGCTCATGCCATCCTTCTCGCGCGACGCTCACGTGAAGACAAGAGATAGCGTCCACAAAAGTGATTGAACAAAGCCGCTCCGCGGCAGCGTTCAACCTCCCGGATGCGAAGTGGGGTTTTGGGCATCCGATGGCCCCCGCCCGTCAAGCACCCCGCAGCCAGCCGCTGGGTAGCAACCCTCGAGAGACGGGGCGTCGAGGCGGTGCGCCCCCAATCGCCGCAACGGACCCGTGTGCGGGCTTGCAGGCGGTCGCATCCAATGCGATGATAACCATCATCCCATGCGATACCCGGAAGGCCACAAGGAGTCGGTGCGCGACAAGATCGTGGGCGCGGCGTCCAGGGCGCTGCGAAAGAGTGGGATCGACGGGATCAGCATCCCGCGGCTGATGAAGGGCGCCGGCCTCACCCACGGCGGCTTCTATGGCCACTTCGACAGTCGGGACGCGCTGGTCGCCGCCGCCATCGATCGCGCCGCCGACGACACCGCGGAGGCGGTCTTCGGGCCGGGTGTAGACCTGCGCCAGGTTCTCCAGAACTACCTCTCCGAGGCGCACGTGCGCGCGCCCGAGACGGGCTGTGTGGTGGCGGCGCTCGGCACCGAGGCGCGCGGCCAGTCGGCGACCGTACGGCGCTCCTTTGCGCGCGCGGCGCGCGGCCTGCTCCACCTGCTCGAGACCAAACTGCACCCCAGCGCGAAGGCCGATCACCTCTCGGACGACGCCCTGCGCCTGACCGCGACGATGGTCGGGGCGGTGGTCCTCGCGCGGCTGGTGGACGACGCCGCGCTCGCCACGCGAATCCTCGAGACCGCGCGACGCACCTCCCCCTGACGCACGCTCACGGGCGCGCGACGTCGTTGCACGCCGAAAAGGATGATGACCGTCATGGCAATCGGCCCGCCTTCACCGCGCGCTCCTCCCGCATCCCTCAGGAATGACGTCACGCACGAACGAAAGACCTCGACCATGGACTCCGCACGCCACGACCCTGCCCTCGCCTCGCAGCCCCCTGCCCGCACCGCGTCGGACGAGCGCTTCCTCCAGCGCTACGGGCCGTGGGCGGTGGTGACCGGCGCCTCCGACGGCATCGGCCGCGCGATCGCGGTCGAGCTCGCCCGCCGGGGGCTCTCCCTGGTGCTCGTCGCCCGTCGGGCCGATCGCCTCGACGCGCTCGCCGCCGAGCTGGGTCGGTACGCCGTCTCGGCGCGCGTGGTGTCGCTCGACCTCGCCGCGCGCGACGCCACGGCTCGCCTCGACCGCGCCATCGACGGCCTCGACGTCGGCCTCTTCGTCGCCGGCGCGGGGTTCGGCACGTCGGGCTCGTTCGTCGAGCTCACGCCCGAAGACGAGCTCACCATGGTGGACGTGAACTGCCGCGCGGTGGTCGAAGAGACCCACCTCTTCGCGCGGCGCCTCATCCGTCGAGGGCGCGGCGGCATCGTGCTCTTCGGCTCCCTCGTCGGCTTTCAGGGGGTGCCCCGCGCCGCGACGTACGCCGCGACGAAGGCGTTCGTCCAGTCGCTGGCCGAGGGCCTGGCGCTCGAACTGAAGCCGCGGGGCGTCGACGTGATCTCTTCCGCGCCCGGTCCGGTGGCCTCGGGCTTCGCCGAACGCGCCGGCATGACGATGGGCAACGCGGTCACGCCCGAAGAGGTGGCGCGCGGCACGCTGCAGGCGCTCGGCCGCCAGACCACGGTGCGACCGGGCTTCTGTAGCTGGTTCCTCGAGGCGCTCATGACGGGCCTGCCCCGCTGGGCGCGCTCGCGCATCCTCGCGAAGGTGATGGCCGGCATGACCGCGCACCGGGCCTGAACATGGAGCGCCTCCTCGCCTCGTTCACGACGTCGCCCCGCCCCGTCGTGGTCGGCCTTGTGCTCCACGTCGCGCTCGCGCTCGCCTGCGCGGCCGCGCTCCCGCTCGATCTTCCGCCCATTCAGGGCGTCCACCCCGCCCTCAAGCCGCTCAAGTTCGGACTGTCGATCGCGATCTTCCTCGCGACGATGGGGCTGATCCTGCCGCACCTCGACGTGGATCCGCGGGTGCGGGAGGCCCTGGGCTGGGTGCTCGCGGTGACGATGCTGATCGAGACGACGCCCATCGTCGTCCAGGCGATTCGAGGCACCACCTCGCACTTCAACACCCGCTCGCCGCTCGACGCGGCAGCCTGGCGCACGATGGTGGCGGCGATCGTGGTCGCCACCGTCGCGATGGCGCTCGTGGCCCTCCTCGCCTCGGCGCGCCCGCTCCTCGGCCTCGACGGCGCGCTCGCACTCGCCGTGCGGGCGGGCTTGTGGATTCTGCTCCTGGCCGCCTGGACGGGCTTCGCGATGGGCGGGCGGGACAGCCACTCGGTCGGCGGCGAGGACGGCGGCGTCGGTCTGCCCTTCGTCCATTGGAGCGTACGCCACGGTGATCTCCGCGCAGCCCACTTCTTCGCGCTGCACGGGCTGCAGGTGCTGCCCGTCCTCGCGCTGTTGCTCTCGTCGCTGGGGGTAGGCGAGCGTGCGAGCACCGCGATCGTTCTGACCAGCGCCGCGCTCTACCTTGCGCTGTGCCTGGGCACGGCCGCGATCGCGTTCGCGGGTCGCCCGCTCGGCGGATCCAATCTTGCGCCGCGCCTCGATGCGCTCAACCGCGCTCGCTCAACCGGCGACGCCCCCGGGAAACACCCTGGGACTTAAGACGATAGGGTATCCGATGACCTCGCCCGTCACGCCCCCCGCAGCGCCCGTCCCATGCCCCGTCGGGTGTGCTCGCTCGGGAGCTTGTGTGTCGTGCCGAACGGCAACGCGCGCCGTGTTGCGGTGGCGGTGACCCGGGTGTAGGCGGCGGACAACCACGCTTCAGGTCTGGTAGGGTCATGGCCCATGAGCAGCACAGACACCCTTCGGGCGCACCTCAAACAGTGGAAGCAGCAGGCCGACGCGACGATCGGCGAGGCACCCCGCGAGCGCGCCGAGTGGCTCGACGACCTCCGCGCCCTGATGGAGACGCTCCACGGGTGGCTGCGGGACGCGGAGTCGGAGGGGTTGCTTCAGATCCTTCGCGAAAGCACGACCGTCACCGAGCCGAAGTACGGCACCTATGATGTGCCCGCGATGATCATCCAGGCGCCGGGGTCTCGGTCAGTTCATGTGCACCCCGTCGGGTTGGAGGTGCTCGGCGTCGCCGGACGCGTCGATCTGGACGCCGGGCCTCGCAAGGTGCGCCTGCTCCGGCAGAAGGACCGCTCCTGGTTCCTGGCGCAGCCGTCGCCTGTCTCGCGATTCGCCTCGGATCTCGCGCCGCTCGACGAGCAGACCTTCGCGGAGGCGCTCGATGAACTGCTCCGGCTCGATGACCCGGACGTGGGATGAGTCCGCCGCGAGAGTGGCCCAGGCCCGCGGACCTCATGTTGCACCACGAGGCCATGGTCGACGCGCTGGTCTTGCTGCAGCGCGCGGGCTTCGCGGGGCGCCTGTCGCCAAAGTCGCAGTTCATCGGGATGACCTTGCCAGAGTTCGACCAGCGCCTCCGCGAGCTGCGGGAGGAGCTGGACCGCGAGGTGTCGATGGCCCTCGTGGCGAGCTGCGAGGCTTTGCTGCGCGTAGATTTTCGAGACCGCGTCGAGCGCAAGCTCAAGGAGCCCCGTGCGGTGCGGGCGCGCTTCAAGGAGATCGCGGATCGTGACGGTGACCGGGTACGGCTCGAGGACATCCTCGCGGTGTGGAAGGACCACGTTGGCGCGCCGGATCGGTTCGCGGCCTTCCAGGAGTACGTGCAGATTCGCCACTGGTTGGCGCACGGCCGATGGTGGTCCCTGAAGAGCGCGCGACGGGTCGCCCCGGAGCAGCTCTGCGCGGTGATCCGTGACCTGTTCTCGATGCTGCCCGGGTTCCCCAAGGTCTGAGAATGGATCGCCCGAACAGGGGGCTATGGGCGCACGAAGCGGTCGCTTGTGCCGCGGTGCTCTCCGGTGGTGCGGGGCGACGCGCTCCAGGCGCGCGCCAGCGAGCCTCGGCGAAGCGCTCGAGGAGAAAGCGGTTGTTCTGTCCGAAGACCCGCCCCTCGGGACCCACCGTGCGGCGAGCCCAGCGCTCGGCCGGGAGTGGACGGGGCGCTTCCTCCTGGCCGTCAGCGGTAGGGGTGGTGCGCGGCGGCGCGGGCGCGTCGCTCCTGCCCGAGGACGACCACGAGCGCGGCGGCGTGCTCGAGGGCCGCGAGGCGGCGCTGCGTCGGGCCGCGCAGCGCGAGCGACGCGGCCATCGCGACGACGGCGACGGCGAGCCCGAAGTGCGTGCAGTGGATCGCCTCCGCGAGAGAGCCTGCGATCAGCTCGGCGCGGCGCGTCGGGTCGACCCTCGGATCCCACGGGTTGACGGCGGAACACCCGAACGCGACCGGCATGCCCGTGAGCGTCCCGACGAGGCCGAGGAGCGCGGCGGCCTGGCCCGCGGGCACCAGCAGGCCGACGAACCCCTCGATGCGCCGGCGCTCGCGCAGGGCGACGCAGGCCATGGCGTTGAGGGCGTCGGCGTCGTCGCCGTCGAGGCGAGCGAGGCCCGTCGCCAGCATGCGAGCGAGCGCGGTGGGGGCACGGAGGCACCACGCTTCGGCCTCCGCCACGCGGCCCACGCGCACGAGCGCAGCCACGACGCGGAAGAGGGCCCCCTCGTCGATCGACTCGCGGAGGTGGTAGCGCAATCGCCCGGCCGCGATGGCGACGGTCACGAGGAGGCACGGGAGGATCGGCCACATGCCCCAACCGCCCTCCCGCCAGTAGGCAAACAACACGCGCAGCATGAGGTTGCGACACGCCCGCGACGGACGAGGTTCCACGCGCCCCCTGCGAGTCACGCAAGGAGCGGCGTGGTCATCACTGACCATGCACGCCGAAGCCAACCAGGGTGTCGTGATCGCGGTCGTACATCCCGTTGACGACACAGTCCCCTCCGTCGCTCACGGGGACGAAGGCTGCCGGAAAGTCGCCGCCTCCCGCGCACTCGAGGGGTGGAGGCGCTGTGGCGGCATCGGCGCGGGAGTTTCGCGCGTTCATGAGCATGGGGAACATCCTCGCTCCGCGGATCGTCCGGCGTCAATCCACACCGAGCGCGACAGCAGGTGTGCGGCGTGTGCGCCGGGCTCAACGCCACCTCCGCGCTCGCCGTCGTCTGCTGCACCGACGGACGGCGGCACGTCACCCGAACAGGGGCTTGAGGAGGAGGTAGATGCGGAGGAGGTCTTGCACGCTCTTGCCGTCGCTGTATCCCACGCGCTCGGCCATGCGCTGGTAGGAGGGGTCGGGGCGTCGGGGGAGCGCGTCCCAGTGCTCGACGCCGAGCGTGCGGGCGAGGCTCAGGGGCTTGATCACCTCCTCGACGAAGACCTTGAAGTCGAAGGCGGGCGCCGGGCCGCGCGAGGGGCCGAAGCCGTGCTCCGCGCGAACGGCGAGCCAGCGTGGAAACACCTGCATCGCGCGGGTCATCACGTCGTCCCAGGCAGGCGCCGCGGGGGGCCCGCTGGGGGGCGCGGACGGCGCGGCCGCGGGGCGCGCGAGGGAGCCCGCGTGGAGGGCGTCTTCGCAGGCGCGGCGGGTGACGGCGGGGCCGTCGGCGTAGAGGGGGAGGCGCGCGACGAAGCCGCGGAGCTCGCGGAAGTTGCCCTGCCACGGGTGCGCGTCGAGGAGCGCGCGCGCGTCGGCGCTGAGCAGGCCGAGGACGGGGCGCGGGCCAGCGCCGAGGTCGACGCGCTGCGCGCGGAGGTACGCGTCCACGTCAGCGCGGCGCTCGCGCAGCGGCGGGATCTCCAGCACCACGCCCGAGAGGCGCCACCAGAGGTCTTCGCGGAACGTGCCCGCCCGCACGGCCCCGCGGAGGTCGACGTTGGTGCCCGCCACCACGCGCACGTCGGCCTTGCCCACGGGCGCGTCGCCCGCGTCGCCAAAGCGGCGAAACGTCCCCGTGTCGAGGAAGCGCAGGAGCACGCCCTGCGCGTCGAGCGGGAGGCACCCCACCTCATCGAGGAAGAGCGTGCCCCGGTGGGCGGCCTGCACGAGCCCGACGCGGTCGCGCGTGACCCCCGTGGCGGCGCCCGCGCGCGCGCCGAAGAGCCGCGCGACGAAGAGCGTGCGGTCGTCGGACTCCTCGGCGAGGTTGGCCTCGACGAAGGGCTCGCCGCGGCGCTCCGAGTGGTCGTGGAAGCACCGCGCGAAGGCGCTCTTGCCCACCCCTGACTCGCCCTGGAGGATGCCGCCGAGGCCCGCCCGCGCGGCGCGGTGGATGCGCCGGTGGATCGCCTGCATCGGCGCCGACTCGATGACGAGGTCGTCGTGGCGGCCGTCGCGCTCGGCTTCGAACTCCCCGCGCTGCGCCCGCACGTAGGCCCACACCGCGTCGTAGGCGCGGGCCTGCGCGGGGGACTCGGTGCGCGCCCCGCTCCGCGGGTCGGTGAGCGCGAGGCTGTAGCCGTCGCCCAGGGGCACGCTCGCGCGGTCGCTCGGCCCCGCGCTCGACGCGGTCACCGACACGCGCGCCGGGACGCCCTGGCGCGCCAGCCAGTCCGCCACGGCGGCGCTCACGTTGGCGCGGTACTCCTCGTCGCTGCTCCACGTCACCGGCCCGGGCGCGTCGGACGACGGGGCCGCGGCCACCTCGCCGAGCTCGACGTCGAGGGCGTCGGCGGGCGGGACGTCCACCGCGCGCTGCGCCGGGAGGAGCCAGCGCGAGCCGTTGGTGCTCCCGAGGTCGCGGAGGTGCACGCGCGCGCCGTCGTGCCAGACGAGGAGGTGGTTCTCGCTCGCGTGGGGGCAGGGCACGGTGACGAGGGAGACGCGCTCGGGGTCGACCGGGAGCGTGGCCGTCGGCACGGCGGCCACCGCGGGGCGACGGCCGACGAGGGCGGCCGCGCCGGGCGCGAGCCGCACGTAGATCGGCGAGGGCAGGGTCGCGGCGTGCAGGCGGAGCGTGGTGCTCATGGCGCGGGAGTCGAGCGCGCGGGGCCACGCGGTGTCAACCGTGACCACGTTGACAGCCCGCGCCGCGCCGCGCAGGATGCGGCGCGCCATGGGAGCGTCGATCGCCCGACGAGGTGCTGCGTTCGTCTTCCTCGCGCTCACGCGGTGCGCGACGGACGGCGACGCGGTGGAGGCGCCGCCGGGGACGGTCATCGGCGTCCAGGTGCAGTCGAGCGACCCCGCGACGCGCGCGGCGGCCAGCGGCTTCACGCTGCGGGTCAGCGTGGTCGACGGCCCGCCGGAGCGCTTCCTGACCGGCGAGGTGCGGTTCGGGCGCGACGAGCCTGGCCTCGAGCCGCAGGTGCCGCAGCTCACGATCACGCCGCGCGCGCGCGCCGTGCAAGAGACCCTGCTCGTCGAGACGACGCTTCTCCGGGGAGGCGCGCCCTGGGTGACGCAGCTCGCGCGGATCCAGTACGCGCCGGGGCTCCCTGCGATCCTCTACGTCGACATGAACGGCGCCTGCGCCGCGGCGCCCGCGTGCCCCGACGGGCAGACCTGCGGCGGGCAGGGGCGCTGCGTCGACGTGCGTCGGCCGCTGGCGCCATGGGGGAGAGGCGCGCCCGCGCCCGAGGCGACCCGCGACGCCGCGACGCCGGACGCGGCGGTGCCCGACGCGCGCGCGGGCGACGTCCCGCGGACGGACGGGGCTCCCTGCGACGGCCCGGCGTGCGGCCCCGCGGAGCTCGCAGGCATCGCCGCGGGTGGCGCCACCACCTGCGCGTGGACGCGGGCCGGCGCCGTGTCGTGCTGGGGGGCCAACCTCTGGGACGCGAGCGATCCCGCGGTGGCGCCGGCGCCGACGACGCGGCCGGTGCGGGTGCCTTCGCTCGACGGGGCGAGGGCGGTCGCGATGGGCGCGTTTCTGTGCGCGGCGACGGCCGACGGCGCGGTGCGGTGCGCGCCCGCGGCGGCGGTGTCGGCGCTCTTCCGACGGCTCACGAACGTCCGCTCCGTGGCGGTGGGGGCGGGCCACGCGTGCGCCCTGCTCGACGACGGCGCGGTGCGCTGCGCGGGGGCCAACGAGAGCGGGCAGTGTGGTGAGGAGCTCACGGTGACGCCGCAGACGCTCACCCCCGTGGCGGGCCTCGCGAGCGCCGACGCCGTCATGGCCCGCGGGGACGTCTCGTGCGCCCTCCGCGCCGGGTCGCTGCACTGCTGGGGGAGCGGGTTTCGAAGCGTCGCGGAGCCGGTGGGGGGGCTCTCCGACGTGCGCCGCGCTGACGTCTTTGGCGCCCGGGATTTCAACGCGCTCGCGGTGGGGTGCGCCGTCGATGGCGCCGGCGCCGTGCGCTGCTTCGGGCGTGCCGCGCTCGTCGGCCTCGGCGTGACCTCCGACCCGAGGACCGTCCCGGTCGGCGCGGCGATCGAGGGCCTCGCCGCCACGGACGTGCAGGCGGGGGAGGGCTTCGCATGCGCGCTCACCCGCGCAGGCGGCGTGTCGTGCTGGGGGCTCGCGGAGGGCTGCCGGGTCGGCCGAACGGCCGCGGCCGGGGAGATCGCGGGCACCGCCGTCGCGCTGCCCATCACAGGGGCGCGCGCGATCGCGGTGGGCGCTCGGCACGCGTGCGCCATCGTGGGGCCGACGCGCGTGGTGTGCTGGGGCGACGCCTCGTCGGGGCAGCTCGGCCACGGGAGCCTCCGCGCGCCGGACGACTGCGCGCCCGCGGCGGTGGAGGTGGCGCCGTGAGGCGGGCCCGCGCGTGGGGGCTGCTCGCGTCGCTCGCGGCGACCTCGTGTGAGCTGTTCGCGGGGACGAGGTTCCCCTTCGGCGCCCTCGTGGTCCGCGTGCAGGCGAGCGACGAGGCGACGCTGCGGCGGATCCGCTGCGTGACGGTCACCGCCCCGCGCAGCGCCGACCCGACGTCCCGGACGTCGCTGACGCGGTGCTTCCGCGGGGCGAGCCGCAGCTACTTCCCCGCCCAGTACATCCTGCTGCGTCAGACCTCGCAGGCCGCTGACCTCGCGCGGGTGGAGGTGGACGCCGTGCTCGTGGGCGGCGCCGGCTTCTCGCAGCAGGCGCGGGTCCCCTTCCCCACGCGCGGGTTGAGGCTCGCGGTCTTCGACCTCAATGCGCGCTGCGTCGGGGTCGTGTGCCCGCCGGGCTTCACGTGCGGCGGCGACGGCGCGTGCGCCCAGCCCGTCGTGCGTGACCCGCTCCCGGCCTACGACCCGAGCGACCTCCCCCCGGAGTACGACCTGGAGGCGCTCTACCCGGACGACGACGCGTCCGTGATGACCGACGCGGCGCTCGACGCGCGCGCGGACGCGCCCGACGCCGACGTCCGCGACGCGCCCGACGCCCCGACGGATGGGTGCGTGTCGTGCGACGAAGACGGGGTCTGCACCGACCTCGCGACCGACCCGGCGCACTGCGGCGCCTGCGGGCGTCGCTGCGGGATGCGCGAGGGCTGCGCCGCCGGGGCCTGCGTCGCGGCGCCGGTCGCGGGCATCGCCGCGGGCTTCCAGCGCACCTGCGCGTGGATGCGCGACGGGAGCGTGCGCTGCTGGGGCGGCAACACCGCGGAGGCCGTCCTCGGGGCGCGGACGGGCGCGGGCGCGGTGGCGCGCCCGCTGCGGTCGTCGGGGCTCCGCGACGTGACGCAGCTCGCGCTCAGCGACACCTTCACGTGCGCGCTCAGCCGCGGGCGCGTCCGCTGCCTCGGGGTCCCTCCCGCGGGGGCGGAGGCGATCGAGGGCGCGACGACGCTCGCGGCCGGCCCCGGGTACCTCTGCGCGGGGGGCATGACGGGCGTCCGCTGCGTCGGGAGCAACGACTGGGGCCAGCTCGGGGACGGCACCACGACGCCTCGAGCGACGCCCGTCGCCGTGCTGGGGCTGCCCGGCGGTGAGCCCACCTTCGTGAGCGCGCGCTACCACAGCGCGTGCGCCGGGGTGGCGGGGCGCGTGGCGTGCTGGGGGATGAACGCCTGGGGCCAGCTCGGCGGCGAGCCCGGCGCGCTGCGCTGCGGGACGGGGCTCGCGTGCCGGCCGAGCGCCGTCGCGGTCGACGGGCTCGACGGGGTCGAGCGCGCCGCCACGCAGGGGCTCTCCCTCCGGCGCGGCGCGGTGGGGGGCGTGCCGGTGTTCACGGAGGTCGGCGCGACCTGCGCGGTCGAGCGCTCGCGCGCGGTGCGCTGCTGGGGGCAGGGGGCGCTGGTCGGGCTCGGCGCGGACGCGGGCGCGCTGCGCGCGGCGCCGGGGGCGGCCATCCCCTCGCTGCGGGCGACCGACGTGGTGATGGGCCTCGACTTCGCGTGCGCCCTCGAGGAGGGCGGCACCGTGGCCTGCTGGGGGCTCAATGACGCGTGCCAGACCGGATCGACCGCGGACGCCGGGGCGCGCGTCGACGCCCCGCGCCGCGTCGTCGGGCTCACGGGCGTGCGCGCGCTCGCGGCGGGGACGGCCCACGCGTGCGCGCTCCGCGACGACGGCGAGGTGCTCTGCTGGGGCAGCAACGAGAGCGGTCAGCTCGGGCAGGGGGCCACCGCGTCGCCCGCGTGCGCGCCCGCGCCCGTGCGCTGGTGAGTCAGAAGGGCCTCGGCGCAGGGCCCGGGATCGACGGGTCGTCGTTGCGCGTGGCGAGCACGACCGCCGTCGCGATGCCGCCGGCGAGAAGCAGCGAGCCCGCGATGACGACGGGCAGCAGCCACGCGGGGCGCGCGCGGCTCGGGGTGAGCGTCGCGTCGACGTGCACCACGCCGCCCGCGGCCACCGTCACGGTGCGGCGGAGCGGCGTGTGCGAAGGCGCGGTGACCTCCACCGCGTGTTCGCCGCCCTCCAGCGTGAGCTCGACGGGGCCGGTGCCGCGCGCGACGCCGTCGACCGACACCGCCGCCCGCGCGGGGACGGGCGTGATGGAGACGCGCCCCGTGGTGACGACGGGCGCGAGCGCGAGGTCGAGCGCGTGGGCGCTGCCAGGTTCGGCGTCGAGCTCGCGGCGGAGCGCCTGGTGGCGATCGGCGTCGAGTTCGAAGACGTGGTGGCCCGGGTCGAGGGTGAGCACGCCGGGCTCCAAGGGGCGGCGGTCGACGCGGAGGCGAGCGCCCGCGGGGCGGACGACGACCGTGACGCGGACGACGCTCCGCGCCATCTCGGCGATGGCGTCGCGCATCTGGGCGAGCTGCTCGGGGCGCTCATCGGGGAGCGGCGCCGCGAGGTACCTTCGAAGCTGATCGATCGCGTCGACGTAGCGCCCCACCGCGCGGTACGAGATGGCGAGGTTGACCCGCACCAGGGGCTCGTCATGGTGGCGGAGCACCTCTTCGAAGAGGGCGCAGGCCTCGGCGTGACGGCCCGTTCGCTCGGCCTCGACGCCGCGGTTGAAGGTCTCCTGCAACGTCGCCAGCCGCGGGAGGGCTCCGGGCTGCGCGAGCGCCGTCGGCGTGGCCAGGAGCGCCGCGAGGACGAGGGGGCGCGCGATCATGGCGCGCGGAGCGCCCCGGCGCGCGGTTCGAACCAGGGGCGCGGCGCGGGCGCGGGGCGCGGCGCGGGCGCGGGGGGCGGCGACGGCGCCGGGCGGCGGGCGGGGCGTCGCGCGACCGCCGACGCGACGACCGGGGCGGGGGCGGGCGCAGGCGTGACGGCGGGGGGCGGCGACGTGACGCGCGGAGGCGTGACGGCGGGGGGTGGGGCCGCCGGCGCGAGCGGACGCGGCGTCGCGCGCGGCGACGGGCTCGCGGGAGCGGGCGGGCTTCGTACGGCGACGAGTCCCGCGGCGATGAGGAGCGCGCCCAGCGCGGCGACGGCGAGCCCGCGGCGGCGCGGCGGGGCGACGGCGTCGCGCAGGGCGTCACGGAGCGCGCGGGCGTCGGCGAAGCGGCGGGCGGGAGCACGGTCGAGGGCGCGGTCGAGCACCCGGCGCAGCGGCCCGGGGACGGCCGTGAGCGCAGGCGGCGCGTCGGCGCGCGGGGCTTCGCCGGTGAGGGCCTCGGCGAGCACCACCGCGGTCGACCAGAGGTCGGCCTGGGCGTCGACGGCGGAGGGCGCGCGGCGCTGCTCGGGGGACATGTACGCGGGCGTGCCGAGGAGGGCCTCGTCGTCTCGCGCGGTGTGGTGAGGGTCGCGCGCGAGCACCCGGGCGATGCCGAAATCAATGAGCGTCGGGCGGAGCGAGCCGTCGGCGGCGCGCGCGACGAGGATGTTGTCGGGCTTCACGTCGCGGTGCACGGTGCCCGCAGCGTGGGCGGCGTCGAGGGCGTCGAGGACGGGCGCGATGAGCGCGACGGCCTCGCGCGGCGGGAGCGCGCCGCGGCGGTCGAGGAGGGCGCGGAGGGTCTCGGCCTCGAGGCGCTCCATCGCGAGGAAGATGTCGCCGCTCGCGTCGTCGACGCCGGCGTCGAACACCTGCGCGAGGTTGGGGTGCGCGACCCGCGCGGCGGCGCGGGCCTCGTCGAGGAGGAGGTCGGCCAGCGCCGGGTCGCCGAGGAGCGACGACGACACCACCTTGAGGGCCACGGCGCGGTCGAGCACGGTGTGGCGCGCGTCGTAGACCGTGCCCATCGCGCCCGCGCCGAGCACGGACTCGACGCGGTACCGGCCGCCCACCGTCGCGCCGACGTGCGTGACGGGCCGCTCATTGCGTCGGCGTGGGGAGAGGGTGCCGGCCATAGCGCGCTCGCGCCCGAATGCTACTGCGCGGCGGAGGCGCCGCGCAACGCGGCGCGCGGGCGCCTACCAACGGTTCGACGGGCGGGCCGCGGCGTGCGCGGTGCGCGGGCGGAAGCGGGCCCGGGCGCTGGTGTAGTACGCGGCGCCGTCGTCGAGCGCGTTGCCGGGCACGCCGTCAGGGCTTCCCGCGAAGGTTCGGAGGGCGAACGATCGGCCGTTGGGGTACTCGCAGACGAGGTCGCTGCGTCCGTCGCCGGAGATGTCCGCGACGCGCAGGGCGCCGGCGCCGACACAGAGTCGCTCGCGGCAGGTGCCGAGCTCGCACCGCTGCCCCTCGGCGCATTGGGCGTTGGAGGCGCACGCGACGCCGGGCTGCCCGCTGTTGGCGTGGTCGTCGGCGAGGCCGCCGGCGAAGGGCGCGCGGTTGCGGTCGGAGTACTGCAGGGCGACCGCGCCGGTGACCGTGTTCACGCAGAAGAGGTCGGTGGCGCCGTCGCCGTTGGCCTCGCCGACGTAGAGGCGCCAGTCGCCGACGCACCAGCGCGCGGCGGCGCCGGGGTCCCAGTCGGGGACGCCGTGGAAGGGGCCGCCCGTGGGGGCGGCGAAGTCGATCCACATCTGGCCGGTGCTCACGTCGTGGCAGAGGAGGTCGGTGCGACCATCGGCGTCGAAGTCGCCCGTGTGGAGGCGGGCGGTGGGGTGGCTGCAGAAGCTGGTGGTGAGGCTGAAGTCGGCCGTCCCGTAGCGGCTGGACGCGGCGGCGCTCGCGTAGTCGATGAGGATCGCGCCGCCGCCGTGGCAGAGGTGGTCGGTGCGGCCGTCGCGGTTGAAGTCGCCCGTGAGGAGCGTCTTGCCGCTGCCGCCGCAGAACGTCGCGCTCGCGCCCGCGACCGGGCGGATGAGCCGGAGGTTGTTCTGCGCCACCCCGCGGGCGCCCGTCACGCGGTTGTGGCAGAGCGCGTCGGGGTCGCCGTCGCCGTCGACGTCGCCCCAGAGGCGCTGCTCATCCACGCCCGCGCACCACGCGATGCCATCGATGTCCGTGGCGGGGTTGGCGCTCCACTCGGCGATGATGCCGAGGATCTCCGCCCGCTTCGCGACCACGTCGCCGAAGGCGTCGGTCGCGCCCCAGATCGCGCTGTTGACGGCGAAGACGGCGCCGTTCGCGCCGCGCGCGCCGACGACGCGCGGGCCGCCGGAGTCGCCGGGGCACAGGAAGCCCGTGACCGCCCCCGCGGCGGACTCACGAAACCGCATGACCCCGCCGCCCGCCCCCGTCGCGGCGTTGTTGCACCCCTGCCCCCAGGTGGTGACCGTCCCGCTCGTGGGGGCTGCCGTCGCGAGGGAGGTGGGCGTCGCCACGGAGGCGGGCACCGCCGTGGCGAGGCGGAGGAGCATCACGTCGCCCGCACCCGTGTCGGTGGTGGCGCCGAGGTACATCACCCGGTCGACCGCCGTGACGCCCGGCGCGCTCGTCGCCCAGCTGCTTCCGCTGGTCGAGGTGTCGAACGTGGGCGAGCCGCCGGGCTGGATCCGCACCAGCTCCTGGTAGTCCTGGCAGTGCCCCGCGGTGATCACCCACTGCGGCGCGATGAGCGTCGCCGTGCAGCCGCCCCACCGGCCGACCTCACGGCGCATCGTCGCCGACGTGGCCGTCATGCCGCCGACGATCTCCTGCGTCGTGGCGCCGAGCTCGTCGCCCTCCGTCACCGCGCAACCGCCCAGCGCCGCACACGCGCACACGACGCCGCGCAGGGCGGCCGCCCCTCGAACCTGCTTCTTCATGGTCTGTCTCGCTCCCTCGAGCCGCGCGCGATGGGCGCGTCGGCGTTGGGGGCCACCTTTGCGGCAAGCGTGCCAGCGTGGCGGGGCGGGGATTTCGAGGGGTCTGGCGGCGGGCGCGGCGATTGGAAACCGCGACGGGGATTCCAATCCCCGAAGGTCACCGAGGCGACTCCCCGCGCCTCCGCGCCCTTGCGCCCGCGGGGGTGTTTGGGTAGGGCTTTGGCGCATCGCCATGACGACGCGCGAGCCCACCTTCTATCAGGCAGTCGCATCGGATGTACCCACCGGTCACCGCGTGGGGGTCGACCTCGCGGAGGTGCTCGTGGGTCCGCTCCCCGCGATGCGCAACCGGGCGCTGCTGCAGGTCGACCTCGCCGTCGTCGAGCCGGCGCTCGCGGGCACCGCCGCGGTCTTCCTCGAGCTGCCGCCGGCGACCTCCGTGGTCGACCTGCGGCTCGACGCGAGCGGCAAGTATGAGTTCGTGCGCGTCGGCGAGTACGTCCAACGCGGCAAGGTCTTTCGAAAGCGCGCCGGCGGGCTGCGGCGCTTCGCGGCGATCCTCGCGGAGGAGACCGAGGAGCCCCTGGGCGACCGCCCGGAGGAGTTCGCGCGGAGCACGCGCCTCCGGCTCGGCGGCGCGGTGCGTCTGACGAAGTCCGACGAGCTCGCGGCGCGGCGCACGCTGAGCTGGTTCATCGGCGACGAGCCGTGCTGGGTGCAGGCCGGTCGCCGGGTCGACTACGCCGTGACCGCGGCGCCCTGGCTCTATTGCGGCACCGTGGAGTCGGACGCCTACGTCGGCGTGGTGCACGCGTTCTTTCACCGGGAGAAGCGGCTGCTCCGCAACGTGTTCGAGTGCACGTGAGGCGCTCGAAGCATCGCGCATCGCAGCGGCGTCGTGGCGCTCGAACCGCAGGTACGCCGGGTGGGTGCCCGACTCGCCCCGGCCCCGGGGCGTAGGTGTGCGTCTGCCCCACCTAGAGCCACCGCGAGGCACGGGAGCGGCGTGGTCATCACGGACCATGCACGGAGAAGGCAACCAGGGTGTCGTGATCGCG
The DNA here is from genome assembly GCA_044375895.1 of Polyangiales bacterium. Classification (GTDB taxonomy): domain Bacteria; phylum Myxococcota_A; class Polyangia; order Polyangiales; genus CAISKJ01. The sequence continues at coordinate 18,962 of JBILLV010000025.1, read as the reverse complement.
GTCGTACATCCCATTGACGACACAGCCCCCTCCGTCCCACACGTCGACGTAGGCTGCCGGAAAGTCATCACACGAAGAGCACGCGGGTAGTCACGGCGGCGCTCTCATCGCGCGGGGGCGCTTCGTACGGGGCGTCATCGCGCCACTCCAGCCGGGCATCGCCGCCCGCGTCAAGCGTCGACTCCAAACAACCCGCACGCTCTCCGATGGTGCGGGGGCGTATCGTTGTAGAATGGCGGAATGAGCACTGAAGCGACGAAGGTGTACGGGGACGCCGCGGTGGCCCACGCGAGGGCGCTGTGGGAGGCGGGGGTGAGCAACGCGAAGGCCGGCTCGACCACCCCGCTCGCGATGGACTCGGGCTGGGGAACTCCCTTGAAGAAGGCCGACGGCACGATCACCGACTGGTGCGGCTTCTTCGTGGCGGCGTCGCTCTATCGAGCGGGGCTCGCCAGGGGGCTGCGCCGGGGCTTCTGGCACGTGGACAACGTCCACAGCTACTTCACCTACCACTACGGCGACCGCGTCCCCCGCTGGGTCTGGGACGAGGCGACCTGCCTCTGGCACAAGGTGCACGACCTCCACGCCGCGCGGGGATCCAAGCGCCGGTGGCTCGACCACGCCGCGATCGACCGCGCCGACCTCACGGCGCTCGACATCCTGCCCGGCGACGTCGTGCTCATCGACCACGAGGGCGACGGCAGGGCCAACCACATCACGATGGCCGAGCGCTACGACCCGGCCACCGGGGTGCTCGTCACGATCGAGGGCAATGGCGTGGGCGAGGTGGCCGCCGCGGTGGCCCCCGACGGGACGGTGACGGTCGGCCGCTCGCACGGTCCGTCCGCGGTGCGCAACGTCCGAAACCTCAAGAACAGCGCCGAGCGGAAGAAGGTCTTCGGGGTGGGTCGGCTGTCCACCGTCGACTTCGAGACCCTCCCCTACGACAAGGGCGACGCGAGGCCCAAGGCGCCGCCCCCGGACAACGCGTCCCGTGCCTTCGCCATCGGCGGCGAAGGGGGAGACGAGGGCGCAGACGATGGGCCCGTTGGCGCCGAACGTGCCGCCGGGCCGCGGTAGTCGCGACATTCTGCGCGGCCATCGTGGCCCCGGAGGAGACGGCGGTCCGTGCCCGTCGACGTCTGGCGGCCGCGGGCTGGGCGCCGGCGACTCAGCGCCCGCCGACCCCGATCGCCTCGACGTTGAGCCGCGTGCCCGGCACGGGCCCTTCCGTCGTCGACAGCGTCGCCACCAGCGTCGCCGTCACCCCCGCCACCACCACGCCGCCCACCAGCGTCCAGAACCACCACCGTGACGTGATGGGCCGCGCGTCGCTCGGCGTCGGCGGGTGCGGCGTCGGCTCGCGGCGCAGCGTCGTCTGAAACACGTAGCGCTCCGACGGCGCCAGGCGCAGCTCGCGCCGCTCGGCGGTGTGTCCCGGCGCGCTGACGAGCAGCGTGTGAGCCCCGGGGTCGACCGTCAGCACGCCCTCGTTGGGCTGCGCGTCGCGGCCGTCGACGTTGATGGTGAAGGTCGTCGGCGTCACGTCGAGGCGCACGGTCGCGAGCTCGGCGCGCAGCGACGCCACCGCGTTGGCCACCGCCGCCGCGCGCCCCTCGGGGAGGTCGCCGCCCGATTGCGTGAGGTAGCGTTCGAAGTGTTCGATGGCGGCGTGGTGGTGCCCGAGCGCGCGGTGCGCGAGCGCCAGGTTGTAGAGCACCACCGGCACCGGGTTGAGCCGATACGACTCCTCGAACAGCAGCACGGCGGGCGGATACCGTCGCGCGTCCAGCTCCGCCAGACCCCGCTCAAAGAGGGAGCGCGCGGCCTGCGGGTTGCCGCTGACCAGCGTCGTCTGTGCGTGAACAACGCGCTCCGGCAGCGCGGCCGTCAGCGCGAGCGCGACCGTGAGCGCGACGGCGGTGGGACGGTGCGGCATCTACGGGTACCTGCGGTCGGGCTCGAGCGGGTCGACGGGGGCAGCAGGCGCGATCGGCGCAGGCGGCGCGGCGGTGCGCACCGGCGGCGCCACTTCAACGGGCGCGGCTCCGGCGTCGACGACGCGCGGCCGCGCGACCACGCCACGACGCATCGGCGTCGGCGCCAACGGCAGGGCGCGGAGAGGCCGGGAGGGCGCGGCGACGGACTCGGGCAGGGGCATGGCGACGGGCGAGGCCGCCTCCGGAGCGGCCACCACCACGGCCACCGGCGCCGCGACGGGGGCTCGGGCGGCGACGGGCGGTGCTTCCCTCGGCCACCAACGCACCAGCGAAGCGCCCGCGAGCGCCGTGACGAGCGTGCCCGCACCCACCGCCAGGACGAGCTTCGCCCGCGCGTGCGTCCGCCGCTCGGTCGCGATGCGCGGGCTGTCCGCCGCCGGCGCGACGCTGCGGGACGAATGCACCGCGCGCTCGTATGTGAGCACCGGCGCCGCGAACCCGGCATCACGCCACGCCGCGGTCGCCGTGAGCGCGTCGACGACCTCGCGCATCGTCCCGAAGCGCTGCGAGCGGTCGGGGATGAGGCAGCGATCGACCACGGCGGCCACCGCGTCATCGATCTCTGGCGCCAGACTTCGAAGCGACCGAACCTCCTCGCGGGCCAGCCGTCGCAGCACCACCGTGGCGTTGGGTCCGTCGACCGGGAGCGCCCCCGTCAGGCACTCGAACAGCGTCGCGCCGAAGGACCACACGTCGGCCTGCGAGTCGATGTCCGTCTCCGAGCGCGCCTGCTCGGGCGCCATGTACGCCGGGGTGCCGAGCACCATGTTGCTCGTCGTCACCGTGATGTCATCGGCGGCGTGCTTGGCCAGCCCGAAATCAATGACCTTCGGCACCTCGTCTCCGCGCGCGTCACGCGCCAGAAAGACGTTGGAGGGCTTCAGGTCGCGGTGCACGATGCCCTCCGCGTGGGCGGCCGCGAGCGCGGCACCGACGGGAACCATCACCCGCAGCGCGGCCGTGACGTCGAGGTGTCCATCGGGCGCGGCGGCGAGGCGCGCGTCGAGCCCCTCACCTTCGAGGAGCTCGTACACGATGTAGGGAGCCTCGCCCGCCCGCATGTCGAGCACCTCGACGACGTTGGGGTGGCGGATGCGCGCCACGGCCCGCGCCTCGCGCAGAAACCGCTGCATCCAGCGGGTCTCGGCGGCGAACTCGTCGCGCAGCGTCTTGAGCGCCACGTGCCGGCCCGTGTGCGCGTGCACCGCCTCCCAGACGCGCCCCACGCCGCCGACCCCCACCTGCCGCAGGAGGATGTACCGCCCGTCGAAGGCGTCGGACGCGACCGGCAGCTCCGCGGTCACGCTCATCGCGACCTCGCGCAACGGAAGCCGACCCCGAGGTGCGCCAGCGTCAGCGACAGGCCGCGCCGTGACGGGGTGCGAAGCCAGGCGGGGGTGAGGGCGTTCCACCCGCCGCCGCGTGAGATGACGCGCTCGTCGGCTGCCGTCACCGCGCCCGCCGTCACACCACAAAGCGGGTTGGCGCCGCCCGACGCCCAGCACCCCTGCCCGAAGGGCGTCTCGCGGTCGGCCGTAAGCTCCGCGACGTTTCCCGCGAGGTCGTAGACGCCGCCGGTGGGGCTGAAGCTCCCGACGGGCGCGGTCCCGTTGCCCCAGCGCATGCATCCCGGGGAGTTGCTGACGTTCCATCGAGCGCGGTCGCACTCGTTGCTGGGACGCGCTTCGCCCCAAGGGTACCAGCGCCCTGGCGCCAGCGACTCCGCGGGCACCGGGCGCCAGCGGGCGGCGTACTCCCACTCCGCCTCGGTGGGGAGACGACCGCCGTCCCACGCGCAAAACTCCATCGCCAGCCAGTAGCTCAGGCAGTCGATGGGCAGCGACTCGCCCGCCCCCGCGGTCGACGCCCACGTGCAGCCCACCATCGTCGACGGACCCGCGGGCGCCTCCGCGGGCCACGCCACCGTTCGACCGCCGGGGTAGGCCACGGGCCGCGCGCGCGTCGACGCACCGCCATCCCGCGACCGCTCGGCCCAGAACCGTCGGAACCGCGCCACCGACACCTCGTAGGCGTCGAGCCAGAACGGGTCGACGCGCACCATCGGCGACGGCGGCGACGCCCGCAGCGCGCAGGCCTCCGCGGTGCTCTGCTTCGACGTGCAGGCCGCCGCCGAGCCCATCGCGAACGCCCCGCCCTCCATCGCCACGAGGCCGCAGCCGACCGCGCCGCCCACGCAGCTCCGCGACACCGGCGCGGTCGGGGCATCGGGCGCGACCGCGACGTCGGGCGCAGCGTCCGGGGGCGGCGCCGCGGCGTCGGTCAAGGGCCGCAGCTCGCTCTGCCGCGACGCGCTGACGCAGGCCCCCGTCACGGGGCTGCAGGTCTGGTCGAGGGCGCACCGCACGCCCGCGCACCGCGACGCGAGCACGAGGTCGATGACGTAGGTCGCGTCGCGGACGTACGAGACCACCGCCCGCTGGACGACGAGGGCCGTCGTGGCGTCGCACGCCACCCGCGCGGCGCAGCCGGAGACGGCAATCCACACCGCGCCGCCCGTTTCTCCGTCCTTGGGGAGGAGCCCGATCGACGAAGGCAGGGTCCATTCCCCTTCACCGCCGCCCAGCACGGCGTGGTGTTGGAGCCGCAGCTCACCCGTCGCCCCGCCGCTGCGCACCTCGACCGCGAGCGACTGGAGGGCCGCGCCGGGTCCCGTCGGGAGGTCGGTCACGATCTGCACCACGATCTCGGTGCGGGGCGAGGTGCAGGCGAGCACGCACGCCGCCAGGCAGACTGCGCGCAAGCTTCGCATCGGCGGGTGAGCGGGGCCAGACATGGCGGCTGCCTCCTCCATCGCCGCGCGCTCGGCTCCTGTCAACGTCGAACCCAATCGCTCTGGCCGCGTGCGCGACATGAGGCCCATTCAGCGGCGGGATCGCGTCGTCGTCAACTCCACCGCCCGCGATGGCCGACCGCGATCAAAACTGGGTGCTCTCCACCATCGAGCCGCCCTGCCCGTAGAGCGTCGCGACCCGCGCGTGATCACGAATCGCCGTGAGGTAGCTCTCGCGCAACGCCGGCGTGCGGATTCGCCCGGCCCGCGTCATCAGCCTGGTGTGGGCGAGCGCGACCACGGCCCGCGCGGCGTCGAAGCGCTCGGCCAGCGTGAGCGCGTCCACGTGCACCAGGTGAACGAACGCGTCCTCCAGGCACACCACCTCCGTCGTCCCGAGGAGCGTCAACGCCCGCTCGGAGAGCGCCATCGCACCGGCGGCATCGCGCAGCGAGAGGTGCGTCTCGGCGGCGCTCGCGTAGGCCAGCGCCTGGTCCGCGGGGTCGGGTTCGAGCAGTTGGATCGCGCGCTCTCCCTCCACCAGCGCGCGGTCGAGGTCGAGCAGCGCCGTCGCGACGCGGCAGCGGGTCACCCGCGCGAGGCCCGCGAGGCGGCGGTTGCCATGACGCGTGAAGGCCTCGATCGCCCGGTCACACGCGCCGCGGGCCTCGTCGAGGGCGTCCTCCGTCAGGTGGGCGGCCGCGAGGTGCACCTCGGCCACGGCCGCGACGTGATGCAGACCGAGCCGACGCGACGCCGCCCGCGCCTCGCGCAGCGGACCGAGCGAGCGCTGATGCATCCCGAGGAGCTGCCGGGCCCTCCCCACCGCGACCCGCAGGCTGCACATCTCCCGCAGGTTGCCCGACTCTTCGAAGCGGCGCGCCGCGTCCTCCAGGCAGACGAGCTGCGTCTCGAGGTCGCCATCGGCCCGCGCGAGAGCCGCCCGCGCGCGGAGCACGTCGCCGCGCATCTCCGTCGGGTCGGCGTCGGTCACCGCTGGGAGCGCGCCATGAAGCTCCCGCGCCAGGTGGGGGAGCGCGGTTTCGAAGCACGCCAGGACCCCCCAGGAGGCCGCCGACGCATGCGCCACCCGGGCCTCCGGTGATGGCGGCGTGCGCAGCGGGGCTGCGACCGTCGCGAGAGCCTCCCGATCCCCGAGGCGCCCGCACGCGATCGAGGACTCGCGGACGCAGAGGTACCACTCGGCCGTCCCTGCCGTGAGCGCCCGGGCCGCCTCCGCGCTGCAGCGCACCGTGTCGGCGTTGTCGCCCCGCCAGCGGTGGGCCTCGGCCTGGAGGCGCAGCAGCGTGGAGAGCATCGCGCCGGTCGCCCCGCACGCGACGCCCCGCTCGGCCCGCGCGAGGACGCTCCCGAGCTCGCCCGCGTCGAGGGCGCGGCGCGCGGCGTCGACGTAGCGCTCCACCGCGCGAGGGAGCGAGCCGCCGCGCTCGAGGTGCTCTGCGATGGCGACCGAGTCGGTCTCGCCGTTGCGTTCGAGCCACGCGGCGACGAGCCGGTGGCCGAGGATGCGGTCGGCGTCGGTGAGCATCCCGTAGGCGACGTCCCGCACCTGCGGATTGGGAAACGCGTACTCCTGGTCGCCTGAGAAGCGGCCCTCGGGGATGGGGACGATGAGCTCGCGATCATCGAGCGCCGCGAGCCATTCGGGGGTGCGACCGCTCGCCCCTTCGCCGAGGAGCGTCGAGACGCCGTCGCGCCAGAAGCGCTCGCCGAAGAGGCTCGCCGCGCGCAGCACCCGCCGGGCCGCCGGGTCGAGGGCGCCGAGCCGCGCGTGCACCATCGCCTGCACCGTGCCCGGCAGCGAGAGCCCTCGGCCCGCCGCCACCGAGCGCACCAGCTCCTCCAGGTAGAACGCGTTGCCGTCCGCCCGCTCGACCAGGCGCGCGAGGGTCGGGCCGTCGAGCCGATCGCCCAGCGCGTGGCTCGCGAGGGCCTCGACGGCCTTGCGCGAGAGCGGCCCGACGCGAACCTCCTGCACGCCGCGCTCGACCCACATCTGCGGAAAGAGCCCGTCGATCTCCGGGCGCCCGACGCCGAGCACCATCAGCGGCCGCTCGCCGAGCGCGCGCAGGGCCGCGTCGAAGAGCCGAACGGAGAGGGCGTCCCCCCACTGGAGGTCTTCCACCACGATGAGCAGGGGGTGCGAGGCGCACTCGGCGGTGACGAGGTCGACCCACGCCCGCCGCACCTCCGAGGCCATGAGGGTCGCGTCGAGGCGGGCGAGTCGCAACCGAACGCTGTCGGCATCCGCGAAGCCCGTGTCGATGAGCTCGCCGAGAAACTCCGTCACGCGCTGTCGGTCGGCCGTCGCCACCGTGCGGCCGACGCGCGCCCGGAGCTTCTGTCGCCGCGCCGAGAGCCGATCGCCCGGCGCGATGCCCGCGAGCTGACGGAGGAGCGCCCCCACGAGCGCGAAGGGGGCGCCGACGCGCTCTGGATCGCCGCGCAGCGTCCACACCTCCAGGTTGCTCACGCGCGCGACCGCGGCCCGTTCGAACTCCAGACGGACGCGCGATTTGCCCATCCCCGCGGCGCCGGTGAGCAGCACCGCGCGGGCGACGGGCTCGTCCACGCACTCCTCCAGCGTGGCCATGAGCGTGGCCAGCTCGCGACGTCGCCCGACGCAGGGCGTGGCCCGGCCGAGCAGCGGGCGCGCCGTCTCGACCACCTCGCGCTCCCCCACTAGCTCGTAGCCGTGGTTGGCGCGGCGCACTTCAAAGCGGGCGTCGAGGAGGCCCGCGTCGACCTCGCCGATGCGCACCGGCCGCGGCGCGCCAGGCACTTCGGGGGCCGTGTGGTGCGCGTGATGGAGCAGCTCGGACGCGCGGTCGATCACCTCGCCGATGGCGCCGTGGCCCGACTCCTGCGCCCAACCCGTGGCGAGCGACACCGTCGCCGTCGGGGCCAGCGTACGGAGCGCAAGCGCACAACGGGCGGCGCGGGCGGCCTGATCGGTGGCCGCCCCCGTGGCCCGCACCACCACCATCGCCATGCCGCTCCACAGCGATTCAAACTGGGCGCCGAACGCGTCCGCCGCGATGCGCAGGGGCGTGCTGGCATCGTCGCCGCGCTCCTCGATCGCCACCAGCACCACGGAAAGGAGCCGACGCTCGCCCTCGCCGATGCACTCGATGAGGGCCGCCGGGGGCGTGGTGGGGGCGTCCTCCTCCACCGTGTCGATGCGCGGTGCCCCGGGGACGGTGTCGGGCGTACCCACGCGATCGAGCGAGGGCGCGGTGAGCGACGGGTCCTGCGCGACGGCGACGGCGGCGGCCGCGGCGGCGGAGAGGCCCGTCGGGCGCGACGGGCGGGCCTGGAGGAGCGCGGTGAACGGCTCCAGCGCACGGACCACCGCGGCGCCGTCCGCCGGGCGATCGCTGGGGTCGCGGGCCACCATGCGGGCCACGAGGTCGTCGAGGGCGGGGTGGACGTCGGGGATGAGCGTCGCGACCCTGGGGCAGTCTTCGAGGAGCGTCCGCCCGAGGAGCGACTCGATGGTGTCGCCGTCGATCGCGGGGCGGCCCGTGAGGCACTCGAAGAGCACGCAGCCGAGCGCGAAGACGTCGGCCCGCGCGTCGATCTCCGCGGCGCCGCGCACCTGCTCGGGGGCCATGTAGCCCGGCGTGCCGAGGATGGTGCCGACCCGCGTCGTGCTCCGGCGCGAGAGTGAGGGGACGCGCGCGATGCCGAGGTCGAGCACCTTTACCCGCCCGACGTCGCGCGCCGGGAGGAAGAGGTTGCACGGCTTGATGTCGCGGTGAACCACCCCGAGTCGGTGCAGCTCACACAGCGCGGCGGCGATGTGCGAGGCCACCGTGAGCGCGTCGTCGAAGGCGATCGGGCCGCGGTCGATGCGCTCGCTCAGCGTCTCGCCGTCGAGCCACTCCATCGCGAGCCACGGCGCCCCCTGCGCGGTCACCCCGTGGGCGATGTAGCGCACGATGCCCGGGTGATGCTGCTCGGCCAGCAGCCGCGCCTCGCGGGAGAAGCGCACGAGGTCGGAGCCCTGGAGGCCCCCCATCACCTTCACCGCGACGGCCTCGCCGGTGCCGCGGTCGTGCGCGCGGTAGAGCGTCGTGATGCTCCCCGCGTTGGCCACCGCGTCGACGACGAAGCGGCCCGCGATCTCTTCTCCCAGCGCCATCACAGAAGTTCGACGGCACCCTAACACCGTCCGGCGCGGATACGGAACGGGCAATTCCGCGCGAAGACGTCCCCGCGGTCAGGGCTCCACGTAGGTCGCGACGGAGGTGTCGGTCTCGAAGAAGCGGACGGCCGTCACAGGGACGTTCTGCCCCCGCAGGTGGTCGAAGATCATGCGGGCGAGGTTCTCGGCCGAGGGGTTGAAGGGGACGGCGACGAAGGCTTCGCCCGCGGCCCGGAGGTGCGGGATGACGGGGTCGTCGTCGCGCAGGAGGAGCCGGTGGTCGAAGGTGCCCATCAGCCAGTCGCGCGCGGCCCGCTCGACGTCGTAGAAGTCCACCACGAAGCCCAGGGGGTTGAGCGTCGGGGCGGAGAGCTCGATCTCCACCCGGGCGTTGTGGCCGTGGATGCGCGCGCAGGGCCCCTGGTACTCCATCAGTCGGTGGCCGTAGCAGAATCGCAGCTCTTCCGTCACCCGGTACATGGTGCTTCCGTCGCTCTCGGTGAAAGGGGGCCGCGGAAGCTACGTCCGCCCGGCGGGGACGTCAATTTCCTCCGCGCGCCGCCGCAGTCGATCGGCGCCGGGTTGTGTAGGATGCGCGCCATGCGTTGGCTCTCTGCCTTGCGGGCGGCCTGCTTGACGGTGTTCGTGTCCGGGTGCAGCGGCGGCGGCTGTTCGAGCTGCGCGGGCGGCGCCATCGGGCCGGTGCCGGGCGGGCTCTCGCTCACGCCCGACCCGCGCGTCCCCCACGCGGTGCAGGTGCGGCTCACGGCGCAGGGCTTGTCGCGCATCCAGGCCGCGGGCCCCGACCTCATCGTGGCCGCGACGGGCGGGCGCATCGACATCCCCACGCTCTACGGCAACTTCGGCGTCGGTCGGTACATCGTCTGCCGCCCCCCGCAGACCTGCCGCCTCGACCTCGTCGCCCCCGCCCTCGACCTCGCGCTCCGCCCGCCCGACGGCATCTCCGTGCGGCTCCGGACGGGGCTCCGCGGGGCGATTCCGCTCCACACCTGCTCGCTCGCGTGCAGCGACCGGTGCGCGGGCATCGCCTGCCTCGACGCCGACACCACCTTCCCCATCGACACCGCGCGGCAGTCGCCGATGTACATCGGTCTTCGCACGGCCCTCACGCTCCGCCGCGACCGCCACGCCGAGCGCCGCGACTACCTCCGCGCCGACCTCGTGGCCCCGACCATGGGCGGCCCGCTGGTGGAGGAAGACCCGATGGCCCGCTTCGACGTCGCCTCCATCTCGTGCACGGGCGCGCTGTGTCCGCTGTTTCCGCTCATCCGGGGCACGCTGGTCGACACCTTCCGCGGCACGCTCGGGACGGCCGTCGACCCCATCCGCGACGCGCTCGCCCACGCCTCGATGCCGTCGCCCCCGGGCTGTCCGACGGGCACGCGGGCCGACGGCGCGCGCTGCCGCTACAGCGACAACGAGCTCGTCCCCTCGCTGCTCGGCGCGGAGATGACGGGCAACTTCGGGGCGCTGCTCTCGTCCTTCTCCGCCGGCGTTCGCGCCGACGTCGACTTCGCCGTCGCCGCGGGCGACCCGACCCGCGACGCCGAGGTGACCGCCGAGGGGGCCACGCTCAACCTCTTCGGCATCGCGCGCTCGCGGGGCCACAGCGTGTGTGTGCCGCGGGTGACGCCGCCCGCGATGCCGACGATCCCCGAGTGGCCCTCGCTCCGGCGCAACGTGGTGCCGGGCACGACGCGGACGCCCGACCTCGCGCTCGGCCTCGCGGAGGCGTTCCTCAACCACTCGCTGTTCAACCTCTGGGACGCGGGGATGTTCTGCCTCGGGGTGACGAGCTCCATCGCGCCGATGCAGCTCACCTCGGGGACGTTCTCCATCGTGATCCCGTCGATCCGGTCGGTGGTGTACCCGTCGACGGGCGCCCCCCTGGCCCTCACGCTCCGCCCGCAGCGCCCGCCGCAGTTGACGGTGCTCACGTCGCGCCCGACGCCCACCTCGCCCCTCTTCGAACTGCGCTTCGAACGCCTCGCCCTCGACCTCTACGTCTGGTCGGAGGAGCGCTACGTCCGGGCGCTCACGGTGACCACCGACGCGACGATCCCGGTGGGGCTCACCGAGATGATGGGGCTCCGACCGGTGATCGGGACGGTGGCCACCGCGCAGACCACGGTGACAAACAACGTCCTCGTGAGCGAGACCCCGATGCGCCTCGCGACGAGCCTGGAGGCCATCCTGGGCGTGGCCTTCGGGCAGCTCGGCGGGTCGATTCCGGCCATCGCGCTCCCCTCCATCCCCATCCCTGGCCCGATGGGCGCGCCCGTGGGGACGGTCGACCTGCAACTCCCCGAGGGGAGCCTGCTCGGCGTCGAGGAGATGTCGTCGCGCTTCCTCGGGCTGTACCCCAACCTGCGCTACACCCCGATGCGCCGCTCGCTGGAGATCCCGGCCGACACGGGAGCGACGCTGGTGGAGGAGGGCGCTCGGCACGTCGGTGACGCGGTGCGGGTGCGGGCCGACCGGGGCGAGTCGATCGTGCCGGGTGAGCACGAGTACGCGTGGCGGGTCGACGGGATGACGTGGTCGCACTGGACGCGCGACGCGGCGCTCACGGTGCGCTCCGACGCCTTCGAACTGCCGGGAGAGCACCGCATCGAGGTGGTGTCGCGACGCATCGGGGACGCCTCGTCGCTCGACCCCGACCCGGTGGTGCTCACGGTGAACCTCGCCGCGCGCGATCCTCGCCCTGCCGTCGGTGTGGCGACCCCAGAGCCTCTGCTCATCCGCGGTGGGCCCTCGACGGACGCCGCGTCGGGCTGCGGGTGTCGCGCGCCGACCGGTGGCGACCGGCGCGGGACGTGGGTCGCGGCCGCGGTGCTCGCGCTCGCCGTCGCCCGTCGCCGCCGCCCCGATGGGAGAGGCGTGAAGTCCATGGCCACCGCGAAGACGACCACCGCGAAGAACCGCTGAAGGAACCCCATGCGCCGCCCTGCCGCCCCCCTCCTCCTCGCGGTCGTCGTCGCGTCGTGCGGCGCCCGAACGGGGCTCCGCGTCGATCCCTTCGATGTCCCGGAGGACCGGGTCGACGCCGCGGACGTGCCCGACGCTCCCGACGTCCCCGACGTGCGCGACGTGGGCTGCGTCCCGGTGGAAGATCGCTGCGGCGCGGCGGAGGTGTGCGGCAACGGCGACGACGACAACTGCAACGGCATGGCCGACGAGGGCTGCGCGTGCTCGCCGGGGTCGGTGCAAGCGTGCTTCGTGGGGCCGCCGGGTCGCCGCAACATCGGAGTGTGCCGCGACGGCGCGCAGGTGTGCGAGATGACGGGGCGTTGGGGCGCGTGCCTCAACGGCATCACGCCCCGCTCGGATGTCTGCAACGGCGTCGACAACCTGTGCAACGGGTGCTCGCAGCAGCGCGACTGCGAGCTCACCTGCCCCGGGCTCAACGACCCGCGCGTCCCCGCGGGCCGGCCCTTCGTCGCCTATCCCCTGCGCGGTCGGGACTTCTACCCCGGCGTCGCCCGCTCGTGGCGCTGGGCGGTGGAGGGAGGCCCCTGCGATCGCCTGTCGACCCGCGCGAGCTTCACCCTCGACGGCGCGGCGGCGGAGACGGCGACGCTGCGGCCGCTGCTCTCGGGCGACTACCGCGTCACGCTGGTGGTGGTGACCGCCTCGGGGCGCACGCTGTCGTGCACGTGGCTCGTCCACGTGGAGGGCCCCGGGCTGCGCGTCGAGATGTGCTACCCGGAGAGCCAGACCATCGACCTCGACCTCTTCCTGTCGCGGCCCGGGTACCGCGGCACATGGTACCCGATGGGGCGAGACGTCTTCACGCCGACGCCCGCGGCCTGCGGGTGGCACAACTGCGAGGCCATTCTGCGCGGCGACGGTGGCATGGTGCCGCGGGCCGACTGGGGCTACGCCGCGTCGCCGCTCGCGGCGTGCGAGAGCGGCCCGCACGGCGACGCGTGGCGCGCGCTCGGTCGCTGCGCCAACCCGCGGCTCGACATCGACAACAACCTCTCCAAGGCCACCGGCGTACCGGAGAACATCAACGTCGACGCGCCGCGCGACGGCGACACCTTCCGCGTGATGGTGCACAACTTCTCGGGGACGCGCGCCCGGCCGCTGGTCAACGTGTACTGCGCGGGGCGGCGCGTGGCGACCTTCGGCGCGGCGCCCGATCAGGTGCCCAGCTTCGAAGGGCAGACCAATCCGATGGTGGGCGCGATGTGGCGCGTCGCGGACATCCGCGTGATGGTGGCAGCGGGCGGCAGGACGGACTGCATCGTGACGCCCGTCGCGCGGCCTGACGGCGTGCGCGGATACGACGTGACGTACAACAACCCGCGCTTCTGACATCGAACAAATTCGGGATATCGCTCGAACGCACCCGTCTGGTACCTCCCGTTCGTCCCGCGTAGTCCGTGGGACGAAAGGAATCCTTCCCATGGTGAAGCGGTACGGAGCGGTGTGTGTGGCAGTGACGGTCGCGGTGGGGTGCAGCGCCGACCCCGCGCCGACGACCCCTCGCCCCGGTGTGTTCGGCACGCTCACGATGGAGGGTCCGCGCGTGTCGGGGATGCGCCGCGGGCAGATCACGGTGGGGTCGTCGTCGGGCGTCGGCTACGACCTCGACGGCGACGGCGACTCGGAGGAGATCGACGTCGACGGCGACGGCATCTCCGACGGCGAGGACATCGACGGCGACGGCGTCATCACCATCTGGGACAACCTCCGCACGGGCGACGTCCCCTCCATGCACCCCGAGCGGGAGCTGCCCGCCACCGACCCCGACTTCATCGACGACCTCGACCCCACCGCGCCGGCCCTCGGCAACAGCGCGGGCGGCATGGTGAACGAGCCCGCGGCCCTCACGATGGTGCCGGCCAACCTGCTCCGCGCGGGCAACCAGGGGCAACAGAGTTCCTGCGGCGCGTGGACGATGGCCGCGGCGGCTGCCCTCACGCGCTACCAGCGCGAGGCGCGGTCGATGCCGATGCTGCGCGCCGACTCGCTCTGGGCCTCGCCTTCGTGGCTCTACACCCGGATGTTCACCAACGGGATGTCGATGTGCAACCAGGGGACGACGCTCAACGACGGCCTCAACATCCTCGTGAATACGGGATCCGCGACGCTGATGGAGGCGCCGTACCGCGCGGCCTCGAACGGGACGATCTGCGACGCGCTGATGCCCGACCCGGCGATGGCGCCGCACCACTACCGCATCGGCGCGCACCGCTCGGTGCCGACGGGCGCGGGGTTTCGCGCGATGGTGAAGGAGTCGCTCGCGGCGGGCCTGCCGGTGGTGTTCGGCCTCAACCTCCCGCGGGGCTTCAGTGAGTTTCGCGCGACGGTGGCGGGCGTGGACGTGACGCAGCCGCTCCGCACCAACGGGGTGTGCATGGACACCAACCACTGCGGCGGCCACGCGATGCTCTTCGTCGGCTACGACGACTCGAAGAACGCCTACCGCGTCCTCAACTCCTGGGGAACCGACTGGGGCGACAACGGCTACCTCTGGTGGGACTACGCCTCGCTCGAAGGCCAGCCCAACCTCCACGCCCACGTCATCACCCCGCTGCCCGAGGCGCCCGCGCCGCTCGCCGCCCCCGATCCGCAGGGCTTCGCGATGACCGTCCCGATGGGCGCTCGCCCCGTCCTCACGCGGCAGGCGGGGGCGACGGGCGGCGCGGCGACGTGGCGGCTCATCCAGCGCGTCCGCTTCAGCGAGCCGATCACCCTCACCGAGATCACGATGACGACGGACGCCGCGCAGGCCCTCGGTCTCGACACCACGATGCTCTACGGCGACCTGAGCTTCGACGCGCCCGGCGACGCGATGCCCGCCGCCGGAACCATGGCGACCCTCCGCGTGGCGGGTCGCCTCCGCAACGGCATGATGGTGACCCGCGAGCTCATGGTCGCGGTCCCCGCCCCGATGACCGCCCCCTGAGCGTCCGCTCCCTCCGCTACGCCGCGCCCCCGTAGATCCCCGTCACCACCGCATCGCTGAGCCCCGCCGCCGGGCCGTCGTGCACGAGCTTCCCCTGGGAGAGCCCGATGACACGATCGGCGTAGCGGCGCGCGTGATCGACCGTGTGGACGTTGACGAGCACCGGGACGTTCTTGCGGCGCCCGTAGTCGCGAAGGAGCTCCAGCACCACCACGGCGAGCTGCGGGTCGAGGGAGGCGGTGGGCTCATCGGCGAAGAGGGCCGCGGGCTCCTGGGCGAAGGCGCGGGCGATGGCGACGCGCTGCTGCTGACCGCCCGAGAGGTCGCGCGCCACGGCGTCGAGCTTGCCGGCGAGGCCCACTTCCTCCAGGCACTTGCGGGCGATGGCGCGGTCGTCGTCGCGCCAGAGGCCCAGCGTCGCGCGGAGCCACGGCGCGTGCGTCATGCGGGCCACCAGCACGTTCTCCATCGCGGTGTACGACTTCACCAGGTTGAACTGCTGAAACACGAACCCCACCCTCCCCCGCGCCCGATAGAGCGCGCTCCCACGGGCGGCGGTCATGTCGGTGCCCCCGATGGTCACGGCGCCCGAGGTGGGCTCGACGAGGCGCGCGGCGCAGCGCAGCAGGGTGCTCTTGCCCGCCCCCGAGCGCCCGAGGATGGCCACGAGTTCGCCCGGTTGAAGGGTGAGGGAAATGTCGTCGAGCCCGACGGTGCCGTCCGGGAAGGTCTTGCGGAGCCTGTCGATGCGGATGCCGCCGTCCGTCATGGGACGAGTCGTATCGCATCCACGGGAGGGCTGGTGAATTTGCCGCTACGTCAGAGCAGCTCGACGCCGGTCGCGTCGATTTCGAGGCGCTGGGCGGCCTGGTTGCCGGTGGCCTCGGCGGCCTCCTGCTCGCAGTGCCCATTGGGGTTGCCGCCCACCACGTTGCCCTGCACCCGCGCCCGCCGCCCCGCCGCGTTGCGCGGGATGAAGAACGAGTGCCCGTGCATCTTGATGTGAACCCGCTGCTCGGCGTCGGCGATCTGCATCCAGCACCCCGCCGCCTGACACACGGCGCTCACCACGCCCTCGGTGCGCACGGGGCGGCCGGCGTACTGCGCGGGGTGGGCCGCGATGGCCGCGAGCGCCGTGGTCTCGGTGACCGTGATGGGCGCGCCGAGCGCCTGGGCCGCGGCCGTGGGGGCCGAAGGGGCCGGGGCGACGGGGGCCGTCGGGGCGTGCGGATCGGCCGCGGGCGCCGCGTGGGCCTCCGTGCGGGCCGCGGTGGTGCGGGCCGTGGGCTCGGGCTGCACCTGCGGCGTCGGGTTTTCGCGGATGCAGCCGAAGAGGGCCGTGACGACGAGGAGGGAGATCGTTCGCTTCATGGTTGCCTGACGCGCGTGTACCACAGCCCGCGCCACTCGGGTAGAGCGCTCCCCCTGACGCTTCTGGTACCACCGACCGCACCCACCATGAGCGACGCGAAGCGCAGGGTCCCCCTCGTCGTCTGGATCCTCACCGCCATCGCCGCGGGGATCGTCACCGGCCTCCTCTTCGGCCGCTCGGCCGCGCCGCTCGGCGAGATCGGCGCGATCGTGGTGCGCCTCCTCAAGGCCCTCGCGACGCCGCTGGTGTTCTTCGCCATCGTCGACTCGCTCGTCCACGCCTCGCTCCCCGCGAAGCAGGGCGTGCGCCTCCTCGGGCTGTGCCTCTTGAACGCGGCCGTGGCAGGCGTCCTCGCCGTCACCCTCGGCGCGCTGGTGAAGCCCGGCGCCGGGGTCACCGTCGCGCTCACCGCCGACGCCCACGTGCCCGCGGGTCCCGCCCCCCGCTTCGACCTCGCCTCGGCGCTCGGAGACATCATCCCCGAGAGCGTCGCGGGGCCCTTCGTGCGCAACCAGGTGCTCGCCGTCGTGCTCCTCGCGGTCATCGTCGGCGTCGCGCTCCGGAGGCTCCGCGCGCAGGGCAGCGGCGAGCGCATGACCGAGCTCGTCGGCGAGGGCTTCAAGCTCCTCACGCTGGTGCTCGGGTGGGTGGTCGACCTGGTGCCCCTCGCGATCTTCGGCGTGCTCGCGAAGATCGTCGGCACCACCGGGTTCGGGCTCTTCGCCTCGCTCGGCAAGCTCGTCGCGACGGTGGCCTTCGGCCTCCTGGTGCACGTCACCGTCTGGTACACCGCGCTCCTCGTGCTGGTGGCGCGGCGGAGCCCGCTGGCGTTCTACCGGGCGGCGGGGCCCGCGCTGCTCACGGCGCTGTCGACGGGGTCGAGCATGGCGACGCTGCCGGTGACGCTCGACACGCTGGAGAAGAAGCTGAAGGTGTCACCCGCCAGCGCGCGCCTCGCGGCGTGCATCGGCACCAACTTCAACAACGACGGCATCATGCTCTACGAGGTGGTCGCGGCCCTCTTCGTCGCGCAACTCGCGGGCATTCCCTTGTCGGCGGGGCAGACGGCGGCGATGGCGGCGACGTCGGCACTCGCGGCGGCGGGCATCGCGGGCGTCCCGGAGGCCGGGCTCATCACGCTGTCGCTGGTGCTCCACGCGTCCAACCTCCCGCTCACCGCCCTGCCCGTGCTGCTTTCCGTCGACTGGCTCCTGGGACGTCTGCGCGCCACCACCAACGTCGCGAGCGACCTCACCCTCGCCACCGTCCTCGACCGCTGGCACGAGCCTGAAATCGACGCGACCGCGCCTGACGCTTCGGTCGCCCCGGCGGCTTCCTCTCCGCCGTGAACTTTCCTCCGCCACGGATTCTGGTAGAGACACGGCGCCCCCACGTTCAGGCCCCAAGGAGAGGTCCCCCCATGACCCGTTCGCCTCGCTTCATTCTTCCGTTCGTCCTCTGGCTCGGCTGCACCAGCGCCCCGCGCAGCAACAACACCACCGACGACGTGCCGTCCGACGCCGACGACGCCATGGCGATGGAGGTCGGCGCCGACGCGGGAGACGCTCCCTCGCAGGAGACCGCGGTGGAGACGGGCGTTGACGCGGCGCCGGATGTCGCGCCGGACGCAGGGCCGGACGCAGGGCCGGACGCGGGTCCTGACGTGGGGCCCGATGCGGCGCCGGATGCCACGACCGACGTGGCGCCCGACGCGACGATGGATGCGGCCGCCGACGCCACCGTCGACACCGCCGTCGACGCCCCGCGCGACGCGACGCCCGACGTGACGCTGGACGCCGCCGTTGACGTGACGCCGGACGCCGCCGCTGACGTTGCCGCCGATGTGAGCGCCGACGTCGCCACCGATCGCACGGACGCCGCCGTCGACGCGGTGGTCTGCGTCCCCGCGACCGAGACGTGCAACGGCCGCGACGATGACTGCGACGGGATCGTCGACGAGTCCGACTGCGGCGCTCACCTGCTCATCACCGAGGTCGTGGTCGGCCCGACGGAGGCGGAGTTCATCGAGATCCACAACCCGACCTCGGCGCCGGTCGTGCTCTCCAACTACTACCTCAGCGACAACCACGATTACGCCTGCTTCCTCGGGCGCACCTGCACCATCACGGGCCGCACGGTCGCCACCGCGGTGGACTCGAGCGACTTCGTGGCGCGCTTCCCCGACGGCGCGACCATCCCGGCCCGCGGCCACGTCGTCGTCACCACCGCCGCCCCGATGGCCTTCGCGGGCATCCACGGCGGCCGCTGCCCCGACTTCTACCTCCCCGCGGGCGGCCTGATGCCGGACGGTGGGGCAGTGCCGCTCGGGCCGTGCACGGCCGCCGTCGCCATGCGCTCGGCGACGATGGCGGGCACCATCGGCCGCACGGCGGGCCTCACCAACGGCGGCGAGCCGGCGGTCCTCTTCCGTTGGGACGGCGTGGCGCCGCTCGTGACGGACGTCGACTACGTCTTCTGGGGCGCGACCAGCACCACCAACCTCGCGGTCGACAAGACCGGCACCTCCGCGATGGGCGCGATGTACCTGCCCGACACCGTGGCGGCGATGCAGCAGCGCACGACGGCCCCGGGCAACGGCGCGGCGGCCATCCGCTGCAACTACGCCGAGACGGGCGAGCGGATGACGGGCGGCAACGGCGTCGGCGGCCACGACGAGACCAGCGAGCCCCTCA
>JBILLV010000579.1:0-3734 GCA_044375895.1 Polyangiales bacterium | reverse complement strand
TCACCGACCTCTACCAGAAGAACCTCCTGGTGCAGGGCGAGCACCGCGTCCGGGGCCAGCGCGCCGACCTCAAGTCGATCACCGCGCCCGTCCTCGTGATCGGCGCCGACCGCGACACCATCTGCCCGCTCCCCGCGGCCAAGGCGCTCATCGAGCACTCGGGCTCCACCGACACGCAGGTGCTGCAGGTGCCCGGCGGCCACGTCGGCGCCGTCGTCGGCAGCCGCGCGTCGAAGGAGCTCTACCCCGCCACGACGCGGTGGTTCCGCGAGCGCCTCGCGGGCTGACAGCGCGGGCACCAGCACGTCGTCCGCCCGCCGATGGTGTCGCGCGCGAGGGCGGCGTCGCAGCGGGGGCAGCTCCCACCAGCCGCCCAGCGGTGCGTGAAGAGCCACGTCGAAGGGAAGCCCCAGTCGTCGCCGATGGTGTCCACCGCGAGGCGAGCGACGCGCCGCACCACGCGCCACAGCTCCGCCACGGCCTCCCCGTCGAGCGCGCCCGCGCGCGTCGCGGGGTGCAGGCCGGCCCGCCACAGGATCTCATCGGCCATCCAGTTGCCCACGCCCGGGAAGCGCGCCTGCATCAGCAGCGCGGCCTTGAGCGTCACCCGCGGGTGCCGCGCGAGGAAGGCGCCCACCGCCGCCGCCGTGAAGGCCTCCCCGAGCACGGAGGGGGCCATGGAGGCCCACCACGCGGGCTCCTCGGCGCCGAGGGCGAAGCGCACCCGCCCGAAGCCCCGCGGGTCGGTGAACACCAGCGCGCGCGACGCCGTGCGGAGCACGAGGTGGTCGTGGCGCACGGGCTCGTAGGTGGGCGGCTCGACCCGAAGCCGTCCTGTCATCCCGAGGTGAACCCCGAGCCAGCACGACGGACCCGCCCCAAAGCGAAAGACCATCTGTTTGCCGCGCGCCTCGGAGTCGAGCAGCGCGTGGTTTGCGAGGGCGCGTTGCAGCGCGTCGAAGTCCACGTCGCGCAGCACGCGCGCGGCGGCGGAGGCCGTCAGCACGTCGCGCAGGGGCTCTCCGCGGGCGACGTCCCAGAGGCGGCGGGCGTGTTCGACCTCGGCGAGCTCGGGCATGGGGGAACCCTACGATGCGCGAAGGCGCCCGCGGGGTGCACTCCCCGCGGACGCCTTCCTCGCCGAACCTTGTGGCTACGTCACTCCGCCGCGGCGGCCGCGGGCGCGTCCTCGATGAACTCGATGCGCCAGTCGCCCGTCGGGCTGAGGCTCACCTCGAGGTTGCGCGGCAGCGGGCCCTCGGCCATGCGCTCGAGGAGCGTGCGCGACACCGCGGGGACGAGCGACCCGCGGAGGATGTGCTCGACGTTGCGGGCGCCCGTCTCGGCCGCCGTGCAGCGCTGCGTGATCTCGTCGATGAGCTCGGGGGCGAACCTCGTCTCGATCTTGTGGCTGGTGTAGATGCGCTTGGCGAGGCCCTTGAGCCGCATCTCGGTGATCTCGCGCATGATGGCGCGCGCGATCGGGGCGTAGGGGATGATGGTCATGCGCGCGAGGAGCGCGGGCTTGAAGTGCTTCGACAGGATGGGGCGAATCTGGTTCACCACCTCGTCGACGGGCGGGGGCTCGTCGGTGTCGTAGAGCTTCACGATCTGGTCGGTGGCGAGGTTCGACGTGAGGATGATGATGGTGTTGCGGAAGTTGATCGTCCGCCCCTCCCCGTCGGCGCAGGAGCCCTTGTCGAACACCTGGTAGAAGAGGTTCATGATGTTGACGTCGGCCTTCTCGCACTCGTCGAGGAGCACCACGGAGTACGGGCGCTGCCGCACCGCCTCCGTGAGCACGCCGCCCTCGCCGTAGCCGACGTAGCCCGCCGAAGCCCCGATGAGGCGCGAGAGGGCCGCCTCCTCCTGAAACTCCGACATGTTGATCACGGTCATGAAGCGCTCGCCGCCGTACATGGCGTCAGCGAGGGCGATGGCCGTCTCCGTCTTGCCGACCCCAGAGGGGCCGACGAAGAGGAGCACGCCGACGGGCTGGTTCGGGTTCGACACGCCCGCCTGCGAGGCGCGGATCACCTCGGCCACGGTGCGCATCGCGTGGTCCTGGCCGCGCACGCGCTCGCGGAGCCTGTCCTCCAGGTGGAGGAGGTTCGACACGTCGTCCTTCTGCATCTTGCCGACGGGGATGCCGGTCCAGTTCTCGACGACGCGCGCCACCGAGTCGGGGTCGACGTCGGCCGACACGAGGGCGGGCTTGCTCTTCACCTTCTCGTACTCGGCGAGCGCGGCGGTGAGCGCGGCGCGGGCGGCCTGCGCCTCCTCGCCCACGTCGTCCTTCTTCAGCGGCTGCACCTTGGCGCGCGCCTCACGCACCACCTTCACCGCGTCGCGCTCCTTGTTCCAGCGGACGGTGAGCTCCTCGATCTGGCCCTTGAGGGACTCGATCTTCGCGACGAGCTTGGCGTGGTGGTCCTGGTCGATGGTGAAGCTCGACGCCACGTCGCGGTCGAGCGCGTCACGCTCGCGCTGCGCGCCCTCGTAGGCCACCTCGAGGTCGACGAGGGGGTCGGGCTTGGCGTCGAGGTTGATCTTCACGCGCGCGGTGGCGGTGTCGATGAGGTCGACGGCCTTGTCGGGCAGGAGGCGCCCGGAGATGAAGCGGTTGGAGAGCTTCACCGCGGCCACGATGGCGTCGTCGCGCACCACCACGTTGTGGGCCTTCTCGAACACCGAGCGGAGCCCGCGGAGCATGAGGATCGCGTTCTCCTCCGAGGGCTCGTCGACGGGGACGGGCTGGAAGCGCCGGGCGAGCGCGGCGTCCTTCTCGAAGTACTTCTTGTACTCGGCCCAGGTGGTGGCGGCGATGGTGCGGAGCTCGCCGCGCGCGAGGGCCGGCTTGAGCAGGTTGGCCGCGTCCGAGCCGCCCTGCGCGCCGCCCGCGCCGATGATGGTGTGCGCCTCGTCGATGAAGAGCACGATGGGCTTCGGCGACGCCTTCACCTCGGAGATGACGTTCTTCAGGCGGTTCTCGAACTCGCCCTTCACGCCGGCGCCGGCCTGGAGCGCGCCGATGTCGAGGCTGAGGAGCTCGACCTTCTTGAGGTGGTCGGGGACGTTGCCCGCGACGATCTCGAGCGCGAGGCCCTCGGCGAGCGCGCTCTTGCCGGTGCCCGCGTCGCCCACGATGATGGGGTTGTTCTTGCGGCGCCGCGAGAGGATGTCGACGAGCTGGCGGATCTCCGTGTGGCGGCCGAAGATGGGGTCGACCTTGCCGTCGCGCACCTTCTGGGTGAGGTTCTCGGTGAAGCGCGCGAGGTTCTCGCCGCCCGAGTTGGCCGCCGCGCCCGCCGCCGCCGCGCCCGCCGCGCCGCCGGCCTGCGAGGTGCCCCCCGAGGCCACGCTCACCTCGCCCGACTCCTTGGAGGGCGCCACGATGTCGAGAAACTCCCGCTTGAGCCCGTCGCGGGGGATGCCCTCGAGCTCGGGGAAGGTCTCCATCGAGTACTTCGACGGGTTGTTGATAAACTGCCAGATGAGCGCGCCGGTGCGCAGCCGCGTGGCGTCGGTGGAGAGCGACGCGAGCGTCCAGGCGTCCTCGCACCAGAGGAAGATGCTCTCGGACAGCACGGGCTTCGCCGCGTTGCCGGTCCGCATGCGGTTGACCACCTTCTGGAGGCGCGCCACGAGGCGCAGGCGGTCTTGATCGAACTGGTGCAGGATGCGGGCGGCGTCGCCGTCCTCCACCTCGCACAGTTCGAGGAGCACGTGCTCCA
>JBILLV010000222.1:0-15105 GCA_044375895.1 Polyangiales bacterium | reverse complement strand
GACGCAGGGCGTCGGCCGCGTCGTGCGCCCCCGCGTGCACCTTCAGCGCGATCGGGCGGTCGCCGCAGGAGGCGCGGTAGACGGTGCTCCAGGCGCCGTGGCCGATCTCTTCGTGGAGGACCATCCCGGGCGGGGCGAAGGCGGGGGGCGGGCGGGTGATGCAGGCGCTCATGGGGGTTCGCTCCATTGATCGGCGCCTGTCCCTGGTCGTGTGAGCAGGTTGCCGCGCCAATCTGCCGCAGTGTCACTGGGCGGACGCGATTGAAACATCACTTGCGTAGCGAACGCAGCGGTCGAAAGGGGCCGGTCCAGAGATCGGACGGGGCGTTACGCGTTGGGGGTGGGCACCCAGGCGACGCCGATCTCGGTCACCTCGATGTCGTCCTTCTTCGCTGCGATGGTGCGCGTCTCGATCTCGCCCACGGCGGCCTGCACCTGACGGGCGACCTCCGCGAGCTCGGCGTCGCGCTTCGCCACCACCTCACGCAGGGTGGCCTCGGCGTCGGCGACGTCCTCGCGGGCCTTGGCGGCGCGGGTGGCCTGACGGTCTTGCTGCGTCTCCAGGCGCTGGAGGGCGCGCTTGCCGCCGCGCATGAAGGCCGCCGCCGTCGCGAGGGCCCCGCCCGTGGGGAGCGCCTGCTCGGCCGCGGCGGCGGCGTTGCGCGCGTTGGTGACGTCGTCGGTGGCGCGCTGCACCTTCGGGGCGTGGCGGGTCACCACCTCCTGATGGGCGGCCTGGGCGAGGCGCGTCGCTTCGGCCACCACCCGCTGCGCGAAGGCCGGCGCGCTCTCGTCGGGGCCCGACACCAGGCCCGTCGCCTTGTGCGTGGCGACCGTCACCTGGAGCGAGCGATACACCTCATCGCGGAGCACGCGGGCCACAGCGGCGGGGCCGTTCTTGCGAAACAGCGCGTCAGCGAGGGGGGCGTAGCGGCCGCCCGGGAGGGCCGCGGCGGCGAAGCGAGGGGGCTCGAAGACGCGCCCGCGGGTGGTGTCGGGACGTCCCTCCGGCGTGAGCGGCGCCATCGCGCGGAGCGTCCGGTTGGCCTGCACGTTGAGCTTCGTGTCGCGCACGTGGGCCACGATGGTCGCAGCGACCCACGGCTGGTATGTCCACGTCGACGCCGGGGCCTCCGCGGGGGCGGGCGCGTGCCACGTCATCCACCCGTCCGGCGACGCCGGGACGTCCACCCGCGCGCCGGCTACGTCCCCCGCGACGCGCGTCGGCGGGATCGGCGGTGTAGGGGGCGTCGCGGGCGCGGCGGGGCTCGGCGCGGCAGCGGTCGGGGCGACGGGCCCGGCGGCGCCGGGAGGCGCGGCGGGGCGCACGAGGCGGCGAAGCTCCTGGCGGGTCATCGGCCCGCGCAGCCAGGAGAGCGACCAGCGCACCTCCAGCATGCAGGCGCCGCGCGGGTCGTGGACGTTGCGCACGTAGAAGCTGCGGCCGGGGAGGGACTTCAACACCTCGCCGAGCGCCGACGCGTCGACGACGTCGCCCGCGGAGGAGGTGCCCGCGAGGCCCTCCACCACGCGCGCCCGATCGGCGTCGGTCTGGAGGCGGCCGACGAACCACACGCCCGCGTTGGAGAGGGCCTTGTAGTCGAGGTCCATGGGGTTCTGCGTGGCGAGGAGGACGCCCACGCCGAAGGCCCGCGCCTGCTTGAGGAGCGCCATCAGCGGGCGCTTGGTGGGCGGCGACGCGGGGTGCGGCGGGAGGAACCCGAAGACCTCGTCGAAGAGCACCAGCGCGCGCAGGTCGCTCGTCCCCGGGAGCGAGCGCACCCACGCGAGGATCTGCTCCAGCACGAGCGACAGCACCAGCGCGCGCTCGCCGTCGTCGAGGTGGGCCACCGAGAGGATCACCGCGGGCGTCTTGCCGTCGTCGCGCGGCGCGAGCCACGCGCCGGGATCGAGGGGAGCGCCCTGGCGCCACGTCGCGAAGGTCGGCGACGCGATGAGGGTGTTGAGCGCCTGCGCGAGCGACGAGCGCTCGCCCGCGGGCAGGAAGTCGTCCACCGGGAGCGCCCCCACCCGCGCGAGGGGCGGGCGCTGCAGGTCGGCCACCAGCGACTCGAGCGGACACGCCTCGCCCGCGCGCAGACGACGCTCGGCCAGCAGCGCCAGCAGCACGTGGGCGCGGCTCTTCGCCGGGTCGGCCTCCTGGTCGATCATGCGGAGGAGGAGCGAGAGCGCGGCCGAGAGCGACTCGCGGGCGGCCTCGTCGTCGATGTCCCAGAGCGCGCTCGGCGACTCGAGCGAGGACAGCACATGGAGCGGTTCAGCAGCCGTCGTCCCCGGCGTGATCACGCGGAAGGCCACCGACTCGCGCAGCGCCGCGACGTCCGACGCCGCGAGGCCCCAGCGGTCGAGGCCCTCGCGCCACTTCGTCGCCGTCTCGGCCGCCACCTCGTCGACGCTCCGGCCCGCGCGGCGCGCGCCGTCGGCGTCGATCCACGGCGCAAACTCCGTCGGGCTCAGCGTCGGGAAGGTGAGCATCAGGTTGGCGAGGTCGCCCTTGATGTCCAGCAGGATCACCGGCACCCGCGAGCGCAGCGCCTCCTCCAGCAGCACCACGCAGAGCCCCGTCTTGCCGCTCCCCGTCATGCCCAGGCACACGCCGTGGGTCACGAGGTGGTGCGCGGGCAGTTCGTACGGCGGTGAGTCCTTGGGCGGCGCGGGATCGACCAGTGCTGCGGGGAGACGACGACGACCAGGCTGGAGGGGACGGGTGGTCATTGCGGGCGGCGGCGTTGGTAGCAGATCCCGCGACGGCTCGAAACCGCCGTCCGAGTCCAGTGCGGTCAACCACCGCAGGGGGTCATTTCTGCCGCACCAAAGATCGCGGTGGACTGCGCGAGAAAGGCGGCCATCCGCCAGACATGCGACAAGGTTGCATCCGATGGCCTATGGTTTGCGTAAGCGGTGTTGATGCAGTTCACCCCGTCGGTCGCTCGCGTCGAGAAGGGAGCTGGTGAGGGAGCGCCCAACCTCATCTCCGACTGGCTCTCGATGGCCCGCGACCTCCGTGATCGCTGGGCGGGTGCGATTCGCCAGCCCGCGCTCGGCCCCGACCTGCTCGCGGGCCTGACGGTGGCGGCCGTCGCGCTGCCGCTCAACGTCGCGCTGGCGGTGGCGAGCGGGCTGCCCCCCGCCGCGGGGCTCATCGCCGGGGCGATCGGCGGTGGGGTCGCCGCGGCGCTCGGCGGCGCTCCCTTCCAGGTGACGGGGCCCGCGGCGGCGCTGAACGTGATGGTGCTCGCCCTCATGCGCGAGTTCGGCGCGACGGGCGTCGCGGCGGCGTGTGTGATCATCGGGGTGGTTCAGCTCACGCTCGCCGCGGCGGGCGCGGGCGGGGTCATGAAGCGCGTCCCCGAGTCGGTGCTCGCGGGCTTCACCACGGGCGTCGGGCTCAAGCTCCTCGACAGCCAGATCCCCGAGGTGCTGGGCTTCGACTACCGCGTCTTCGAACTCGCCCAGATGATGCACCGCCCCGCGTGGCTCCACCACGTCTCGTGGCTCGCGGCGGTGTGCGGGCTCTTCGTGGCCTTCATGGTCACGACGCTCCAGCCCTTCAAGCGCTTCCCCGCGGCCATCGTGGCGATCGGCGCGATCACCTTCGTGTCGGCCTACCTCCACTGGGACATCGAGCGCGTCGGCGCGGTGACGGCCACCCTCCCCCACCCGGCGCTCCCCATCGTCGCCGATGAGCGCTGGCTCGACCTCGTGGTGAAGACGCTGCCCATCGCGCTCCTGGCGGGCGTCGAGTCGCTGCTGTCCGCGCGCGCGGTCGACCGGATGCTGCCCGACGCGAAGCCCCACAGCCCCAACCTCGAGCTCTTCGGCCAGGGCATGGCCAACCTCGCCGTCGGGCTGATGCAGGGGATGCCGGTGTCGGGCGTGATCGTGCGCTCCAGCGTCAACGTGCAGAGCGGCGCCCGGACGCGCCTCGCGTCGGTGTTCCACGCGGTGTTTCTCGGGGCGTCGGTGCTCTACCTCAGCGGCTACATCGCGCGCGTGCCGCTGGCGGCGCTGGCGGGGCTCTTGTGCGTCGTGGGCTGGCGGCTCATCGAGGCGAAGGAGTTCGTCCACCTCGCGCGGACGCACCGCATCGAGGCCGCGGCCTTCGCCGTCACCACCGTAGGGACCGTCACCGGGCACCTCATGTCGGGCCTCATCGCGGGCCTCGTGCTGCACGCCCTCCACCGCTACCTCAACCGCCACCAGGAGGCCGAGCGCGCGCAGATCGCCGACCACCGCGCCCAGGGCATCCGCGCGGTGCTCCACCGCGACGAGGCCGACGCCCGGCGCCCCTTCACCGAGCACAGCTCCCCGGAGCACCACCACTGGCTCCGACACGTGCGCGAGAAGCCGCTCATCGCCCGCTCGGCCTTCGTCCACAAGCAGGCCTCGGTGATCGGCCGCGTGGTGCTCAGCGAGCACGTGCACATCGCCGCGGGGAGCTCGGTGCGCGCCGACGAGGGGACGCCCTTCTTCATCGGCCCCAACTCCAACATTCAAGACGGGGTCGTGATCCACGCGCTCAAGGACAAGCACGTGCGCGTGGGGGGCGAGCCCTGGGCGGTGTACGTCGGCCGGGACGTATCCATGGCCCACGACGCCCTCATCCACGGACCCTGCTACATCGGCGACGAGACCTTCGTCGGCTTCAAGGCCGTGGTGCACGACGCGATCGTGGGCGAGCAGTGCTTCATCGGCATCGGCGCGGTGGTGGTGGGCGTCGAGCTCCCGGCGGGGACGCACGTCCCTCACGGCACCATCGTGGACTCGGCCGACGCCGTCGCGCGCCTCCCGCGGGCCACCGAGGCGCACATGGAGTTCAACGAGGACGTCGTGGACGTGAACCGCGGCCTGGCCGCCGCCTACCACGCCCTCGACCGGGGCCGCGCCCTCGTCGCCCCGCGCGCCGACGCCCCGCGGGTGCCCCCCAAGTCCTGGGACGCCGCCTGGGACGTCCCCCACGACCGCGATCGCTTCTAGGAGAACTGATGCTGCTGACAGGTTTACTCGCGGGACTCGCGCTCTTCGGGGCGTACACGCTGACCCGCTGCTGGTTCAGGGTGGAGGAGGGTCACCTCGCGGTGCTCACCACCTTCGGCGCCGCGGAGGCCCTCGCGCCCGGCGCCCACGCCCTCCGCGTGTGGCACCCCGGGCTCCATTTCAAGCGGCCGTGGCAGAAGGCGATCACGGTGCCCATCATGGAGCAGCACCTCGACCTCGCGGGCGAGGAGGGCGGCCGCGTCGCGATGGCCGAGGACGGCACCCTGCTGCGCTTCGACTCCATCCTGCGCTACGTCCCGCTGGAGGCCGAGCTCGCGCGCTTCCTCTTCGGGCTGCGCAACCCCCGCGAGCACATGATGGGGCTCTTCACCTGCCTCCTGCGCAACGAGATCGCCAACTTCCGCGCGCCGCGCGCGAGCCAGTCGCCCGAGGGGCGCTTCGACTTCGCCCTGCAGGCGGGCTCGTACGCGCTCATCCGCCGCGAGCGGGCGCTGCTCAACCAGCACATCGAGCGCTTCTGCCGCGAGCAGATCGCGGAGGACTACGGCGTCCGCTTCCACGCCGTCGACCTCACCGACATCCTCGCCCCCGACGAGCTCACCGAGGCGCTCAACGCCGTGATCAACGCCCACTCCGACGCGGAGGCCCGCTATTTCCGCGCCGAGGGCGACTGCCAGCAGCGCGTGCTGTCGTCCGAGAAGGGCGTCGAGATCGCCGCCGCCCGCGCCCTCGCCGCCGCCACTGAGATCGACACCATCCGCTCGTTTCTCTCGCAGCTCCAGGCCACCGGCACCCTCGACCTGTACGTCGATCGACGGCGCGCCGAGGTGCACGGCGAGTCGCGCGCGGTCTTCGTGAAGGAGGGCGCGTGAGCCCCAACGCCCAGCTCGCCCTCGGCCTCGCCCTCGGCCTCGCGGTCATCCCCGTGCTCAGCGCCCTCTTCCGCGCGCTGACGCTCGAGGTGGAGGACGAGGAGGCCGTGCTCGTCACCAGCTTCGGTCGGCTCGTCGCGCGCCTCACGACGCCGGGGCTCCACTGGTTTCCGTCCCGCGCAATGCCGTGGGTGAAGACGCACCCCGTCTCGCTGCGCAAGGACTTCCGCGACTTCAAGAGCGTCCACGTCAACGACGCGCGCGGCACCACCGTGATGATCGACCTCTGGCTGGAGTTTCGCATCACCGACCCGGTGAAGGCCCTCTTCGAAGTCTCCGACTGGGACCGCCTCCTCCAGAACCTCGTCGCCCACGCCGCCACGTCCATCCTCTGCAACCGCGAGTTCAAGCAGATCCTCTGCGACCGCAGCGAGCTGAGCGAGGTGCTGCGCGGCGACATCAGCGCGGAGTGCGCCCGCTGGGGCATCACCGTCGAGCGGGTGTACATCCGCAACGTGATGCTGCTCCCCGAGGTGTCGCGGCAGATCTTCGAGACCGTCGCCGCGCGCCTGGAGCGCGCCCGCGCCGACATCGAAGAGGCCGGCCGGCTCGCCGTCGCGAAGCTCGAGGCCGACACGTCCGTCCGCGTGGCCGCCCTCGTCACGGAGGCCAAGGGGCAGTACCCGAAGGCCATCGGCGCCGCCCTGGAGCGCATGAGGTCTGAGCCCGCCGTCCTCGCGGCCTACAACGAGCTCTACGCGCTGTCGCTCGTGCGCCCGCACCGCACCATCGTGTTCCGCGGCTTCGAAGGGGAGGCGGTGCGCGCGGTCGACGCGGCCATGCTCGCCCCGGTCACCGATGCGCCCGCGGCCCAGCCCGCCGCGATCGCGCCGCTCCAGGGGACCGACCACCGCGTGGTGCGCGGCGAGGCCGGCCACCCGCCGCGCTGATCGCCCTCAGGGGCAGCGCATCGTCATCATGGGGCACGTGGCGGCCGTCCGGCACGGCACCCCAAACCGGCAGCAGGGCTCGTTGGACCCGCCGCAGCGCCCGCAAGTGCGATCGACCGTGCCGTTGCCGCACTCCAGGCCCACGTTGCAGCCCCCGCCGACGCAGCACGGCAGCCCCTCGCCGCCGCACGGCCCCACGCACCTTCCGTCGATGCACCGCAGGTCTGCCCCTGCGCCCCCGCACGTGTTGCCCGGGAGGCAGCAGGGGAGCCCTTGGGTGCCGCAGCACGCGCCCCCCACGCACGAGGCGCCGCTGGGGCAGCGGTTGTCACACCTGCCGCAGTGCTCCGTGCTCGTCGCGAGGGTGACCTCGCAGCCGTCGCGCGGGTCGTCGTTGCAGTCGGCGAAGCCGGTGTTGCACGCCCTCACCCGGCACTCGGCGCTGCTGCAGACGGCGATGGCGTTGGGCGGCGCGCACATCCGGTTGCAGCCACCGCAGTGCGCCAGGGTGCTGTCCAGCGGCGTCTCGCAGCCGTCGGCGGCGCTGCCGTTGCAGTCGCCGAAGCCCGAGTTGCACGACTCGATCGCGCACGCCCCCGCCCGGCACACGGGCGTCGCGCGCGGCGTCATGCACGCGCGGCCGCACGCTCCGCAGTGGGCGAGCGTCGACGCGAGCGTCACCTCGCAGCCGTTGCCCGCGGCGTTGTCGCAGTTGGCGAAGCCCGGCGCGCAGGCGATGCCGCACACGCTGCCCGAGCAGGTAGCCGCGGCATTGGGCGCCGTCGGGCACACGTTGTTGCAGCGCGCGCAGTGGGCCGGGCTGGTGGCCAGCGGCGTCTCGCAGCCGTCCGCCGTGTTGCCGTTGCAGTTGCCGAAGCCCGCGAGGCACTCGATGCCGCAGGCGCCCGCCGTGCAGGTGGCCACCGTGTTGGGCGGCGTCGGGCACGCGAAGCCGCACATCCCGCAGTGCGAGGTGCTGGTCTGGAGGTTGGCGCAGGTGCCGCCGCAGCTCGTCTCGCCCGGCGCGCAGGTGGTGCCGCAGGCGCTCGCGTTGCAGTTCTGCCCGGCGGAGCACGCGCGACCGCACCCGCCGCAGTGCGCGAAGGTGTTGCGGGTGTTGGTCTCGCAGCCGTTGGCCACGTTCATGTCGCAGTTGCCGCGGTCCATGGCGCAGGCGATGGCGCAGACCCCAGCGGCGCACGAGGGCGTCCCCCCCGCGGAGGAGCAGGCGCGGCCGCACGTCCCGCAGTGCCTGACGTCGGTGGCGAGGGGCGTCTCGCAGCCGTTGGCGGGGTTGTTGTCGCAGTCGCCGAAGCCCGCGTTGCACGACGCCATGGTGCACGCGCCGGCCACGCAGCGGGCGGAGGCGTTCGGGCGCGCGCAGGGGCTCCCGCACCCGCCGCAATGGGTGAGCGAGGTGCGGGTGTCGGCCTCGCAGCCGTTGCCGTTGTTGCCGTCGCAGTCGGCGAAGCCCGGCTCGCACATCGAGACGCGACACACGCCTTCGCGGCAGACGGGCGTACCGCCCGCGGTGGGGCACGCGTTTCCGCAGCGGCCGCAGTGCGTCAGGCTGGTGGCGGTCGACACCTCGCAGCCGTTGGCGGGGTTCATGTCGCAGTCGGCGAAGCCGGGGTTGCAGGAGGCGACGATGCACGCGCCGCCCTCGCAGGTGGGCGTCGCGTTGGAGAGCGCGCAGACGTTGCCGCAGCGGCCGCAGTGCGAGCTGTTGGTGCGGAGGTCGGTGCACGCCACGCCCGAGCAGCGGTCGAAGCCCATCGGGCACCCGGGCTGGGACTCGTCGGGCGCATCCATCGCGGGCGCATCCATCGCGGGCGCATCCATCGCAGGCCCGTCGGACGCGGGCACGTCGGGCGCGGGGACGTCGGGCGCAGCGTCGGGGGCGGGGACGTCGGGCACGGCCGTGCGGTAGTCCAGCGGGTAGATCAGCGAGCAGCCCGCGGCGACGACAAGGATCGAGAGGGGAAGGAAGCGCATCAGTGGGTTCCCATGGTCGGAGCGTGGAAGCGCATGCGCATCGGGAGGCCGCCGCGCGGGCGCAGGGTGATGACAGGCTCGGGCACCGGGTCGCGCCCCGGGAGCAGCTCGGGCGAGAAGCGCCGCGCCAGCGTGGCGAGCAGCAGCGTCGCCTCCACCAGCGCGAACACCTCGCCGATGCACTTCCGCGGCCCCGCGCCGAAGGGGAAGAAGGCCAGCGTCGGCCTCCCCTCGCCCGCCCCCTCGGCGAAGCGGTCGGGGTCGAAGCCCTCGGGCTCGCTCCACAGCGCCGGGTGCCGCTGCGTCACGTACGGCGAGAGAAACGCCACGCTCCCCGCCGGGAGGTACGTCCCGCCCGCGGAGAAGGGCTCCACCACGCGGCGCGAGATGAGCCACACCGGCGGCGTGAGGCGCAGGGCCTCCAAGAGCACCGTGCGCGTGTACATCAACCGCGGGTAGTCGTCCGCGGTGGCCGGACGGTCGCCGAGCACCGCGGCGAGCTCGGCCTGGAGCTTCCGCCGCACGTGGGGCGTGCGCGAGAGCCAGGCCCACGTCCACGCGAGGAGGTTGGCGGTGGTCTCGTGCCCCGCGGCGAAGATCGTCGCCACCTCGTCGCGGAGCTGGACGTCCGTCATCGCCTCGCCGGTCTCCTCGTCGCGCGCCTCGATGAGCAGCCGGAGGAAATCTCCGCCCGGCGCGTCAGGGTGCGCTCGCTTCTGCGCGATGGCCTCGTCGATGACCCGCTGCACCGTGTCGCGCGCCGCGGTGAAGCGACGGTTGCGCGGCGTCGGCCAGGTGACGGGCGGGAGCCACGGGCGGACGATTCGTTCGTTGAGGTCGTGGAGCAGGTGGGTCACCGCGCGCCCGACCCCCGCCGCGTCGCGCTCGACGTCCGCGCCGAGCATGGTGTCGGCCACGATGGCGAGCGTGAGGCGCATCATCGACTCGGCGACGTCCACCGTACGCCCCGCGCGCGCGGCCTCGTCCCACGCGGCGGCGGTGCGCTCGGCGAGGGCCACCATGCGGGCGCCGAGGGCGAAGATGCGCGCCCGGTGAAACGCGGGCTGCGCGATGCGGCGCTGGCGAAGCCAGAAGGCGCCGTCGGAGGTGACGAGGCCGTTGCCGAGGAGCAGCCGCAGCGCGACGAAGCCCGGCGTGTCCTTCGACACCTGCTTCGCGTGGTCGACCAGCACCGCCCGCACCGCGTCGGGGTGAAACAGCAGGTGACCGCTCACCTTCGGGAAGTCCACCCGCGCGACGTCGCCGCAGTCGCGCAGCGCGTGGAGCAGCGTCGCCAGCGGGTCGCTTCGAAACGCCGGGAGGTTGCCGAGGAGGGGGACGTGGCGCGGGCAGAGGGGCGTTCGCATCAGGGGCGCCCGAAGGTACACCGCAACCGGCGGGCGCGTCAGGCGTCGGCGACCACCCGCCACGACGCCGCCGCGGGCAGGAGCAGCGCGACCACGTCGCCCAGCGCCGTCCCCTGCGGCCCGGAGAGCTGGAGGCCGCGGAGCCCCCCGTCGGGGTGGAGCCACCACACCGAGGCCAGCGGGCCGTCGTGCTGGACGAGCACCCGCGCGGCGCCGTC
Source organism: Polyangiales bacterium (assembly GCA_044375895.1). Classification (GTDB taxonomy): domain Bacteria; phylum Myxococcota_A; class Polyangia; order Polyangiales; genus CAISKJ01. The sequence goes on along the minus strand of JBILLV010000222.1, from coordinate 4,684 downwards.
GTCGGCGTGGGAGAGCTCGACGCGCGCCGTGCGCAGGTCGGCGAGGCCGAAGTGGGTGGCGAGGGCGGTCTCGACGCGCTTGCGCAGGGCGCGCTGGCGCGAGATGGCGTCGCCGGCCTCCCGGACGAGCCCGAGGCGCCACACGCCGTCGGTGTTGCCGACGCTCATGCGCGTGAAGAGAATGACGTCGCGCGCGGGGTCGCCCACCAGCGCGAAGCGAGCGGGCAGGGTGAAGCCGCCGCCAAACGCCGGGAGCGTCACGTCGCCGACGGTGGGGGCGAGCGCGGCGCGGGTGACCTCGACGACGCCCGGCGCGCGGAGCTCGTCGAGGGCGGCCCGGACGCGGGCGGCGGCGTGCTTGGGGGAGTCGGTGTCGGGCAGCGGCGCCCGGTCGGTGGCCGTCACCCGAAACTCCACCACGCCGTACTGCGTCGGCACGAGCAGGTGGCCGAGCACCACGCGGAGGCCGTCCCGCTCGGCGGCGTAGTGGATCACCTGGAGCGCGGTGGTGACGCTGAGCGCGACGGGGGCCGCGGAGACGAGGGGCGACCACGCGGGGTCGGCGGCGTGGGCGTCGGGGCGGCGCGCGGACTTCGGGGCGCGGGCGTCGAGGTTGGCCGCGGTGGCGTCGTAGATGGCGCGCGTCGCCTGGCGCACGTCGGCGGTGAGGACGGCGTCGTGGTCGGCGGAGAGGTCGAGGGTGAGGTCGCCGAAATGGACCATCCATTCGAGCTCGGCGCGGGCGTCGGTGAAGACGAGGCCCTCGCGCTCGGAGACGCGCACGATGACGTGGGAGGGGAGCTTGAACTGGACCCCGCAGGCGCCGGATTCGAGCGCTTCGACGAGCTTCATGGCCGAGACGCGTAGCGCATCCGGCGCGGCGGTGTCGAGGGGAAGTGCGGCGCCTCGTTGCGGCGCGACAACCGAGCGATCCGCCGCCGGTCCCTTCCGTTTGACCGCCGTCGCGCGCAGGTTGTCGCTCGAACGGAGCCACCCCACACCATGATCACCCTTCGCCCCGCTGACGCCCGCGGCCACGCCGACCACGGCTGGCTCGACTCCCACCACACCTTCTCCTTCGCGGACTACCACGACCCGCGGCACATGGGCTTCCGCTCCCTGCGCGTGCTCAACGACGACCGCGTCGCCGCCGCGAAGGGCTTCGGCGCGCACCCGCACCGCAACATGGAGATCGTCTCCTACGTCCTCGAAGGGGCGCTCGAGCACCGCGACTCCATGGGGACGGGCTCGGTCATCCGCCCCGGCGACGTGCAGCGCATGAGCGCGGGGACCGGCGTCACGCACAGCGAGTACAACGCTTCGAAGACCGAGCCCGTGCACTTCCTCCAGATCTGGATCGTCCCCGAGAAGCGGGGCGCGGCGCCGGGCTACGAGCAGCGGCACTTCACGGCCGACGACAAGCGCGGGCGCCTCCGCCTCGTGGCCTCGCCCGACGGTCGCGACGGGTCGGTCACCGTGCGCCAGGACGTCGCCCTCTACGCGGGCTTGTTTGGCCCCGGCGAGCGCGCCGAGCACGCCCTCGCGCCGGGTCGCCACGCGTGGGTCCACGTCGCGACCGGGAGCGCCACCGTCAACGGCAAGGCCCTCTCCGCGGGTGACGCCGCGGCCCTCTCGGACGAAGCCCGCGTGGTCATCGAGGGCGGCGACGGGGCCGAGGTGCTGGTGTTCGACCTGGCGTGACATCGCCCGGCGCCGCCCGTGAAATCGGGTGACATTGTCCACCCCGGCGCCCGAATGCGAAGACCCTTCCACCGCGGCACACGCCCCCCGCGGTGGAGGTCTCTTCCCCGATGAACGCGCCCGCCTGGCCCCGTGAGTTCGCCCCGACGCCCGCCGTCCTCGACGAGATGCTCGCCCACCTGGGCGTCATGCAGCGCGCTCCTTCCTCGTGGGAAGACTCCCCCCGCCTCGCGTCGATGCCCCGCAACCACGTCCCCTTCGCGGCGCCGCCCGTCACGCTGCCCCGCGGCGTCCGCGGCCCGTGGCCCCAGCCCGCGGTGGTCGACCCGGACTTCTACGCGCCCATCCTCCACGTCCCCTTCGAAGACCGCATGGACCACGTGCGCGGCATCGTCTCGCGCTACGTCCGCCAGCTCGTCACGGAGGCGCCGGGCGCCGTCCGCCGCGCCGTCCAGGGCCCGCGCCTCGTCCGCGTCACCGACGACACCTTCACCGACACGCTCACCGCCACCAGCTTCGGCCAGTTTGTCCGACTGGTGGCGCTCGCCGAGGTGCCCGCCTCCCTCGCGCCCCACGCGGGCTCGCCGGAGGGACTCGCGTGCTGCGACTTCTCCATCGCGGCCACCGACGAGCTCCTCCCCGGCGTGTTCGCGGCGCCCGTCGTGGTGCTCCTGCGCCGCGCGTGTGAGCGCTGGCAGACCCTCGCGATCGAGGTCGACGGCCGCGCCGTGACCCCCGCCGAGGGCGACACCTGGGAGCTCGCGAAGTGGTACGCGCTCCAGGGGGCGCAGCTCCGTCTCATCACGGCCGCCCACCCGCGGATCCACTTCCCGGCGGACGTCATCCACGCCGTGACCCGCTCGTTTCTGCCGAAGAACCACCCCGTGCACCGCCTCGTGCGGCCCCACACGCGCTTCACGCTCGGGCTCCACGAGGCGGTGATCCACCACCGCCGCTCGGCGATCCACAACGCGCAGAGCGAGGTGTACAACGGCTTCCCGTACACCACCGAGGGGATGCACCGCATGGTGGCGACGGGCCACCGCGGCGTCGAGGGCCACCCCGACTGGCCCGCGTGGCGCTTCGGCGACCTCTTCACCGGCGCCCACGTCCCCTACGGTCGCTTCCGCCGCGAGTGGCTCGACGCGTGGACGGGCTTCACCGCGGAGATGCTCGCGCGCGTCCCCCGCCACGACCCCAAGGTGATCGCGTGGGCCGACCACATCGCCGGGTGGCTCCCGGGCTTCCCCGACGGGCGCGCCATCGTGGAAGACGGCGCCCTCGCCCGCGCGGTGGCCATCTACCTCGCGACGGTGTCGACCTTCCACACCGCCGACCACCACAGCTTCGCGGCCATCCCGCTGGAGCGCGTCCCGATGCGCCTGCGCCTCGCGATGCCCGCCGCGGGTCCGGTGGGGCCCCTCGATCTCGACGCGATCGTCTCCCCCGAGGACGCCTTCCGCCACACGATGGGGCACGCGATGTTCTTCCGCCCGGCGGTGATCACCTCGCTGCGTGACATCGAGTACCCCGCCGCCGACACCCGCGAGCGTCGCACCGTCGCCCGCTGGGAGGCCACCATGGACGCCCTCGACGCGCGCTGGGCGGGGAGCGGCTTCCCCCCGTCGAGCGAGATCGCCTCGGGGGTTCACTACTGACCTCATCGCCGGTCGTGCGTGACAGCCCGCTCGCTCTGTGGGCACCTTCGCCGCCGCCGATGAAGCCGATGCCGCAGCTCGACGGGGTGCGCGCCGTCGCCGTGCTCCTGGTGCTCGTGCAGCACTACGCCGACGTCCCCCTGGTGCGACGCCTCGGGCCGGGCGGGGTCGGCGTGTGGCTCTTCTTCGTGCTCAGCGGCTTCCTCATCACCCGCATCCTGCTCGACGTGAAGGGCGCCCTCGACGCGGGCCGCACGTCCTTCGGCGCCGCGCTCCGAGCGTTCTGGGCGCGCCGCTTCGTGCGCATCTTCCCGCTCTACTACGCCGTGCTGTTCGTCACCGCGGCGCTCGACGTCCCGCCCGTTCGAAGCAGCTTCGCGTGGCACGCGGCCTACGTCTCCAACCTCTACTTCGCCCGCCGCGGCGCCTGGGACGGCCCCGTCACCCCCTTCTGGAGCCTCAGCATCGAGGAGCAGTTCTACCTCCTCTGGCCCCTCGCCGTGCTGGGCCTCGCGCGACGTCACCTCGTCGCCCTCATCGCCGCGCTCGTCACGCTCTGCCCCCTCTTGCGGCTGGTGTACCTCCGGCAGTTTGGCGCGTTCTCCGTGGGGCTCCTCCCCTTCGGGTGCGCCGATCAGCTCGCCTGGGGCGCCCTCCTCGCGTGCTGCTGGCACGACCCCGCGCTCGACGGCGTGCGCCGCGCGGTGGTGCGGGCGGGCGTGGCGGTGGGGGCTCCCTTCGTGCTGCTCTACCCCGCGCTCGGGCCGGCGCGGGAGGGGACGGCGGCGCACGGGCTGGCGGTGATGTTCCACCTGACGCTCGCGGCGGTGGCGGCCTTCGCCGTGGTGGACGGGGCGGGACGAGGCTTCGGGGGCACCACCGGGCGCGTGCTCGGCGCTGCGCCCCTGCGGTACCTCGGGCGCATCAGCTACGGGGTGTACGTGCAGCACACCTTCGTTCGAACGCTGCTCCTCGGGGTGGGCGCGCTGCCGGGCCTCGCGCCGCTCGGAGCGTGGCTCCGCGCGACGTCGCAGCACCCGCTGCGGTGGGCGCCGTTCGCGACGGCGACGGTGCTGCTCACGGCGACGGCGAGCTGGTACCTCTTCGAACGACCGATCAACGTGCTCAAGGACCGCTTCCCCTACGCGCCGCCGCGGGGGTGAGCGGCGAGCAGCGCGGACTGCTGCCCGAGGAGGTTGGCGAGGTTCTTCGCCAACAGGCGCTCCCCGACGGCCCGCGCCCGCGCCCGCATGCGGAGAAAGGTCTGCAACCAGCCGCTCGCGAGGAGGTCGGCCACGAGCTCGGGCGAGCGCAGCGGCGGGCCG
>JBILLV010000578.1:0-3756 GCA_044375895.1 Polyangiales bacterium | reverse complement strand
TTCGAGGTTGGTGTGGTAACCCCTCCCTGCTCGCAGAAGGCCGTGTCTGCAAGCTCAACCTGGAGCTCCTACGCAGCCGGACAGATGTTCAGCCATGGCGAAGTTGGGCGCGTAGCCACGCAGCGTAACCACGGTGATCGCGAGCTTTCCATCGGCGCACGTCTCCATCACGCCCTCCGCTTCATCGCGGTAGCTGTCGACCACGAAGCCGCGTTTGGCGGCGATCGACAGGAACCACAGCATGTGACAGCTCGACAGGCTCGCCACGAACGCCTCCTCGGGGTCCACCGCGGACGCGTCGGAGAGGGGGAGCGGGACGATGTGCGGCGACGCCGACGCCGGCACCCTGCAACCACCGTCGAACTGCCACTCATGGGCGCGGCTGTAGCGATTGTCAGTGAACGCGGCGCCGTTGCGTTGCCACGTGATCAAGGCTGCGTAGGTGCTCACTGTGATTCCATCCCTCGTAGGTCTCTGCGTATCAGAATGGTGTTGGGCCCTGGCTCTCGGCTCAGGTCACTCACACCCACACATCGTTGACAGCGGTCCGCTCGCCGCCGGCGTCGCCCGTGTTGCGCACGCCGCGTGGCTCGATCAGGAGCACGTGGCACTCCTGTTCCGCGGACGGCCTGTGCTGAACCCCGCGCGGGACGACGAACAACTCCCCGGCGGCCAGTTCGACGGTCCTCTCCGCGAGCTCGATCTTGAGTCGGCCCGCCAGCACGACGAACGCTTCGTCGGTGTCCGCGTGTTCGTGCCAGACGAACTCGCCGTGCAGTTTGGCGAGCTTGAACTGATAGTCATTGAGCTCGGCGATCACCTTGGGCGACCAGAGCTCGCTGAATCGGCCGAGCTTCTCTTGAAAATTGATGGGGGTGCGGGTCATACGGCCTCGTCAGCTGACGGATGCAGCCTGCGGTAGTAGTACGTCGTGCTGCACGGCGCGCCATTGGGCATGAGCGCGAAGTCGGGGACATCGCCCACGCGGACCCAGCCGAGGCGCTCGTAGAGTCGGGCGGCGCCGCCATCGGTGACGGCGTCCAAGACCAGGAGCGTCTTGCCACAGTCGCGAGCCATCGATTCGGCGGCCTGCACCAGGGCGGCTCCCAGCCCCAGCTGGCGGGCGCGGCGATGAACCAGCATCTTCACCAGGTCGGCTCGATGAGGCTGGTTCTCAGGGAGATCGAGGATCAACTGGACGGTGCCGCAGATTCGGCCTTCGTCCTTGGCGACGAGCAGAGCCCGCTCGCCCGCTGCCACTCCTCGAGCGACACGACGCCAGAAGCACGAGGCTCGGTCCCCCGTCAGCGGCGACATGAACCCGACCGAGGCACCCCCCTCCACGCAATCGATGAGCACTTCGCTAAGCTCCCGAAGGTCGTCGTCGTTGAGCTCCATGGGTCGCTCGATGCGCCATCGGCTCGTCATGCCCTTCTCCTTGAATTGACTTCCGTCGCTGAGGCCACGAGGTATCGAGCGGTTTGGCGAGAGGGATTCTCGAAGATGCTGGTCCCTTCGACCTGCATGGCGAGGCAGTCTCCGACCGCGAGGCGATGGCACTGGTTCGCGCAGGTGACCTCGATGGTCCCCTCCAGCACCACGATCTGTTGATAGACCTTCACGTCGCGCACCGGACTCTCGAAGACCACCCGCGCCTTCACAGGGAGCTCGACCTCGGCGAGTTGCAGCGGCTGGGGCACCTGCGGCGGCGACAGGTTGCTTCGGACATATCCCGTCTCCGGATCGCGCCACTCCGACCGAGCGGCTCGCCGCTGTACGGGCCCCTCCGGAGCGTCGCCTTCGACGACCCCTCCGAACATCGTCGCCAGAGGCACGTTCAGGCCGACAGCGAGTCGCTCGAGAAGCGCCGCGGTGGGGCTACTTTCACCGCGCTCGATGAGCGAGAGCATCGACCGACTGACCCTGGTCCTGCCCGCCAGGGCATCCAGCGACAACCCCGCCGCTGCCCGCAATCGCCGGAGCTGTGCTGCGATTCGCTGATTGATGTCGCTGGGGGCGTCCCGCATCCTGGACGGAGTTGTCCACGATACTCGGTGCCTGTCAAGGGCGACGGGCCCGACTTCGCTGGGGCCGAACCTCCATTGGGCCTCGCACGCGCTTGGGGAGGATGTTGCCGATGCGAACCTGCGCGCACATCGTCGACCGCGGCCCTCTCCAGCGTCTTCAGCCACTTCAACAACACGGCGCGTAGTCCCGCGAGCGTCGACCGAACACCCGTCATGCGACGCATCGGGCGGGCGGCGAGGCGACGGTCTTGGCGAGGTGGGGCGTTGGGCGCTCGATCCGCAGCTCCGCGCGCTACGATGGGCTCGCCGTGGCGGTAGACCCAGTGTTCGACGCAGACTGAGCACCGCTCGACCGCACCAGCAGCCGGTCGCAACAGCGGGCGGCGAGGGTGAGGTCACGGCGGGAGCTCACTTCCCCGCGGGCGCGGCGTCGTCCGGCGGCGACGGGTCCGCCGAGCGCTCCTGCTGCCAGAGCCAGAAGACGAAGTCGTCGGAGAGGTGGAGCCCCGAGAGCACGTCCCACGCGACGCGGGCTGCGGGCATGTTCACGTAGACGAAGCGCTTCCAGTCGTAGATGCGCCAGTCCACCGCCGATGTGGATCGAACCCGCGCCCTGTCGCGCGGCCGCGAGCAGCCCGAGGTGACGATCCGCTCGCTGGTGAAGCGCTCGTCCTTCCGGCGGAGCGCCTTGAAGACACCTGGCCAGACGCTCGGCACGTTGGCGTAGGGGAGCGCCAGCGTGTGGCATCCGCCGTCCGGGTCTCGGGTCGTGAGCGTCTGCTGCCCCGAGCGCAGCGGCTTCTCGTCACGCCCCAGGCGGACCCAGAAAGTTACGGGGTCTTCGTCGTCGTGGTAGCCGATCTCGACCGCGAGGGTGCCTGGCTTCACCGCGGTCACCTGTTCGGTGAGGGTGTGCGTCGTGGGGCGCCCGCGATCGTCGTAGACGGTCGAGTTGCTGACGGCCGCCGTGTACTCGTCGTCGAGGGTCGCGACCGTCGAATGGAACCCGCGCGCGTGGCGCTGGAAGGCCGCGCATCGGGCCACGACCGTGTCGGTGGTCTCACGCGCCGGCAGCGTCCCCGAGAGCCCTTGCGGCGGGAGGATCTTCTCTTCGAAGAAGCGCGCGCGCAGGGTGAGCGTCGACGAGAGGGTGAACTCCACGGGCTCCACCTCGTGCGCGGCGGTGCAACGCCTGCGCCCTGCGGCTGAAACCCGCCGCGCGGAGCAGTGGTATCGGGCGGGGCCGTCGACTCGGGCGGAAAGATGACAGGCTGTGGCTCGCCGTGGGTTGGGCTGCTGAAGCGCAGGATGGGATGGGGCCGGTCGATGCCCTGGATCAACGGTCCCCAGGCCCACACCGTGTGGTCGTCGGCGAGGATGGCGCCCTCCGTGACCTGCCGGTACGCGCGCGACCGCGACAGGACGATGGGCGGGCAATCGCCGAAGCATCGGTAGACGCCGTCGGGGCCGATGAACTGCGTCCCGCGCCAGGTGGTCCTCACGTCGCGCGCGGGGCCGTTGCCGACGGGCTCCCAGAGGCCGCGATGCTGGGGCAACTGGTCAGCAGCCCGGAAGAGTCGCGTGTCGGTACGATGGATCGGAGTGGGGCCGACGCAACGCGCTTCGCCGCCCAGGAGGTAGCAGCAGTGCTCCTCCCCGCAGGAGAACCGATCGCCGATCGGGTCCGGCAACGCGATCGGCAGGCTGGTGCCTCGGTAGTGAGTCGTTC
>JBILLV010000577.1:0-3779 GCA_044375895.1 Polyangiales bacterium | reverse complement strand
GGGCGCGCGGCAGCGGGGGAGAGGGCCACAACACCCGCTCCCGCCCTCAGAAATCATCTGCAAACAAGCCGCTTCCAAAGAGGTGCCCCGCGCCGTGCCCGCGCCGCTCACGGAGCGTTCTCGGCGATCCACCCGGCGCGCATCGCCCGCGCGTCGTGGAGCGCGTGGTGCTGCGGCTCGAGCGCGAAGTGCGCCTGCACGGCGGTCCACGCGCGGCGCTTCGCCTCCTGCACCTCGGCCGGGCCGTGGGTGGCGAGGCCGTACGTCCAGGTGTACTGCGACCGGGCGAGGTGCTCGGGCCAGCGTCCGTCGAGCAGCGTGGTCACGAGCCGCCAGTCGCCCGAGTAGTCACACACCACGCGGTAGTCGCCGCCGAGGGCGTCGATCCAGTCGCAGAGCCGCGCCCCAATCACGCCCGTTGGCATCGACCACACGCCGCCGCGCAGGAGAGGCACCACCGTGGCGCGCACGAAGTCCGAGCGGTCGGCGACATCGTGGTCGCTGCTCTCCGCGTAGAACTCCCGGCCGTCGAGCGTGACCGCGCCGATCGAGACGAGCTCCATCCGCCCGAAGGAGGTGAACTCGGTGTCCACGAAGAGCGGCGTCCAGGGGAGGTCGTGCACGGCGGGTACTCCGGGGCGCAAAGGCTACCACTCCTGCCACACACACCCCGCGCAAGAAGCCCCGCCCACCAATTGACCGCACCCGCCACGGCGCGTTAGGGAGGTCCCTCGGAGGAACCCACAACCGTGCGACCCAGACTTCAGACGCCCGCCGCTTCACTTCTCATCGCGCTCCTGGCCGCCTGCACCGCCCGCGGAGGCGGCGGTGGTGGTGGCAAGATGATGGACACCGACGCCGGCGACGACGCCGCGACGATGCCCGACGCCGCCCAGACCGATGACAACCCCGCGGTGCCCGACGCGACGCCGCCGGAAGACCGCGTCACGCCCACGGACGGCACGCCGCCGCCCCCTCCCCCTCCGCCGCCGCCGCCCCCGCCGCCGCCGCCCCCGCCGCCCCCGCCGCCGCCGCCGCCGCCTCCACCTCCGCCGCCCCCACCGCCGCCGCCCCCGCCGCCCCCGCCGCCGCCCCCGCCGCCGGGCATGGGCTACACGCGCACGACGACGACGGCCACGACGGTGTCGGCCTGCACGCTGCCGGGCGTCCAGCGCATCCTGGCGGGCGAAGACGACGCGATGGCGATGATCACCGCGCCCTTCAGTCTCCGGCTCTTCGGCACACCGCTCCCCTCCGGGACGCCGCTCTACGTGTCCTCGAACGGCATGGTGTCGCTGATGTCCTTCGACGGGGGCGAGGCGACCATCACGGGGACGATCCCGACCAGCACGGCGCCCAACGGCCTCATCGCGGCCTACTGGGCCGACCTCGTGATGGGCTCGGATGGCGTGTGCGCGGTCTCCGTCGGATCGGCCCCCTCGCGCCGCTTCATCCTCCAGTGGAGCAACGGGCAGTTCTACTCGGGCAGCACGGCGATGCCCACGGTCGGGAGCGCGTCGTTCGAGATCATCTACAACGAGGCCGACGCGTCGATCGACTTCCTCTACGACACCATCTCGGGCCAGCCCGCCACCGCTCCGACGCGCGCCGCGGTGGGCGTCGAGAACGTCCTCGGCATGGGCCTCGCGATCTGCCCCGGCGGCCGCACCGGCGTCGCCCCCGAGTGCACGGCCGTCACGTCGGGCACGCGCTTCCGCCTCGTTCCCTCCCTCTGATTCGCCCCCCCCGATGACCGTGGCGCGCTGACACCGCAGCGCGCCACCGGTCGCTACGGCGTCACGCCGTGCACCAGCGTCTTCACGCCGCTGTCGAAGCGCACCTCGATCTTGTCACCCGCCATCTCGCTCACCACGAGGCCGACGCCGAAGGTCTTGTGCTGGAGCCACTGGTCCTTCATGAAGCGCTCGGTCATGCGGTAGGGATGGATGCGCGCGCCCGTCGGCGGCGTGAGCGACACGTGCTCTTCGACGGCCGCCCGGCGCGTCGAGGGAGCCCGCGCGGTCGCAGGCGATGCCCCCGTCGCGGAGCGCGCGGCGACGGCGGAGGGCGTGTTCTTCGGCGCCCGGTACACGTGGACGGTGTAGCAGGTGCGACACTCCACCTTCACGGGCTTGCCTCCGACCTCCGCGACGATGCGGTGGGTGAGGTCCATCTTGCACTTGGTGCACCAGGCGTCGACCTCCTGGCCAGCTTTGTAGAGAGGCATTCGTCCGTCTGTGGGGGTGGTAGAGGGGAGCGATTGAGGCCGCGGGGAGGAGCGTGGTACCAGCGTTCGCCATGCCCGTAAAGCCCAACGACGGCGCGAGCCTCCCGCGACTCGCCGGTGTGATGCGCCGACTCCTCGCCGAAGACGGCTGCCCGTGGGATCGCGAGCAGACCCTCGCCTCCCTCAAGCGCTACTGCATCGAGGAGGCCCACGAGGTGTGCGACGCGATCGACGGCCTCGGCCCCGACGCCACCGTCCCCGTCACCAACACCGCCCCCCGCGCGCTCGGCCCCGAGTCGACCGCGGTGCTCCATCACCGCGAGGAGCTCGGCGACCTGCTCTTCCAGGTGGTGTTTCAGACGGGGCTGGCGGCGTCGTGGGGGTGGTTCACGCTCGACGACGTCATCGCGGGCATCGCCGACAAGCTGGAGCGGCGTCACCCCCACGTGTTCGGCGACGCGAAGGCGGGCACCGCGGCGGAGGTGATCACCGCCTGGGAGAAGCTCAAGCTCGCGGAGAAAAAAGACCGCGGCGCGCTGGAGGGCGTGCCCCGCAGCCTCCCGGCCCTCGCCTACGCGCTGCGGGTCGGCGAGAAGGCGGCGCGCATCGGCTTCGACTGGCCCGACGCGCACGGCCCGCGCGCGAAGGTCGCCGAAGAGCTCGACGAGTTCGACCGGGCCGCGACCACGGGCGATCGTGAAGCGATGACCGACGAGCTGGGGGACGTGCTCTTCTCGGTGGTCAACCTCGCCCGCAAGCACGGCATCGACCCCGAGGAGGCGCTCACCCGCACCAACCGACGCTTCACGACGCGCTTCCAGGGCGTCGAAGCGCGCGCCAAGGCCGCCGGCCGAGCCCTCGACGCGCACACCCTCGCCGAGCTCGACGCCTACTGGAACGACGCCAAATCCGACGAGCGCACCCGATGAACGAGCCCAACGTCCTCCTCCGCGGCCTCGGCGCCCTCGACCTCGACGCGCTGGCCTCCCTCGCCCACCCCGACCCGCACGCCGTCCTCGGCGCGCACCCGCTCGGCGACGGCGCGGTGATCGTGCGCGCGTGGCACCCCGACGCGGTCGACGCGACCTGCCTCCCGCCCGGTCGTCCGCCGCTCGCCATGACGCGCATCCACCCGGCGGGCGTGTGGGCGGTGCGCGTCGAGGCGCTGCGACCTGGCGAGCACTGCGAGTTCCGCTTCACGTTTGCGAGCGGCGTGACGCTCCGGGTGACCGACCCCTACGGCTTCCCCCCCACCTGGGGAACCGTCGACGAACACCTCGCCGCCGAAGGACGTCACTGGTCGCTCCACGACCGCCTCGGCGCCCACCTCCGCACGCTCGACGGCGTCTCCGGGACGGCCTTCGCGGTGTGGGCCCCCAACGCCCGCCGCGTCAGCGTCGTCGGCTCGATGAACCACTGGGACGGACGTCGCCACCCCATGCGTCGCCTCGGCGCGACGGGCGTGTGGGAGCTCTTCCTCCCCGGCGTCGCGCCCGGCGCCGTCTACAAGTTCGAGATCGCCACCGCCGAGGGAGCGATCCTCCTCAAGCTC
>JBILLV010000576.1:0-3781 GCA_044375895.1 Polyangiales bacterium | reverse complement strand
AGGCGCGGCAGGACGTACGCGAGCACCGACGGCACGTAGCGCTTGAGGTACACCGCGAGCCGCTCGCGCCCCCCGAGGTACACCTCGTCGCGCCCGCGGTGGACGGCGTCGAGCACCGCGTCGGCGCAGCGCGCGGCGGGCATCCCCTTCGCGACGCCTTCGCCGCCGCGGGGTGAGCCGTCGCCGTTGAGGGAGTTGGGCGCCATGTGCGTGCGCACGAAGCCCGGGCACACCAGCGTGACCCCGAGGCCGTCGAGCGCGTGCTCGGCGCGCACCGCGTCGAAGAAGCCGTGGAGCGCGTGCTTCGACGCCGCGTAGGCCGCGCGGGTGGGCGCGCTGTAGACGCCCATCACCGAGCTCAGCACCACGAAGCGCCCGCGGCGGCGCGACGCCATCGACGGGAGCAGCGCCTTCGTGAGGACGACGGCGCCGAAGTAGTTGACGCGCATCAGGCGCTCGTCGACCGCGAGCGCCGTCTCGGTCACCCGCGAGCGGTGCGAGATGCCGCCGTTGTGCACCATGACGTCGACGGGGCCCACGCGCGTGAGCACGGACTCGACCACCGCGGGGAGCCCGTCGAGGTCGGCGAGGTCGAGGGGCACCACGTCGACCGCGGCGGCACCGCGGCACAGCGCCGCCACGCGGGTGAGCTCGTCGGCCCGACGCGCCGAGAGCACCAGGCGCGCTCCCTCGCGGGCGAAGGCGAGCGCGAGGGCCTCGCCGATGCCGGAGGAGGCGCCTGTGATCCACACCACCTGATCGCGAAACCGCTGGGTCGTCATGGGGCGGCGGAGGCTACCACCGGTCGCAGCTCAGGCTACTTCCGCTTCGCCAGCGTGTCGTGCGCGTCCTTGCGCCGCGGCGAGCGCCCGGTGACCATCGTGAACGCGTGGTACCCGATCCACCGCAGCGGCTCGGGGGGGATGCCCCACAGCGGCGCCTGGTAGAAGGGCATCGCGCGCCACGGCTCGTGGTGGTCGGAGTAGAGGTCGCAGAGCACCCGCCCCGCCACGTTGGCGAGCACCACGCCGTGGCCGCTGTACCCCAGCGCGTAGAGCACGTTCTTGTGCTCGCCCGTCACGCCCATGCTGCACACCCGGCTCATCGTGATGCCGAGCGTGCCCGTCCAGCGGTGCGCGATGCGGACGTCCTTCGCGTGGGGGAAGTAGCGGTCGAGGATGCTCCGCACGAAGGCGTACTGCCGCTCGGGGGTGCGCGGCACGGACGTGCGGCCGCCGTAGTAGTACGAGTACGCGCCGTTGCCGCCGCCGCCGAAGAGGAGCCGCCCGTCGTCGGTGAGGCTCGCGTAGGCGATGCGGTCGAGGTCGTCGCTGAAGGCGGCCACGTCGCCCCAGCCGAGCTCGCGCCAGCGCTCCATGGGCAGCGGCTCGGTGGCGATGCAGTGCGAGTGGAGGGGGATGATGCCGCCGCGGAAGTACCCCAGCGAGGGCGTGTAGCCGTTGGTGGCGAGCACGAGGGTGGGCGCGCGCACCGATCCGTTGGGGGTGGCGACGACGTGCTCGCGGCCCTCGTCGATGCGCACGACGGGCGAACCTTCGTAGATGTCGACGCCGCGCGCGAGGAGCACGCCGCGGAGGCCGTGGAGCAGGTCGAGGCCGTGGAGCTGGCCCGTGGTCGGGTCGAAGGTGGCCCCCACCGCTCCCTTCGCGCGGAGCTTGTCTTCGAGCGCGGCGCCCTGGAGGTAACGAATGGGCAGCCCCCAGGAGGCGAGGCGCTCGGCGTGCTCGTGGGCCTCCTCGGCGCGGCGCGCGTCGGTGACGATCTCCAGGCAGCCGTTGGCGCGAAAGCGCAGAGGGAAGTTGTGCTCGCGGGCGACGTCCTTGATCCACTGGAGCGTCTCGGTGGTGACGGCGTAGAGCTGGCGGGCGCGGTCGGCGTCGCGCACCTCGACGCCGTTGATCCAGTGGAGCGCCATGGCCCCGTTGCGCCCCGACGCGCCGTTGCCGACGCGCTTCGCCTCGAGCACGACGACCTTCTTGTCGGGGTAGCGGGCCGAGAGGTGGTACGCGGTGGAGAGCCCCGTGAAGCCCGCGCCGATGATGACGACGTCGGCGCGGACGTCGCCGCGGAGGGCGGGCAGCGGGTCGAGGGGGTGCGCGGTGGCGGCCCAGACGGAGGTGTTGTCGTCGATGTCGAGGGCGCGGGTGGTGGGCATCGGTGGGGTCTCAGAAGCGTACCTCACGCGGCGACGCGCCGGTGTGCGTTGAAAGCGGCGCCCGGCCTGTGTAGAGGGAGTCCCATGCTCCTCCGACTCGTGCAAGCGCTCCTCACGCTCCTCGTTCGCTGGCTGACGGGGGGACGGCCGCAGCAGATTCCGCCGGGGCAACATCCACAGCCGCAACCGCAGCCGCAGCGCCCTGACGCCGTGCGGGTGGAGTACGCGCCGCGCATCGACGGCGACCCCGATCCGGGCGAGGTCGTGTGGACGTGGGTTCCCTTCGAAGAAGACCCGTCGCAGGGGAAGGACCGGCCCGTCCTCATCGTCGGGCGGCGGCGCGATCAGCTCGCGTGCGTCGCGCTCACCTCGAAGCGCCACGAGCGCGCGGCGCAGGTGGAGTTGGGCGTCGGCCCGTGGGATCGGGAGGGGCGCGTGAGCTACGCGAAGGTCGACCGGCTCATCGACGTGGCGCCGGGCAACGTGCGGCGCGAGGGGGCGGTGCTCGACAAGCCGCGCTTCGATCGCGTGGTCGTCGCGCTGCGCCAGGCGCACGGCGCGATCATCCAGGGATAGCGGCTACTCGCCCGTCACCGGCTCCACGCTCCACCGCCGATCGCCACGTGGGTTCAGGTGCATGGCCCTCGGGAGAGGGAATTGCTCGCCGACGCGGGTGGTGTCAAGCCGGCGCGCGCTCGGTCTTGCCTTCGGCGCAGCGCTCGCCGACACTCTGTCGTTCGACGAAAGGCCCTCTTGTGGTCGCACCGAGACGACGCCTGCGCTTGTGCCTCAAAGACCTCTACCACCAGGACGTGGTGGAGATGATCGAGCGCGAGACGCGCTCCTTTGAGCTCTGGGAGATCGTCGACCCCGACGACCCGGATTTCGAGGCCGCCTACCAGATGCTCTGGGGGGCCTTCGGCGCGCACGGGGAGATGGAGCGCGCGGACGTGATCAAGCGCTTCCTCCGCGAGGACGCCTTCGACCCGACGCCGTCAGGGACGTACATCCGCTACTTTCTCATCGCGGCGCGCGACCGCCACGGCAACATCTGCGGCGTGCGCGACGGCTCGGTGCTGGTGAACCCCGCCTACGCGCCCGACCTGTGCGTGGTGTACCTCTCGCACCTCTACATGATGCCCGAGGCGCGCGGCACGGTGCTCTCCTACGAGCTCCGCATCGCGCCGGTGGAGGTGGCGATGGACTACCTCCTCGAGCTCCACGCGCGCGGCCGCCTCAAGCTCCCGCAGCCCGAGCAGCCGGGCAAGCACTTCGGGATGCGCATCGACCTCACCGCGGAGATGGAGTACTTCTCGCCCGACGACCCGGTGTCGTGGCAGCGCATCCTCTTCTACGGCCGCGGGGGCTTCGACGCGGTGAACCCGCGCCACTTCCCGTACCTCCAGCCCGACTTCCGCGAGCCCGAGGAGATCCGCGCGACGGGCAACCGACCGCTCCCCTTCATGGTGCTGGTGCGGCGGATGGGGCACGAGCGCCAGGCCACGATGCCCATCGAGGAGGCCCGCGCGATCATGCGGCTCCTCTACGACGACTTCGCGTGTCACTGCGAGCCCGAGCACCTCGGCAACAGCCTCCAGCGCGTGC
>JBILLV010000575.1:0-3790 GCA_044375895.1 Polyangiales bacterium | reverse complement strand
GACAACCGCAAGGCCTACTTCCTCGACTGGAACAACCACACCATCCGCGAGATCGGCGCCGACTTCCGCGTCCGCACCGTCGCGGGCACCGGGGAGCTCCAGGACGGCGAAGACCCGCCCATCCCGCCCGGCACGCCGCGCATGGCGATGCCCGCGCTCCGTCACCGCCTCAACCACCCCACGCAGATGACCTTCGACGCGCAGGGGCGCCTCCTCATCGCGGCCTGGCACAACAGCATGGTCAAGCGGGTGCTCAACATCGGCACCCCGGGCGCGATGATCGAAGACCTCTGCGGCACCGGCGGCCGCTCCTTCGCGGGCGACGGCGGCCCCGCGCTCATGGCGGTGCTCGACCTCCCCGTCGGCGTCGCGATCAACCCCGTGACCAGCGAGGTGTACATCTCCGACCAGGCCAACCAGCGCATCCGCAAGGTCGACGGCATGGGGATCATCAACACCGTCGTGGGCAACGGGATGCGCGCCTACGCGGGCGACGGCGGCCCGGCCCTCATGGCCTCGCTCAACGCGCCCGTCGGCCAGGCGGCGCCCCCCGCGGCGCGCATCGAGTTCGACGCGCGGGGCAACCTCTACATCGCCGACACGGGCAACAACGTCATCCGCCGCGTCGGCACCGACGGCGTCATCACCACCGTCGCGGGCACCGGCATGGCGGGCGCGACGGGCGACGGCGGCCCCGCCCGGATGGCCCAGCTCAACGGCCCCACCGACATCGAGATCGCCCCCGACGGCACCCTCTACATCGCCGACACGCAGAACTCCTGCGTCCGCTCGGTGGGGGCCGACGGGGTGATCCGCACCGCGGTGGGACGGTGCGGCATGCGCGGCTTCCGCGGCGACGGCGCGGCCACGGCGATGGCCCTCCTCGACCGCCCCTACGGCATCGAGACCGACACCATGAACCGCCTCTGGATCGCCGACACCCACAACCAGCGCATCCGCGTGGTGACTCTGCGGTAGTCTCCCAGGCGTGAAGCCTCACGCCGCCCTCCTCCTCCCCCTCTGCGCCACGCTCCTCTCCTGCGGCCCCGACGAGCCCGCAGCCCCCACCTCCCTCGTGCCCTCGGGCTACGCGACGACCTTCGTCGAGGTGCGCGGCTGCCGCATGACCAGCGAGCACACCGCCACGACGCCGGGCCTCGTGGTGAGCCACATCCGCGTCCTCACGAACCCCGAGGCGGCGGCCCCCTACCGCGCCAACGCCGCGCGCCTCCCCGTCGGGTCGCTGGTGGTGAAGGAGGAGTACGCCGACCCCTCGTGCTCCCGCCTCCGCGCGTGGACGGTGATGCGCAAGGAGCCCGCCGGCTACGACCCGCCGCACAACGACTGGCGCTGGCAGCGGGTGCGGGCCGTCGACCAGGCCGTGCTCGTCGACGGGCGGGTGAGCTCGTGCATCTCGTGCCACGACACGCCCGCCTGCACCGCGCGCGACTGGCAGTGCACGGTGCCGTAGCGCCCGTTGTGCCGCGCGGCGCGCTCCGGTAGCGTCCCGGTCCATGCGTACGAGCGCCGCCGTGTCCGCCCTGTGCCTCTCGACCCTCCTCGGGTGCGCCGCGGGCGACTCCGCGACGACCCCTCCACCCGACGCCACCCTGAAACCCGACGTGGCCCCCGACGCCGCGGAAGACACGGCCATCGTCCCGCTCGACGTCCCCGACGTGGGCGTGCGCTGCGGCGACGGCATCTGCTCGCGCGGCGCCGAGACCTGCGAGACCTGCCCCCTCGACTGCAACCGCTGCCCCACCTGCGACATGGCCCCGAGCTGCACCGGGGCGCTCGCCGTCCCCACCAGCACGATGGCCGTCCCCGCGTGCAACAACGACATGGGCGGCCTCCGCACCAACTACGCCTGCGGCACCGACCTCGGCGTGGCCCCCGCCAACACCACCTGCGCCGACCCGCAGCTGCGCATCCGCGTGCGGGAGATCTCGATGCAGCGCGGCTTCTTCGACCTCTCGCGCCAGCTCTACTGCATCATCTCCGCGGAGGACGGGCGCCACTCGGAGCTCCTGCTGATGTCGCCCCGCGAGGTGGCCGGCAACCGCAACACCACGCGCATCAACCTCCGCGTGGCCGAAGGGGTCTTGTGGGGCCAGGGTGACCTCTACCGGAGCATCTCGAACATCACCATCACGTACGGCTGCTTCCTCTCGTCGGACGGCGCGGCGGCGCGGCGCGTGCTCGACGACATCGCGGGCCGCGCGGCGATGGTCTCGCAGCACGCCGACGGCTACGGATGGGTGTTTGGCACCGTCGCGGTGCTCGGCACCATCCTCGGGAGCGCGCTCGGGACGATGCGCGACACGCGCGTCCTCGACGTGCAGCAGACCATCGCGGCGGGGGCCTTCCTCCCCTTCACCAACGGTCGGAGCTGGGAGGTGCGCAGCCGCAGCGGCAACCTCGACCTCTCGGGCGCCTGGGACCTCCGCCTCACGATGGAGAGCTGGGGCTGCGCGGGCGTCCGCGCGGTGGCTCCGTGATGCTCGGAGTGGGGGCCTTGTCTCGCGCGTCTTGACCCCCAACGATGCCGGGTGATAGAAGCCGCGCGCCATCACGGACAGAGACAGCTCCAGAGAGTCACTCACCCCTCGGCAGGAATTCTCATGAAACTCCCTGCGCGAGACCTCGCTGGAATGTCCCTGGGCATCGAGATGGTGCTGTCCGTCCTGGTGATGGGCGCCGCCGGGCGATGGCTCGACCGGCGGTTCCACACCGAGCCCGCGTTCATCTTGTTGGGCGTGTTGCTCGGGGCGGCGGCAGGGTTCCGGCAGATCTTGCGCTACACCGAGCGCCTCGATCGCCTGAGCCAGCGCGACGCGGACGAAGAGAAGAGACTGAAGCGTGAAGGCCCTCCACCCGACGACGGACGCACCGATGCCTGACGAGAAGCTGATCGTGCGACGCATCGCGCTCTCGGCCCTCGTCCTCGGCGCGGTGTGCGCGCTCGGGTGCGGCCTCTTCGGCGGCCCCATCGCGGCCCTCTCCGCGGCCCTCGGGACGGTCTTCGGCCTCGGCAACCTCTGGGCGATGGCGCAGCTCGTCACCCGGCTCATCGACCCGAACGCGCCCGCGGGCTCCAAAGGCCCGACGCTGGTGCTCTACATCGCCAAGGCGATCGGCTTCTTCATCGTGGCGGGCTTCCTCGTGTCGAGGCCCTGGATGCACACGATGGGCTTCATGACGGGGTTCACTGCGGTGGTGGTCGCCATCGCCGTGGGGGGCCTCACCTCCGCCGGGGACAACGCCTCCGGCGAGTGATCACACAGAGAGCGCGCACATGCCCGACCACACCTCATGGTTCACCTACCTCCTGGCCCTCCCCAACTTCCGTGGGCTCTGGGCCATGTTCAACCACATGGGGTGCGTGAACGGTGCGGGTGAGTCCGTGCCCGTCGAGGCCGGCGGGGTCTGCCCGGCGGACTACACCCTCGCGGAGCTCCCCAACCACTTCTCGTATCCGCCCAACACGCCCGTCACGCTGGAGTACTCGACGCTCGCGCTCTTCGCGGTGCTCATCGTCGCGACCCTCGCCATCATCGTGAAGGGCCGCATCGCGAAGACCAGCGAGGCCGTCGTCCCCGAAGGCGAGCTCACCGCCTCGTCCTTCATGGAGAACTTCGTCGAGACCTTCTACGGCGTCCTCCGCGACTCCCTCGGCAAGGCCGACGCGCGCTACTTCCTCCCCATCATCGGGACGTGCGCGTTCTTCATCTTCTTCTCCAACGCCCTCGGCATCCTCCCGGGCTTCGCCCCCGCGACGAGCAACTTCAAC
>JBILLV010000024.1:0-50288 GCA_044375895.1 Polyangiales bacterium | reverse complement strand
ACGTCGAGCGTGCCGCCGCCGAAGTCAAACACCATGAAGGCCCCTGCGCGCCCCGCGTCTCCCGCGCGCCCCGCGTGGAGCCCGTAGGCCCAGGCGGCGGCGTCGGGCTCGGTGAGCAGCCCCGCCACCGGGAGCCCCGCCATCTTCGCGGCCTGCGCGGTGGCGAGCTTCTCGCGGTTGCGGAAGCGCTGCGGGTGCGTCACCACCACGCCGTCGATGGGCGGGAGCCCCGGGCGCGCGCGCACGATCCCGACGAGCGCGCGGAGGATCACCGCGGCGACGTCGGTGGCGGAGAGCTCGTGTCCCGCGAGCGACCACGGCGGGCCGAGGAGGGAGCGGTCGGCCGCGCCGATGTGGTTCTTCGAACCGCGCACGAGGACGACGTCGGCGGGGGGGCGCTCGGCGTCGCCCACGAGCTCGCGGTAGCGCCGCGGGGCCTCGGCGCCCACCACCGCGCGGGGGTCGCCGCGCGACGTGAGGAGCACGAGGGAGGCCAGCGTGGCGCGGCCCTGCTCCAGCGGAACCACCACGGCGTGGCCCCGCTCGACGTAGGCCGCGGAGCAGAAGGTGGTGCCGAGATCGATGCCGTAGAGGGCCATAGGGGAGGGGCGGGGGAGGGCGGAGACTAACACCCGCGCGCGCGGGAGGCGTAGCGCGTCGGTGGGGCCGCGTGGTAGAGAGCGCGCCCTCATCATGGCAGCCGAAAACCCCATCACGCCCCGCGCCAAGGACTTTCCCCAGTGGTACCAGGACGTCATCCGCATGGGTGACCTGGCCGAGCCCGCCGAGGTGGTGCGCGGCTGCATGGTGATCAAGCCGCACGGCTACGCCATCTGGGAGAAGGTTCAGGCCGACCTCGACCGGCGCTTCAAGGCGACGGGGCACAAGAACGCGTACTTCCCGCTGCTCATCCCGCTGAGCTTCCTCGCGAAGGAGGCGAGCCATGTGGAGGGCTTCGCGATGGAGTGCGCGGTGGTCACCCACTCGGGCCTCCGCGCCGTGAAGGACGCGCAGGGCAAGGCCCACATCGAGGTGAAGAACGCCCTCGAAGAGCCCTACGTCATCCGCCCCACCAGCGAGACCATCATCGGGCACTACTTCGCGAAGTGGATCCAGAGCCACCGCGACCTGCCGCTGCTCATCAACCAGTGGGCCAACGTGATGCGCTGGGAGATGCGCACGCGGATGTTCCTGCGGACGAGCGAGTTTCTGTGGCAGGAGGGGCACACGGCGCACGCCACGCACGAGGAGGCGATGGAGGAGGTGCGGCGGATGCTCGACGTGTACGCCGACTTCGCCGAGAACGTGATGGCCATGCCCGTCATCCGCGGCGAGAAGAGCGAGAACGAGCGCTTCGCCGGCGCGCTCCGCACCTTCTGCATCGAGGCCATGATGCAGGACGGCAAGGCGCTCCAGTCGGGCACGAGCCACGACCTGGGGCAGAATTTCGGGAAGGCCTTCGACGTGAAGTTCCAGTCGAAGGGCGGCGGGCTGGAGTACGTGTGGCAGACCTCGTGGGGCGTCTCCACGCGGCTCGTGGGCGGGCTCATCATGACCCACTCCGACGACGCGGGGCTGGTGCTGCCGCCGAAGCTCGCGCCCATCCACGTGAGCATCATCCCGATCTACAAGTCCGACGCCGAGCGGGCGAGCGTGCTGGAGGCGGGCGAGACGCTGCGCCGCGCGCTGGTCGATCAGGGCCTGTCGGTGGTGCTCGACGCGCGCGACGACATGCGCCCCGGCGCGAAGCACTTCGAGTGGGAGCAGAAGGGCGTGCCCGTGCGCGTCGAGCTCGGGCCGCGCGACGTGACGGCGGGGACGTGCGTGTACAAGCGCCGCGACCGCGACCCGAAGGAGAAGGTGACGCTCCCCCTCGCGGGCGCCGCCCCCGTGCTGGTCGCGCTGATGGATGAGATCCAGAAGGCGCTCTTCGATCGGGCCAAGGCCCGGCTCGACGCCCACACGGTGAAGGCCGACTCGTGGGACGAGTTCAAGACCGCGCTCAAGGGGACGGGCGGGGTGAACAACTTCGTCATGGCCCACTGGGACGGCACCGCGGAGACCGAGAAGAAGATCAAGGAGGAGACGCGCGCCACCATCCGCTGCATCCCCCTCGACGGCGACGTGGAGCCGGGGGTGTGCGTGCTCACCGGGAAGCCCTCCGCCCGCCGGGTGCTCTTCGCCGAGGCGTACTGAGCGTGTCACACGCGCGGCCGGGGAGAAGCGCCCGCGGCCGCAGCGTACACTCCGCGAGGAGATCTCTCAGATGAAGCGTTCACTCTTCATGGTGTTGTTCGCGCTCACGGCCTGCGGCTCGGCCAACGGCGGCGGGGGCGGTGGCCTCGACCTCGGTGACGGGGGCGCCCCTGGTGGCGGCGGTACGGCCTCGTGCCCCGCCATCTGCGCCCGCCAGGCCGCCGCCAACTGCCCGACCTTCAGCATGGACACCTGCATGACCCAGTGTGCCCAGTACCTCGCCAGCCCCCTCTGCACCGCGCAGGTGAACGCCCTCATCCGCTGCGGCGGGACGGCGACCTTCACCTGCGACAGCGACGGCGAGCCGACCTCGCGGGAGTGCGTCGCCGAGACGAGCGCGCTCCTCGCGTGCTCGGTGCCCGACGCGGGCCCCCCGCGCGACGCCAATTGACCTCTGCGCCCGGCACGGGGCGCCCGCCCTGAGCCAGCCTCTCCGCGCCACAGGCCCCTGCTACAGCGTGGGCGTGTAGCGCGTGTTAGTGAGCATCGCGCGGGTGCAGGCGGTCGGAGCGCTCGACGTCCCGCCGCAGACCTGAACCACCGACGTGCCGCCCGGCCCCTGGAGGCCCACCGTGACGCCGCCGACGCCGTCCGTCAGCGAGCGGGGCAGCGCCCTGTAGAGCAAGTCGATCGCGTGGGTCCCCTCGTGGAGCTGCACCTCCATGGTCACCGCGTCGCCGGAACGGGGGTCGCGTTCGGCGTTCTGCCACTCGACGACGTAGACGCGCGTGGGGGCCGCCCCCGTCGTCGCCACGCAGACCCGCCCGGGCGTCGGGGTCGTGTCACTGAGCTCGAGGGACGTCCAGAGCGCGAAGATCGCGTTGTCGGGCCGCAGCACGGGCAGCGTGTCGGAGGGCAGGTCGAGGGTCGCCGTCGCGCCGAAGCGAAGCCAGCCCCGGGCTGAGACGGTGAGCGGTGTTCCCATCGCGAGCGGGATGCCGAAGTAGTTGAAGCCGAAGGGGAGCTCGGTGGTCTCGGCCGTGTCACCGCCGCTCATCAGCAGGGTCGTCGCTCCCGCCGCCGCGCACGCGTCGATGAACGTGGTGGGCGCGGGGGTAAGCGTGTAGCTGGCCGGCGCGCAGAGGCCCGTCGTGCCTGCGCCTCGGCAGACCGCGCCGTCCACACACCGGCTGGTCGCGGGCTGGGACGGGTCGCACGCGCCGCCGTGGGGAATCGCCGCGAGGCACACCCGACGCGGATACGGCGAGCTGGCCATCGGGGCGCACGTCAGCCCAGGGTCGCACAGGGGAGCGCTCGCCCGGCAGTTGGCGTCGCGCAGCCCGTCGGCGACGCAGCGAGACACGCCCATGACGGGCTGACACGATCCTCCCGGGGCGCAGGCGTTGGCGACGCCCGCCGCGTCGCAGGTCGCGCCGAGGGCGACCGCCGGGCGGCAGGTGAAGCCTTCACCGCAGGCCAGGCCTACGTCGCAGGCCGGCGCGGTGGTGCGGCAGTAGCCGCCTTGGGTTCCGCGGGCGACGCAGCGGTTCGCGCTCCCCGTCCTCACGCACCGCGCGTCGGTCGGGCACGCGTTCACCAACCCGTCGGGGTCGCACGCCGCGCCGATGGACGCTTCGGGCACGCAGAACGAACGGCCGCAGCTCAGGCCCGCGTCGCACCGGGGTTCGGGCCAGCGACAGGCGCCGCCCAGCGTACCGTCGGTGACGCAGCGAGGCGCCCTCATCATCGAGCCGCAGGAGGCGCCGACGACGCAGACGCTCGCCGCGCGCGCCAGATCGCAAGGGCCGCCGAGCGGGACCGCCGCGACGCAGACGTATCGGTTGTCGCACCCGAGGCCCGCGTCGCACGAGGGCATAGAATCCCGGCAGCGCCCGCCGCGCGTGCCCAGGGCCACGCAGCGGCTCTCGCCCATCGCCGTGGCGCACGAAGCGCCGGCGCTGCACACGCTCGCGACCCACGACGGGTCGCACGCGCCGCCGATCGGGACCCCAGGGAGGCAGACGCCATTGATGTTGCACGTCAGGCCTGCGTCGCACCTCGAACCCGACTCGCGGCATCGCCCGCCCCGGGCGCCGTCGGCAAGGCAACGCCGCGCGTCCGGCGTGCGCCCACAGGTGGACCCCGACACGCACACGCCCAAAGTCCCCACCGGATCGCACTTCGCGCCGACGGGGATGCCGGTGACGCAGAGGGAGGCGCTGTTGCACCCGAGGCCCGCGCCGCACGCGAGCCGACCCATGCGGCAGCGTCCGTCGCGGGCGCCGTCGATGACACATCGGCTCGTGCCCAGGGTCGTCAGGCATGACGCTCCGGGGGTGCACACGTTCAGCGTCCGCGCGGGGTCACACGCCGCGCCGATGGGCACTTCGGGCGCGCAGGTGTAGGCATTGCTGCACAGCAGGCCGACGTCGCAGAGTCCGCACACGGTGCCCGCGTTGCACGGGGACACGGGGCCACAGCGCCCATGGAGGCCACGCTCGGCGGCGCAGCGCGACACGCCGAGGACGGTGCGGCAGGCGGCGCTCCCCTCACAGGCGTTGGTGGCGCCGCTCGGGTCGCAGGTGGCGCCCACCGGGACCGCTGGGCGGCAGGTGTCACCGGCGCACGCCAGGCCGTCGTCGCAGCGCGGGCCGGTCGATCGGCAGCGGTTGCCGTTGGCACCGTCGACCACGCAGCGTGACGCGCCCTCCACGGTGAGGCAGGAGGTGCCGGCGACGCAGTAGTTCGCGACGTACCGCGGGTCGCAGGCGCCGTCGCGCGCGACCTCGGGGACACAGCCCGAGCCGCCGCACGCCAGCCCCGCATCGCACGCGGGCGACGTCGCGCGGCAGGGGTTGCCCGCGAGGCCCTGGACGACGCAGCGCCACGCGCCCATCACGCGGAGGCACGATGTCCCCGACACGCAGAGGTTCGTGATGCTCCGGCCGCCGGTGCCGTCGCACTCCGCGCCCGCAGGCACCTCAGGCACACACGCGCCGCCGTACCCGCACGCGAAGCCCGCGTCGCACTGCGGCGAAGACCCACGGCAGCGCGCCCCAGGGCCGCCGTTGGCGACGCAGCGTGATGTGCCTGCCTGGGTGACGCAGGTGCCGTCGGCACAGACCGCGCGCGACCCGAACAGTGTGCAGGGGCTGCCGACTGGGAGCGCTGTCACGCAGAGGTAGTCCGAGCACGCGAGGCCTGCGTCGCATGGGCTTCCGGTCGTGCGGCAGCGTGCGCCGAGCGCGCCTTCGGGGACGCAGCGGCTCCCGTCCGTGACCGTCGCGCAGGACGTGCCCGACACGCAGACGTTCGAAACCGAGCGGGGGTCGCACATCGCGCCCGTTGTGACCTCGGGCGCGCAACTGTAGGCACTGTTGCACACGAGACCGGCGTCGCACCGGGGCGTCGCCGAGCGGCAGGGTCCACCCGCGACGCCGACGATGGCGCAGCGGTAGGCGCTCGCGATGTAGTGGCAGTAAGTCCCCGAGGCGCACACGTTCATGGCGCGCGCGGGGTCGCAGGTGCCTCCGGCGCGGACGGGGGCGACACACACGAAGCCCGAGTGGTCCGTCCCTGAGACTCGGCACGCCGCGTCGGCGGGACACCCTGCGCCCGCAGCGCTGCCGGAGTCGTCAAGGCTCGGGTCGCACGGTGCGCCGAGGGCGGGGGGCGTCGGGGCCTCCGTCACCGTGAGCTGGAAGGTCCCCGTGGGGGTCGGTCCGCTGGCCGGGGTGTAGCTTCCGACGAAGACGTAGACCGTCGCGCCCGCGTCGAGCGTGTGGTCGGCGTTGCCGCCCAACGGCTCTGTCGTCGTGAAGAACGAGTGGAACCGCCCGGTGGCAGGGCTCCCGCGCAGGTCGTAGGGCTCCGCGACGTCGTCGTTGCAGCCGATGCCCGGGTCCATGGGCGCGCACGTGCTCTGCGCCCACACGACGGTGTCGAAGCTGGCCGCCGTCCCCTGGTGAAACGTGCTCACGATGAGGCGCGAGCGCGCCCGCACCGTGTATCGGAACGCCACGACATGGCCCGGTCGCCCGCCGCAGGTCCCGATCACGGGAGAGACGGCCGGGGCCATCGCGTTGGAGCCCGTGTACGTGGTTGTCGCGCCGACGCGTGTACCGTGCGCGTCGAGGTCGATCAGGCGGCTCGCGGCGCAGGGACCCTCTGTGGGCGCGGCGTCATCGGGCGGCGGGGCGTCCGTGCGATCGGTGGTGGGGGGACGGTCGTCGGTTGCGTTGTCGTCGATCGTGGAGGCGTCGTCCTGGGGCAGCGCGTCGAACCGCTCGGAGGCGTCGGGCGCGCCGTCGGGCCGCTCGGGCTCGGGCGCGCCACACGCCGCGAGAAGGGTGAGGAGCCCGAGCAGCGGGCGCAGCCTCGGGGACGGAGCGTGGGCGTGGTGGAGAGCGGCCATCGTGCGGTGGAGTGGCCGGGCGAGGGCGGGTCCGTCACGCCGAATGGACGGGGGCGAAGGGCGTCAACGTCTGCCGTCGCCAAGGCTCGCGCTCACCCCAGCAGCGCGTCGGCCGCGGCCCACCCCGAGAGCAGCGCGCCCTGCACCGTCGCCGGGTAGCGCGGGTGGGTCGCTTCGCCCGCGAGGAGCAGCCGCTCGTCGATGGGCTCCGCGAGCCGCGCGCGCATCGTGTGGGTGCCCCCCACGGGCACGCAGGAGTACGCGCCGAGTGACCACGGGTCCGCGCTCCAGCGGGTGACGACGGCGCGCTCGGGGGCGGGCACGGCGCCGCCGAACATCGCGCGCAACGACTCCATCGCGAGCGCGGTGGCGGCCTCGTCGGTGAGGCGCTCGAAGCGGCGCGCGGCGTCGGCGCCGAGGACGCCCACCAGCACGGGCTCACCGCTCCAGCGGGCGGCGTTGAGGAAGGTGCGGAGGCCCTCGCGGCGCGCGGGGACGTGCATCACGAAGTGGCGCTCGCGGGGCCAGAACACGCGCGGGAAGCGCAGCGCGATCTTGTCGAGGAGCGCCACGCCGAGGCGCTCGATGACGGCGCGGTGACGCGCGGGGAGCGGCGGGTCGAAGGTGACGCGGCCCGCGCGCAGCAGCGCCAGGGGGACGGTCACGATGCAGGCGTCGGCAGTGAAGCTCCCGCGGTCGGTGTCGACGCGAACGTCGCGGGCCGCGCGCGTGATGCGCCGGGCGGCGTGGCCGAGGCGGACGTCGAGGCCGCGCGCGAGCCCGTCGATGATGCCGACGTAGCCGCCGGGGAGGATGCGGTCGTCGCCGCCGAAGGCGTCCTCCTCTTCGAAAGCGAGGAGCGACAGGCGGGCGGGGGACTCCCCGAGGTCTTCGTCGATCTCGGTGACCGCGAGGTGTTCGACCAGGGGGCGGTCGGCCACGGGGAGACGACCGATGGCGGCGTGGAGGGCGAGGGCGAGGGCTTCGTCGCGCGGGGTGCGGTCGGAGCGCCGTTCGATGTCACGCACGACGTTGCGCCACTGACGCTCGGCGCGCTCGACCCGCGCCGCGGCGATGGGGCGACCGGAGACGTCGTAGAGCGTGGCGTCGTCGAAGTCGCTCACGTCGGTGGCGAGGTGAAAGTCGCGCGCGAGGCGCATGGCGGGGCCTTCATCGCCCTCGATCCAGGAGGCGCCGAGGTCGAGGGGGAGGCCGAGGGAGCGGTCGGTCCAGATGCGGCCGCCGAGGCGGTCGCGGGCTTCGAGGACGGTGACGCGGGCGCCGGCGTCGTGGAGGCGTCGTGCGGCCGCGAGCCCCGACGCGCCCGCACCGACGATCAGCACGGAGCGAGGGGCGCGTTGGGCGCGAGCGAAGCGCGGAAGGGTGGCGGAGGCCAGGAGGGCTGCGGCAAACTGTCGACGGGTCGGGTGCACGCGGGGGTGGAGCCTACCGTGGCGCTACGCGGAGCGTCGATCGTGACCGGAAGGGGTCAAGGAGGCGCTCGGTGGAGCGCTCGGGCGACCTGGGAGGGGTTGCCTGGGCGATGTGTCGAGCGCCGTCGGGGCCGAATCGGGGTTGGGCGAGCACTCGACGGAGCGGTGTTGGGTCCGAAACGGGCACCCGACGGCGCTGCGTGCTTCGGTGGCCTAACCCCTCTGGGGTACACAGACCGATGTGCGTTGCGGTTGAGGGTGCTCGGAGGGGTACGGGACGGTCACCGATGGCCGGTGGGAATGGCGTTTGGCCGACGCGCTGCGCAACTGGGGGCTTTCGCGGCGCCCCCTTCCGCCCGGTGGACGAGGCGATGAACGCCGCGACGTCGCCCGCCGTGCGCCGCTCGCCGCCCCGTTGGGTGCTCGCTACGGCCGTCGGCACGCGGATGACGGACCGTACGCGCGGAAGCGCTCGGGTGCGAACGACGCCGCGTCGATTCGAGGGAGGGTGGAACGTGCTCGATCGGCGCCGCGATTGGAGCGACGAATACACAGACCCGAGCGCTTCCGCGCGTACGGTCCGTCATCCGCGTGCCGACGGCCGTAGCGAGCACCCAACGGGGCGGCGAGCGGCGGGCGACGTCGCGGCGTTCATCGCCTCGTCCACCGGGCGGAAGGGGGCGCCGCGACGGGCCCGGTTGCGCAGCGCGTGGGTGTGAGTTCAGGGACCGCGCGTCGGGTCGGCGCAGCAGCGGAAGCCCGTCGAGTAGTCGCGGTAGGTGAACGCGTGCGCGGTGGTGGTGTAGAGGCAGCCGGGGCCGTTGATCCGCGCGTCGACGTAGAAGCCACCCTTGAACGTGCCCGACGGGTCGGCGATCCACTCGTGGAGGTTGCCCACCATGTCGAAGGCCCCGGTCGCCGACACGCAGCCCGAGAAGCGACCCGTCGGCGCCACCGTGTCGGGCTGCATGTTGATGCCGGGGTTGTTCATGTTCTCGGAGGTGAACACCCCCATGGCGGTGCCGAAGAACTGAACCACCGGGTGCACCGCGCGCCCCTCGTTGCAGCGTCGGCTGACATACGTCATCCCGTAGGGGTAGGTGAGCATCGCGGGGCCACGGCAGGCAGCGAGCCACTCGTCGAGCACGCAGAGGCGCTTGCCCGCGTTTCGGCACGCGGCCGCCGATTGATCGCCGGAGATGTATCCCTGCGGGGTGACGTCGGGGCGCGAGACCGCCCGCACGCGGCGCGTTCCGGGGCTGTAGTAGGGCGACCACGCGCTCACGCCGCCGTCGAGGGAGAGCTCTTCGAGGGAGGCCTCCCAGCGGTCGACGCACACGCGGTTGGCGACGAGCGTCATCTCCGGGGGGCAGCGCAGCCCGGTGGCGTCGAGGGTGGCGTCCATGCCGACGTCGGGGGCAGCGTCGCGCGGGGTGTCGAGCGCTGCGTCGCGCGGGGCGTCGAGGACGGCGTCGCGCGGGGCGTCGAGGACGGCGTCGCGCGGGGCGTCGAGGACGGCGTCGCGTGGGGCGTCGAGTACGGCGTCACGCGGGACGTCTCGTGGGCTGTCGAGCACCACGTCGCGCGCTGCGTCGGGTGTCGCGTCGCGCGGTGCGTCCGTGGACGCGTCGGGTGACGTGTCGGGGGTGGCGTCGGCGGTGTCGCCATCCTCCGCGTCGGGGGCGTCGTCGAGCAGCTCCGTGTCGGCGACGTCGCCGTCCTCGACGTCCTCCATGGGCGCGCCGCACGCGCCGAGCGCGCCCGCGAGCACCAGCGTCGCCCAGGAGCGACCCATCAGCCGTTGGCGAAGCCGCGCAGGAAGCCGTCGATCTCGTCGTCGAGCGCCGCGCGGGCCGTCGCCGCCGCAGGACCGCGCAGGCGCACCTTGGTGGCTTCGTAGGCGCTGGTGGAGAAGGCCGCGAGGGGGGTGGCCCGCGCCACCGCCGCGTCGACGAGGGCGTCGGGCGCGTGCAGCGACTCGATGATGCCGCGGTCGCGCGCCTCAGGGAGCGTGAGGACGCGCGCGTGGAGGCAGAGCTCGGTCTGCCACTGGGGGGCGACGGTGGTCCGCGCGATCTCGACGCCGAAGGTGGGGACGGGGAGGCCGATGGCGACCTCGTTGAGGCCGAAGCGGGCGGGCGCGTCGACGCCGAGGCGGAGGTCGCACGCGAGCGCGAGGAGCGCGCCGCCCGCGAGCGCGTGGCCCGTCATCGCCGCCAACACGGGGCGCGGGCAGAGGAAGACGTCGAGGAGGAGGCGGCCGAGGTCTTTCACCATCTCGACGCGCTCCTCATGGGGGAGCGAGGGGAGGAGCTTGATGTCGAGGCCGCCCGAAAAGAAGCCGCCCCGCCCGGCGAGGACGACGGCGCCCGACGCGCTGGTGGCTTCGCGGAGGGTGTCGCGGAGCGCGCGCATGAAGGTGGGGGAGAGGGCGTTGGCCTTGCCGTCGTCCATCGTGACCACGGTCACGGGACCACGGGTGTCGGTTCGAATCGAGGCGTTCATGGACGGGGAGTGTGACCGCAACGGCGGGGGCGGTCACCGGGGAAATGCGGTTACTCCAGCGTCTCGACGCGCGGAGGAACCTCCGTCGGCGCGACCGCCTCCTCGACGAGCGCGCCGCCCTGCGCGACGAAGCCGAACGCGCGGTGCTCGCGGTCGAAGCGCACGACGCGCTCCAACAACCGCACGCCCGTGTCACCCGGCGTGAGGAGCTGCACCCGCGCCTCGGCCACGCGGCCCCCCTGGAGGCCCACCGGCGCGCGGATGACGAGCCGCGTCCCATCGAGCGGACCCGCCGGCGACCACGCGCGCACGCCGATGGCCGCGGGCGCCTCGCCCACCGCCGTGAAGGCCGTCTCCGAGGCCGGGCGCGAGAGGATCTCCACGCCGACATCGGGGTGCGTCCAGCGGACGGTGAGCTCGGTGTCGCGCGAGCTCCCGACGGGCGTCGCCGCGCGGAGCCACGCGCGCACCGCGGGGTCGTCGGGGCGAGCGGCCGCCACGCGGGCGACCTCGGCGTCGAGGATGCGCCGCGCCACGAGGCCCGACGCGTCGCCGCCCGACTCCTCCGCGGAGCGACGCAGCAGGCGCAGCCCTTCGTCTTCACGGCCCGACGCGAGGGCGGCGAGGGCCACCCGCACCAGCGCGAGGGAGTCGCCGGGCTGCAGCAGCGTGAGCGTCTGGTAGTGGTGGTACGCCTCGGGGGCCCAGCCGTACGTGAGGAGCAGGTCGCCGAGCCGCGCCCGCGCGTAGGGGTCGTAGGGGGCAAACTCCGCAATCTCGGTGAAGGCGCGGAGCGCTTCGGTGCGGTCGCCCGTGCGGAGGAGAAACTCCGCCACCTGGCCGCGCACCCGCGCGTCGGCGATGGGGTCGCGGCGCAGCCGGTCGCCGAGGGAGCGCGCCTCGCGAGGGAGCGCGGCCTCTTCGAGCGCGGCCATGAGGCGCAGCCGGAGGTCGATGTCGCGCGGGGCGACGGCGAGCCACGCGCGGAGGAGCGTCACCTTCTGCGCGGGGGTGACGTTGGGCGCGGCGAGGCGCGTGAGGAGCGCGTCCCAGTCGATCATGACGCGGCGGGCCTGGTGGGCGCGCCACACCCACGACGCACCGAAGCGCCGGGCGATGGCGGAATCGAGCCAGTCGACCGCGCCGGGGTCGCTGAGCGCGTTGCGAAACTCGACCACCTGCGCAGGGTCGCCCAGCTCGTCGACGAGGAGTTCGAGGAGTGCGACGCGGTCTTCCCACCAGCGGAGCTCGCAGCGGGAGGCGGCGTCGGTCCACACCGAGAGGGCGGCCGACCAGCCGACGCCGCGCGACGCGAGCCTCTCGCGCCAGAGCACCCGACGGAGCGAGCGGGGGAGGCGCGACGTCGCCGGGCAGTTGCGCGCCGCGGGTCCAGAGCCCGCGACGGCGCCGAACTCGAAGCTCCGCGACACGCGTCCGGGCTGCGCGCCGAGGAGCTCGGGGGCCGGCAGGCTCAGGCCCCGCACCGCGCGGGTGATGCACGCGTCGGTCTCCCCGTCGCCGAGCGACGAGGACGCGACGGCGGCTTCGGTGACGTGACCGAGCGCGTCGACCGCGGCGATCACCGTGACCGTCCCCGCGAGGGAGGGCCGCAGCGCGCGCTTGCGCTCGACGCACGCGTGGGCCGCAGCGTCCGCGGCGCCGAGGGCTTCGGCGAGCGTGGCCCCGGCGTACGATCCGCCCGACTCGCCGAGGCGGTGGGGCCGCCAGCCGTCCTCGTCGTCGACGGCCAGGTTGACCTCACGGCCGCCGCCGATGCGCTGCACGCCGCGCGGGCCGAGCGTCGATGACACGCCGAGCTGCGGGAGGTGACGGGCGGGCGCGTCGACGGGCCACGGGCTCGCGCTCACCGTGATGGCTCCGTTCGACCACCCGCCCGGCACCGCGCCGACCACGAGCGCCGACACCTCCGTCACGACGCCGTAGCGGGCGCCGAGCTCGGCGATGGAGGCGCGGCCCGAGCCCGTCAGCGCGAGGGTGTTGATGCGCGACGAGGCCCAC
Source organism: Polyangiales bacterium (assembly GCA_044375895.1). Lineage (GTDB taxonomy): Bacteria > Myxococcota_A > Polyangia > Polyangiales > CAISKJ01. Next base: position 37,721 of record JBILLV010000024.1, on the reverse strand, counting down.
CGCCGCGCGAGGTCGCCGCGGTCGTTGATGTCACGGACGTCGAGCTTGAGCGTCCAGCGGCGGGCGGTGGTTCCTTCGCGGGCTTCGACGACGACGCTGTCGGGGTTGCGGCGGCCGGTGAGCTCGCCGATGAAGCGCAGCGGATCGCCCCCCACCCACGCCCGCACCCGCGACGGGAGCGGGTGGGTGACCCGCTCGCCGAGCGTCACCCGCACGTCACGGAGGCACGGACGGAGCGCGTGGGCGCAGATGCGATGGGCCGCGGCGACGGCCTCGGAGGCGTCCTCCACGCGGAGGGTGAGACCGCCGTCTTCGGTGAGCGGGCGGAGCACCTCGGGGTGGCTCGACGCGCCGAGGGCGAGCGCGTAGAGACGGAGGTCGGGGGCCTGGCGCGCGGTCTCTTCGACCAGCCGAGCCGGGTCGAGCGAGCCCACCGTGGGCGTGGCGTCGCCGAGGTACCAGACGGCCCCGTTGCGCGCCGGGTCGAGGGCGCCGCGGGCGTCGACGATCATGCGCCCCAGGTCGCTCGCGCCGCCGGGTCGCGCGTGGGCGATGGCGTCGAGGATGGCCTCGCGGCGGGCGTCGGAGACGGGCTCCATGCGGCCCGCGGAGCCCTCCACCGCGCGGGCACCCAGGTCACCGAGGAAGAGGGCGACACGGTCGTCGGGGCCGAGCTGATGGAGCGCCGCGTCGACGGCCGCGCGGGCCACCTCCAGGGCGCTCGGGTCGGTGGCGGCGGAGTCGTCGAGGACGATCGCGAGGTCGGTGCCGCGCGGCGCTTCGGTGGGGAGCGAGAGGTCGACGAGGAGGTGCCGGTAGCCGTCGGGGCCTTCGCTGTCCGCACGCCACGCGCGGGCCGCGGGGGCGGTGACGGGGGCGCTGTCGGTGAGGTCGACGACGAGGTCGCCGCGCGGGCGCCAGTCGCTCCGTCGCATGCGGACGTGGCCGTCGGACTCCAGCCGCGCGCCCTCGGGCGGCCGCGCGGTGCGAGCTTTGGCGCGGGTGAGGTCGACGTCGAGGACAAACTCGCCCACGATCTGCGGCGCGACCGGATCGCCCACGGGATAGACGTACGCGCGCTGGGCTCCGTCGCGCGTGAGCCACTCGACGTAGGAGACCTCGGCGCGGAGGCTCTCGCCCGGCGACAGCACCCCGAGGTTGGCGTGGGCGCCTCCCTCCGCGTCGCCGAGGAGCCCCGGCAGTCCGCCGCCCGTCGCCGCCACCGAGCCCGGCGCCGCGGTGACCCACTGGCCCCCCTGCTCGACGCGAAACCCGGAGATCACCGCGCCTTCGGGGACGCGCAGGCGGTACTCCACCGGCGCGGCCTGCTCGCTCCCGTTGAAGAAGCGCTGCTGCACGGTGGTGACGGCCATGTCGCCGACGACGCGAACCGACACCGTGTGCTCGTTGGTGCTGAGCGCCGACGGGGCCTCGCCCGCGGTGACGTGCGCCGACATGCTCGCGGCGCCGACCGTCCCGCGGTGGGCGATGCCCTGGGGCGAGGCGGCGCCGCCGGTCCAGTCGTCCCACACGCTCGCGGGGTGGACGGTGAGGGCGCCGTCGCCTTCGAGCGACTCCCCCTGCGCGAGCTGACCCTGTCGGCTGCCCTGCTGGTAGGAGACCTCGCCGCGCACGGCGATGACGCGGGTGGCGGGCGCTCCCGCGACGCCGCGCTCGACCTCCAGCGACGCGTCCGCGAGGCGGATGACGGCGTCCGCGCCGACCCCGATGGCCCGCTCGCCGTCGCCCCACGACGACACGAACACCCGCCCGCGCTCGACGCGCGCTCGCCCGTCGGCGAACACCACCTCGCTCGACCCGGCGACGCGGAGCTCGATGCCGTCGTCCGTTCGAACGACCGCGCGACCCTCGGCGGCGGTGTGGAGGCGCCCCGCGGACTCGATGCGCCCCGCGCGGATGACGCCCGCTGCGCCCGCGGCCCCCGTCACCTCGACGCCGGGGTGGAGCACCTCGACCGACGCGCAGGTGGTGGCCCCCGCGGTGACTTTGCCATCGCACGCGACGACGCCGAGGCTGGCGACGACGACCCAGGCGAGGCGGCTCACTGCGCACCTCCCACGGCCACCGCGGTCAGCGCCCCGTCGCGCGCGGCGAAGACGAAGCGCGGGTGCTCGGGGTCGAAGCGAACGGTCTGGTGGGCGACGCGCTCGCGGGAGGTCCCTTCGTTCCAGATGACGATGACCTCAGCGTCGCCGCGGGGCCGGGCGCCACCGCCGCGACGGACCTCGACCTCCAGGGACTCGGGGGCCTCGGCCCACACGGTGGTCTCGAGCGGGACGAGCGACGCCACGAGGTCGGCCCGCCGCGCGCCCTCTCCCGCGCCGCGCACCCACAGCTCGGCCTCGTCGTCGGGGTGGCTCCAGCGCAGCACCACGCGCACCGCGCCCGCGCTCCGCGCCGCGGGGCTGCGACGCCAGCGCGCGCGGAGCCCGGCGAGCTGATCGGCGGGCACGTCCGCGGCGGCGCCGGCGAGGGCGAGCTCGGCGGCGATCCACGCGGCGGCGGCTTCGGAGACGGTCCCCTGCGCGCCCGGGGCGGTCTGCGTGGTGACGCGCTCGGCGAGGCGGAGGGCCTCGTCGAAGCGACCCTGACCGCGCGCCGCCCACGCGAGGCGGAGGAGGATCTCCGGCGCGTCGTTGAGCTGCGCGGCCAGCGTCTGAAACTGCCGGTACGCCTCCACCGCCCAGCCATGGGCGAAGGCGATGTCGCCGAGGCGCCGCCGGGCCCACGGGTCGTCGGGGGCAAACTCCACGATCTCGCTGAAGGCACGCCGCGCGTCGGCCTCGTCGCCCACCGCGAGGAGCGCCTCTCCCACCACCGTGCGCACGCGGGCGTCGGCGCGGGGATCCTCGCGGAGGCGCGCGCTCGTGCGGCGCACCTCGGCGACGTCGTGGCTCGCCGCGGCCGCGTCGAGCAGGAGGAGCGAGAGGTCGAGGTCGTCAGCGTACCGGCGGACGAGCGCGCGCAGGACGTTGAGACGCTCTTGCGGCGTCGCGGCGCGGGCGAGGGCGGCGGTGAGGGTCTCGCTGTCGAGCCGCGCGAGGCCGAGCGCGGAGGCGCGGGCGAGCTCACCGGTGCGGGCCAGCGTGCGGAGGATCACGTCGCGCACCCAGGCTCGCGCGCCGGGCTCGCTGCGCAGGCCGCGGTAGAGCGCGAGCTGGCCGTCCACCCCACCCACGGCGCCGACGAGCAGCCGCAGGAGCGCGACCCGATCGGCCTGTCCGGGGAGCTCGCACGCGCGCTTCGCCTCGCTCCAAACCGCGAGCGCGCCGCCCGCGCCGCCGCGCGACTGCAGCCGCTCACGCCACAGCGGCACGCGCTCGGCCAGGGTGACGGTGGCGGCGTCGCTGCACCGCGAGAGCACGCGCGCCGCGGCCTGGGCGGCGTTGACGGTCCCGTCGTCGCCGTCGGAGGGGCGACGCGCCACCTGCCGCGCGAGGAGCTGCTCCATCGCCCGCCCGGACTCGAACTCCGTGGTCGTCGCGCGACTCATGGCGTCGTTCACGCGCGCCGCTGCGGCCTCGCCGCGGTCTCGGGCGCGCTCCGTGTCACGCTCCTGCGCGCGGCGCGGGCGCGCAGCGTGCGCCCGGTTCGCGGAGTCACCGCTGGCGCCTCCTCCTCCTGGTGCGCTCTCGCTGGCAGCGAAGATGCCGTTGGCGGCCATGGGGTCGGCGCTGGTGGTGGGCACCGCTGCCATCACCGGCGCCGGCGCGGCCTGGGGAGGCGGCGGGGCCTCCGGGGTCGTCGGCGCCGCAGGCTCGTCGGCCAACGGTTGCGCGGGCTGGCCGGTGGCAGTCTCCGTCGGCGCGGCGGCTTGCTCCTCGGCCGGGGCGCTGTTGTTCCGAATGGCGTAGCGGGCACCGCGCGACGCCGTTTCGCGTCGGCCCATGCGCCCCTCCGAGCCGACGCGACGCGACCCGGAGCCTCCCTCCGTCTGGTCGCTCGCCGAAGCTCCCTGCGCGGATGGAGCGGGTGCCGCGGCGACCGACGTCGGCGCGGCCATCGGGGCGTCTTCCCGCGAGCGGGCGCACCCCACCAGCGGGATCAGGTCGAACACCGACAGCTCGTCGCGCGCGTCGCTGGTGCGGCGGTCGTTGCGCGGGGGGACGGGCTCGTCTTCGCTCGGTACGTAGAGCGAGGTGTACGGCGTGATGAGGCCGAAGCGCGTGCCGAGCTCGACCACCACCGCGCGCGACTCGCCCGCCGCGAGGAGGTGGTCGAGGCGCGCCGTCGCCCAGCGGTAGCGCAGGTCGTCGTGGTCGGCGAGGACGACGCTGGTGAAGGCGAGGTCGCGCGCGGTCTCGCGGCCGTTCCACATCGCGCGGACGCGGAGTCGGGCCGGCGGGTCGCGGGTGTAACGACCGACCACCACCAGGGGCTCTCCGGCGGGAACATCCACCGGCTCGCTCGGGTACACCCGCTCGACGCCGGGGCCGAGGTCGGCGCGGAAGCCGCGCACCAGCGGCCGCGTCGCGTGTGTGAGCAGCTCGATCGCGGTGCGGGCGACGTCGGCGCGCCGCTCCACGCGGGCGGCGAAGCCGGAGGGCTCCGTGACCCCCGCGAGGAGGTCGAGCCGCGGGGCCTCGCCGACGGCCACGGCGTAGAGGCGCGGGCGGGGGTTCATCCGCGCGACACGGGCGCGCAGGGCGGCCACGTCGCCTTCGCCCACCGTCGCGTTGCCGTCACCGATGTACACGATCGCGCCGTTGCGCTGCGGGTCGAGCGCGCCGTGGGCCGCCTCGATCATCGCGCCGAGGTCGGTCGCGCCGCCCCGCCGATCGCGCGCGAGCGCCTCCAAGAGCTCTTGCCGCTTCGCCGCCGTGACGGGCTCGAGGCGCGCGCCGCCGAGGGGGCGCGCGCCGACGTCGCCCGCGAGCACCAGGAGCCGGTCGCCCTCGTGGAGCGAGCGGGCGAGGGCGTCGGCGAAGGCGTTGCCGAGCTGCTGGGCGGTGGGGTCGGTGGCGGCCGAGTGGTCGACGATCACGACGAGGTCGACGCCGCGGTCGCGCGCCGAGCGGGCCTCGGGCTCCGGCGCCTGGACGGCCACGCGGAAGAAGCCGTAGCGGTCCTCGCCGGTGGAGCCCGACTGCCGCCCGGCGACGCGTACGGCGCTCACGTCGGTGGGCGGCGCGCCGCGCAGGTCGAGCACAAAATCCGACGTCGGCATCACGTCGCTGCGGAGGTAGGTGACGTGCGTGTCGTCGCGGCGCGTCCCGTCCGTGGCCCGCACCTCCGTGGCGCGCGAGCGGGAGATGTCGACGTCGGCGCGGAGCTCGCCCACGCGAACGCCGAGCGACGCCAGCGGGAGGCGGTACGTGCGCCCGCCGTCGGGCCGCGGGGTGAGCCACTGGGTGTACGTGACGAGCACGCGGCGGGTCATCCCGGGCGTGATGGGGTAGAGGCGCGCGTGGTAGCGGCCCGGCGCGTCCCACTCCAGGAGTGCGGGGTCGTGGGTGCTCCCCTGGTACACCTGGGCCTGGTAGTCGCGGGCGGCGACGTTGCGCTCGCGCACGAAGCCGTCCACCAGCTCGCCGCGGCGGTCGACGGCGAAGCGCTGCAGCACCGCGCCGCGCGGAACCTGCAACGTGTAGAGCCCCTCCACGGTGTCGGCCGCGGGGTTGAAGAAGGTCTCTTCGAGCTCGGTGATCGCGAGGTCGCCCACCACGGAGACCCGCGCGTCGAGGCGCTGCACCACGAGGGGCCAGCGCGGCGCCCCCTGCTCGTCGGGCTTGCGCGCGGCGACGGAGCCGAGGCCCACGGCGCCTCCGACGGTGACACCGACAGGGAGGTCGTCGGCGAGGCCGCCGGTCCAGTCGTCGAAGAGGGTGCGGGCGGTGACGCTCGCCTCGGCGCCGCGCAGCGTGGCGCGCTCCCCGGCGTGGACGGCGCCCTGGCGCGCCCCGGACGACCACGCGACCTCGCCGCCGAGCACGTCGAGGGTGGCGCCGTCCCCCTGCCGCGCGACGCTCGCGCGAACGCCGCGGAGGTGGAGGGTGGCGCTCCCCGCCCGGAGCTGCGCGGCGTCTCCGGCGAGCGGGTCGACGGTGCTGGCGGCGGTGACCCACACGCGCCCGGCGTCGAGGTCGAAGCCGCCCGCGGACGTGACGCGGATGCGGGTGCCGTGGTCGAGCAGGACGCGCTCGCCGTGGTCGAGGACGACCAGCGCGCGGCCCGTGTCATCTGTGCCCACCACGCTCCCCGGGACGAGCCGGACGACGGCGTCGACGGCCTCCTGCGGGTGCGTGGGCTCGGTGACCGAGACGCCCGCGCGGACGCGCTCCACCTGGGCGACCGTGAGGGTGATGCGCTCGCTCCCGCACGCCGCGAGGGAGACAAACGCGAAGGCCAGGACCGGAAACCGTGCCGAACGTTGCATGTGGAGCGTCGACCCCCTGAGGGAGGAGAATGGTGCCGCAGGGTCGCACGACCGCCCCGCCGGGGGAGAGCAGGTTCGTACGCCAGGGACTGAGACGGGCCACCCCGACGGGAGCTTTGGCCTCTCGTACCGATCCGGGACGGGACCCTGCGTTGAATCGAAACGGTGCCGTCCTCCCCGAGGGCCAGAACCACACGAAAACAAGCATGGTGCGCCTGTTGCTCAGCATGCTCACCCACGGAGGTACCTGGTCATGAAGATCTCAACGGTTGGATGGGTTTGCGGGGTGCTGGCATTGAACGTCGCCGCGTGTGCGCACGGTGGCGGGAGTCCGGCGCCCACGGCGTTCAGTCAGAGTGCGGCTGGCGGCCCCTTCGCCCTGGCGGTGCGCGAGGGGACACGGGGCGTCCCGGGGGCGCGGGTGACCATCCGGGCGGCGTCATCGCGCGATGCGTTTGCGGAAGGGGTGCTCTGGCAGGGGGTCACCAACGCGGCGGGTGAGGCGCGCGGCCTCCTGTCGCTGCCCGCCGACCAGCAACGCGTGGCGGTGACGGTGCAGCGAACGGGCTACGACGGCCCCTACACGGACGACAGCTTGCGCACCACCTTCGGCTTCTTCGCACCGACCGCCTGGATCGAAGTGGACGTGAGCGCCCTCGCGTCGCTCACCATCCCCGTCGCCCGTCGGCCGCGCTGAAGCGCGTCGGTCGCTTGCACCGCCGCCGCGCGGTAGGCGACACTCGCCGCGGCGCCCCGATGCACCTCCCCCCTCGGCCTTTGTGCGCGGCGCTCGCCGCTGCGTCCCTCCTCCTCGCCTGTGGCGCCAAGACCGGCCTCCGCGTGCCCGACGCGACCGACGACGTGACGCTCGACGCGAGCGACGCCTTCGTTCGCTTCGAATCGTGCATCGACGGTCGCTTCACGATGGTGCGGCGCGAGGCGCAGATCGTCTTCGTGATCGACCGATCGGGCTCGATGTCGCAGCCCCTCAACGTCGGCGGCTTGTCGCGCTGGGAGTCGATGCGCACCGTGCTCGCCCGCACGCTGCCACCCTTCGAAGACGCCATCCGCATGGGGGTGCTGCTCTATCCGCGCCGCCCCGACAGCAACGCGCTCGCGTCGGCGCAGGCCTGCGACCAGCTCCCCGGCGCGGGCATCAACGTCCCGCCGCGGCGCAGCAACGCCAGCGCGGTGCTCGCCGCCATCGGGAGCGACGGACCGAGCGGCGCCACCCCGACGGCCGCCGCGGTCGCGCGGGCCACGCGCTACACCCTCGCGGAAGGCGCGCGCGAGCTCGCCCGCTACCTGGTCGTGGCCACGGACGGCGCCCCCAACTGCAACGGCACGCTCGACCCCTCCACCTGCGTGTGCTCCTACGGCACCACGAGCTGCGCCGGCGCGGGCGTCGGGGCCCGCTACTGCCTCGACGACGACGGCACGGTGTCGGCCATCAGCGCCGCCCGCGCCCAGGGCGTGACCACCTACGTCGTCGGCATCGACGGCGACCTCGCCCCCGAGTACGTCGCGGTGCTCGACCGGATGGCGGTCGCGGGCGGCCGCGCGGTGACGGGTGGCGCGCGGCGGTACTACAGCATCCAGGACACCGCGGCGCTCACCCGGGCCTTCGAGGCGATCCAGCGGACCATCGTACGGTGCGCGTACGTGACCCCCTCGCGCCCCGACAACCCCGACCGAATCTCGGTGCGCGTCGGGGCGACGGAGGTGCCGCGCGACCCCGCACGGCGCGACGGGTGGGACTGGACCGACGCGGACTACGGCGAGCTCACGCTCTTCGGACCAGCCTGCGACCGCGTGCTGGGCTCGCTGCAGCCCCTCGAAGCCACCGTGGCCTGCGGGCGGTAGCAGCTTCGGACACCCTTTAGAATCAGCCTTCGGCGCCGTTGAAGGGGGGAGCCAGCGCGACCCATGATCGCCGCGCTGGGTGATCGCCCACGCACCTCAACACCGAAGGAACCTCCCGCCATGCCCGCTCCGCGCACGCTGATCGTGACCTTTTTCGGCTTCCTCCTGGCGACCCTCGTCTCGGTGACGGCGCCCCCGCACCGCGCTGGCGTCAGCGGGGCCCGCCCCCAGGTGACCCTCGGCGTCGTGGCCCGCGCGCAGTCGATGGTGTGCTTCTCCCGCTGCCGCGAGGCCGAGTCGGCGTGTCAGAGCGCGTGCTGGGAGGGCGTCGGCTCGTGTCAGCGGGAGGGCGGCACGGCCGAGGTGTGCGCCAGCGGTCGGGACGCGTGCGTCCTGCGGTGCCGCGAGGGGCAGACCGCCTGCAATCGAAGCTGTCTCTAACCCCGCGGTCCCGCGCGGTGAACGAGACGAGACCCGCCCGATGGTGGTAGGGTCCGCGCAATGGAACGAACGGATACGTCCACGCTCGCAGACGATCCCAACCAGGCCGTCCTGTCGGCGCGCCTCCTGATCGAAGAGCCCGAACACCCTGCCCGCACGCTCGTCCTCGTGCCCGGCGGCTCCGTGCGCATCGGCCGCGCGGCGGAGCTCGAGGTCTCCCTCGACGACTCGCGCGTGTCGCGCGTCCACGCCACGGTGCGCTACGACGGCGGCGCCGTGCGCGTCGAAGACCGCGACAGCAGCAACGGCACCTGGATCGGCGACCAGCGCGTCCAGGGGACCCTCGCGCTCGCGTCGGGCGCACAGTTTCGCGTGGGCGGCACGCGCATCACCGTGCTGCTCCCCGATCGCTCGGCGGCGGGCCGCGCCGCGAGCCGCTCGCTCCTCGACGACAGCTTCGGGCTCATCGCGGTCGATCCGGCGACGACGGCCCTCCTCGACCTCGCGCGGCGCCTCGGCCCGAGCGAGCTCGCGGTGCTGATCCAGGGCGAGACGGGCTCGGGCAAAGAGCTCCTGGCGCGCGCGATCCATCGCGCCGGGCCGCGGTCGACGCGACCCTTCCTCGTGGTCAACTGCGCGACCCTCATCGAGGCCAGCCTGTTCGGGCAGGAGAGCGGCGACGAGGTGGAGCGCGGGGCCTTCGAGGTCGCGCACGGCGGCACCATCCTGCTCGACGAAGTGGCCGACCTCTCCCCGAGCAGCCAGGCGCGCCTGCTCCGCGTGCTGCAGGAGCGCACCGTCACCCGCATCGGCGCCGGGCGCGCCACCCCCGTTGACGTGCGCGTCATCGCCACCGCGACCCGCGACATCGCCCGCGAGGTGGCCGCTGGGCGCTTCCGCGAAGACCTCTACTTCCGTCTCAACGGCGTGACCCTCGACGTCCCCCCGCTCCGCCAGCGTCCCCGGGACATCCTCCCGATCGCGCAGCGCGCCCTCGATGAAGCCCGCCCCGGCGTCACGCTCGCCCAGGGGGTCGCCGCCGTGCTCAACGCGCACCGCTGGCCGGGCAACGTCCGTGAGCTCGTCAACGCCATGCACTCGGCCGTCGCGGTGGCCGAGGGGGCTGTCATCCGGGTGGAGCACCTCCCCGCCACGGTGCGCGGTGAGGCCGCCGGCGCCGCTACCCAGGTACCCCTCCGCGAGCGCGTCGACGAGACCGAGCGCAAGGCCATCGTCTCGGCCCTCGAAAACACCGGGTGGAACCAGTCGCGCGCCGCGCGGGTGCTGGGGATCTCGCGTCGAGCCCTCATCTACAAGATGGAGCGTTATGGCCTCAAACCCCTTCCGAACAGCCAGCGCCCTGCCTAGGTCGACCCTCCTCGCCTTCGCCGCCCTCGGCTGCACCGTCGGCCTCGATTGGACGCCCTCCGCTCGGATGCTCGATGCGGGAGGGGCTGACGGAGCTCCGACGGTGGATGCGCCACAGTCCCCGGACGTACCTGCTACGCCCGACGCGCCTCCGGCCGCAGATGTGCCGCGCTCCCCCGACGCTTCGAGCGCGGCGTGCATGCCGGGGTGCCGCGGCATGACGCCCTACTGCTGCGGCGGAGCGTGCCGGAGCGGCTGCTGCGCCGACAGCCAGTGCGGCGGATCGCGCCGGTGTTGCAATGGAACGTGTGAGAGCCGCTGCAACTGAGGTATGCTGCCGCCGCGCGACCCGGCTAGGGCACCCGCGTGGAGGCGATCGCCCGTGACGACCACCCCAGAATTCCCAGAAGGCACCGAGCTCGGTGGCCGCTATCGGCTGATCCGGCTGCTTGGCGAGGGAGGCATGGGTACGGTCTACGAGGCCGAGCACGCGATCATCGGGCGCCGCGTCGCCGTGAAGGTGCTCCACCCGAAGTACTGCATGCAGCACGAGGCGGTGGTGCGCTTCACCCGCGAAGCCCGCGCCGCCGCCGCGATCGGCCACGAGAACATCGTCGACGTCACCGACTTCGGCACCCACGAGGGGCAGCCCTTCCTGGTAATGGAGCTCCTGCGCGGCGTGACCCTCGACGACCTCATGGTCGACCGCGATCAGTTCGAGTTCACGCGGGCCAGCCAGATCATCGGCCACATCCTCTCCGCGCTCGCTTCGGCCCACGCCGCCGGCATCGTCCACCGCGACCTCAAGCCCGAGAACATCTTCATCGCCGAGCTCGGCACCCGCAAGGTGGTGAAGATCCTCGACTTTGGGATCTCGAAGTTTCAGGTGCAGAGCGACGACCTCCTCACCACCGAGGAGGGCGCGATGCTCGGCACCCCGAGCTACATGTCGCCCGAGCAGTGGCTGAGCGAGCGCGACATCGACCACCGCGCCGACCTCTTCGCCGTGGGGGTCTTCTTCTACGAGATGCTCACCGGCCAGCTCCCCTACGACGGGGCCACGCGCGGCGAGCTGATGCTCCGGGTGGTCACCGGCGCCGAGGGGGCCGCACGGCCCGGTGAGCTCGCCGCTGACATCCCCGTCGAGCTTGATGCCGTGGTGCTGAAGGCCATCGCGCGCGATCGTTCGGCGCGATTTCAGACCGCGCAGGAGTTTCTGGACGCCCTCCGGCCCTTCGGCTGCCAGGACATTGAGGTCACCCCTTCCCTCCCTGTGAGCGCGGGGATGGGGCCGGCCGACACGTTCACGGGCCAGCTTCGCATTCCCCCGCTGCTGCGCCCGGATGCTCGCGAGCACCCCACGCTCGACGACCAGCCGCCGCCCCCCGTGGAGGTCTTCGTCCGTCCCTTCCCCTGGCGCGTGGCCGCTGCTGCCGCCGGTGCGCTCGGGGTGATGGCCGTCATTGCGATGGTCAGCTTTGTGGCCCGTGGCGATGCGCCCACCCAGGCCCGCGCCCTCACCGCCACGGTCGACGCCGCCACCCGCGACGACCGCCATGTGCGGGTAGAGCTCCGGGGGACGCCGCCCAACGCCAGCGTCACCGTCGACGGCGTCACCTCCCCCTCGGTGGGCCAGGTGACCCTCCCGCGCGACCAGCGCAACCACGTCATCGTCATCACGCTCGGCGCCGCCCGTCGGGAGCTCTCCGTGCGCGGTGATTCCGACCAGGTGCTCGTTGTGGAACTCTCCCAGCCGCCAGCCGTCGCGCCGCCCGTGACCCCGACGCCCCCCGTGGTCGCGGAGAGCCCGGAGGAGGCGCACCGGCGGCGGCACCAGAACGACCCCGTACGAACCGAGCGGCCCGTGCGAGGTCGCCGTCAACGCGGTCTCGACATCAACCGAAGATTCTGACAGGTAGTGGTGCGCCCTCGGCGCCCCTCCGATGTCGTCTGCCCGTCCCCATTGCTGGTGCCTCGCGTTCTGCGTCTTCGCGGCCCTCCTTCCGACGGCCGCTCTCGCCCAGACGCAGCAGACCCAGCCGACCGAGCCGCAGCCCACCGAGGCGCAACTCACCGAGGCGCGCACGCACTTCGATCGCGGGGTGATCCTCTTCGACGGCGGCGACAACGACGGCGCGCTGGTGGAGTTTCGCCGCGCCTACGAGCTCTCGCGGCGGCCGACAGTACTCTTCAACATCGCCGCCACCTGCCAGGCGCTGCGACGCTACGGCGACGCCATCGAGGCGCTCCGCCGCTTCCTCGCCGAGTCCACGGAAGATCAGCGACGGCAGCGCCGCGACGCCGAGCGCACGCTCCACGACCTCGAGCAGCTCATCGCCCACGTGGTGGTCGTCGTCGACCCGTCCGACGCGACGCTCCAGATCGACGGGCGCGTGCAGTCCCCGGGTGTGTCCCTCATCCTCGGCCCCGGCACGCACCGCATCCAGGTGTCGCGCGACGGTCGACGCACGCACCTCGAAGAGCTCACGATCACCTCCGGCGAGACCCGGGAGCTCCGCGTGTCCCTGCCGCCGATGGACGGCGCTGGGTCCGATCCGATCCCCGTGGTGGGCGCGCGCGCCTCGCTCAACGTGGTCGGTGCTCCGACCGGCGCCACGCTCACCGTGGACGGTCACCCGTCGCCCACCAGCGCGCCGCTCACCTTGCAGTCGGGGCCGCATCGGGTGGATGTGCTGGCGCGCGCGCACCGGCCGTGGTCGGGCACCGTCGTCCTCCGCGCGGGCGTCGCCCACCGCCTCCAGGTGTCGCTCGCGCCCGACTCGGGGCGACTCTCGCCGACGCCCTTCTGGATCACCACCGCGGGCGCCGGGGCCTTCCTCCTCGGCACCATCATCACAGGAGCCGTCGCGATCGACGCCAACGCGCAGTATCGCGCGCTCCCTGGCAACGACCCGCGCCTCGCCGACCTCGAGTCGCGCGGCCGCGGCTTCGGGCTCGCGGCGGACATCCTCGGCGTGGCCACCATCGGCCTCGGCGCGGCCGCGATCTACCTCTTCCTCAAGACAGATTTCCGCACCTCGACGGCGCAGTTTGTCGCCGCCCCCTCGTCGCTCGGCGCGGTCTGGAGCTTCTGACCGGATGTCGCGGCGTCGGGTCTGGTGTGAGACGTTGCCCCTCGACGCGCTCGCCGACCCATCGCTCCTCGGCGTGCTGGCCGCGCGCGACGTCGAGCTCCTCGCGGCGGTGCGCCCGCCCGACCTCCCGCTCGTCCCGCCGCTGCTGCGGTGCGCCGCGGAGGCGGGGGTGCGCGTCGGCCTCTGGCCCATGCTCAGCGACGACGAGGGGCGCTGGGCGAGCGCGCACAACGCGGAGCGCTTCTGCGCCTTCGCCGAAGCCGTGGCCGCGCGGGGGGAGGGGAGCGCGGCGCTGCGTGAGATCGCGGTCGACCTCGAGCCTCCCTTCGGCGTTGTGTCGCGCCTCGTGTCTCGCACGTCGAGCGCGGCGCTCCCGCGGTCTCCCTTCGCGCCGCTCGCGCCCGCCCGCCGACGCTTCGCTCGCCTCGTCGAAGGGCTGCGGGGCCGCGGGATCGACGTGTCCGCGGCGGTGCTTCCGATGGTCCTCTTCGAGCGTGGGGGAGAGGACGGCGGCTGGCAGCGCCTCCTCGCGACGCCTGTGGATGGCGTCCCCTGGTCGCACGTCAGCGTGATGGCCTACACGTCGCTCTTCGAAGGCTGGTCGCTCCGCACGTTGACGCGGCAGAGCGCGACCTCGCTCCTCGCCGCCTGCTGCCTCCGCGCGAAGGAGCGGTACGGCGCCGCCGCGGGCGTCTCGCTGGGGGCCGTCGACACGGGGGCCTTCGGTGACGAGCCGACGTACCGCAGCCCCGAGGAGCTGTGCGACGACGTGGCCATCACCCGGGCCGCAGGCATCGAAGACATCACCCTCTTCGACCTCGCAGGGGCCCTCCGTCGCGCGCCGCTCGACCCCTGGCTCGACGCCTTCGAGACGCCTGCCGCAACCCGGCTGACGGGTACTTCACGGCGGGCCAGGGCGCTGGGCTGGCTGGCCGACCGGGTCGGACGCGCGCGAGGGCTCTAGACGACCCTCCGCGGAGGGTGTTAGCGTTGAGGTGCCTTGGATCCATTCCGTGCCGGCTCGAGGTTTGCGCTTCTGTGACGGAGGGAAAGCGGGTCTGACCGCAACGGAAGCCGCGTGCAACACGGTGGATGTTCGGTGGGGTGGCTGTCACCCCGGTCGCGCTCTGAGGTCGCCGCACGACGAGCCGTCGCTTCGTGCGGACCGGTCACCAAAGCCCATCGGTGGGTCGTACGGACCGATGTACACCTCAGGTGCCTTCGCGCTCCCCATCACATCGACGGCGCCACCGCTTCCGCGCCGGTGCCCGAAGCCGCGGTCAAAGGTCAGAAGTCAATGGGTGCAAGGATCTACGTGGGCAACCTCCCCTTCAGCGCGGGCGAGGCCGAGGTGAAGGCGCTCTTCGAACAGAACGGCCGCAGCGTGAAGGAGGTGAAGATCATCGAGGACCGCGACACCGGTCGTCCCCGTGGCTTCGCCTTCGTCGAGATGAACTCCGACGACGACGCGCGCGCCGCGATCGCCGAGCTGCACGGCTACGACCTCGGCGGCCGCTCGCTGACCGTCAACGAGGCCCGCGAGCGTGAGGCCCGCGGCGGCGGTGGCGGTGGCGGCGGTGGTTACCGCGGCGGTGGCGGTGGCGGTGGCGGCGATCGTGGCGGGCGCGGCGGCGGCGACCGCGGCGGCCGCGGCGGACGCTACTGAACCACTCCCTCTCCGATCGACACCCGCCCTTCACTCCCTCACCCGTAACCTGCGCCGTGTAGCGCGTACTGTACGGCGCGGTCGCCACCTTCGGCGCTCGCACGACGAGGTGACGCCATGGCATTCCTGGGACGCGCGCTCTACTTCCTGCTCATCGGCTGGTGGCTCGCGGCGATCTGGGGGCTCGTCGCCTGGGTGTTCTGCATCTCGATCGTGCTGCTGCCGCTCGGCACGGTGATGTTCAACCAGCTCCCGAAGGTGCTCACGCTCAAGCCCGTGGAGGAAGACCCCTACACCGGTCGCGCGCCCGAGGAGCTGCCGTGGCTGCTCCGGGCGGCGTGGTTCGTCTTCGTCGGCTGGTGGGCCGGGCTTATCGCCTTCAAGGTCGGCTACCTGCTCTGCGTCACCATCGTGGGAATGCCGCTCGGCGTGTGGTGCCTCCACCGCGTGCCGCTCGCGATGACGCTCAAGCAGCGCGCCTGACTCACGCGTCGAGCGCGAGGTCTCCGAGGTGGTGCTGCACCACCACCAGCCCCACCACCACCGCCGTCTCCGCGCGAAGCACCCGGCCCCCGAGGCGAAGGGGCTTCGCGCCCGCCTCCACCAGCCGCGCCCGCTCCACGTTGGCGAAGCCGCCCTCCGGCCCGATCACCAGCATCACGTCGGGGTCGGCGTGCGGCGCCAGCGTCGTGGCCGCCCGCTCCTCCGCCCGATCGTCGAGGAACACCCGCAGCGTCGCCGCGCGCCACGCGTCGCTCGCGAGCACGGCGTCGAGCGCGACCGTCTTCTGCACCTCGGGGACGCTCGCCCGCCGACACTGCCGCGCGCCCTTGAGGGCCTGTCCCCCCCACGCGTGAGCCTTCTCGTGCGCGAGCCCGTCGGCCTGCACCGACTTCAGCGTGAACACCGGCTGCACGCGTGCGACGCCGAGCTCCGCCGCCTTCTGCGCCACCCACAGCATGCGCTGCCGTTGGAGCACCGCGCACACCAGCGTCACGTGCGCGGGCGACTCCGGCGACGCGACCATCGCCTCGTACACCAGCGCCGTCGCCGCGGTCGCGCTCAGCGCCTCCAGCGACGCGCGGTAGTAGCGCCCGGCCGCGTCGACGAGCGTGAAGGCTTCCTTCACGTTCACCTTGCGGAAGTGGAGGCCCGCGGCGGCGGTGGCGTCGAGGGTGACGCGCTCTTGCAGTGAGACGGGCGCGCCGTGGCGAATCGGCGCGTAGGGAGCCTCGAGGCGCGCGCTCACTGGATGCCGAGCAGCGTGCCGACGGCGAGCGCGGCGGAGGCCGAGGCGAGGGGGATGGTGAAGTTGTCGTCGAGGCGCTCGGTGTAGAGCTCGGCGAGGGCGCCCGTCACCGCCGCGGCGAGCGCCGTCAGCGCGAAGGCGCCGGGCGAGCCGTGGTGGCGCAGCGCCAGCACCGCGAGGGACGCGACCGCCCCCACCGCGACGAAGGCCAGCGAGCCCTGGAGCGAGCGACCCGCCCGGAGCTTCGTCCGCCCGAAGCGCCGACCCACCAGCGCCGCCGCGGGGTCGGCCAGACCCAGCACCGCCACGCCCACCGCCGTCGCGTAGCGGGGGAAGGCGAGGCCCAGCAGAAACAGCGCCGTCACGAACCACGTCGACGAGTTGATCCGGTGCCGCTCGTGCGCGTGGGCGACGTTGCCGAAGAGCTTCATCAGCCGCTCGTTGACCGAGGGCCACACGCGCCGCGACACCTCCGCCGACCAGGCCCAAAGGCCCACCGCCAGCGGCAGTCCGATGAGCCAGGCGCGCGACGGCAGCAGCTCGACGAGCGCCACCACCGAGACGCCGCAGCTCACGTGGAAGACGTTGCGCGTGTAGTTGGTGGGGCGCAGCGGCCGCGGCCCCGTCAGCGTCATCGAGCGCAGGCTCGCCGCCAGCGCCTCGTACTCGGGCTGCACCTCGCGCTGAAACGCCGCCCACCGCGCCCGCCGCTCGGCCATCGACAGCGCCAGCGACTCGCGCGACGGCATCGCCTCGAAGGCCCGATCGATCGCCGCCCCGAGCTGCCCCAGCCGCTCGCGCAGCTGCGCCGCCCCGCTGTCTCCCGCGGCCGCCCCGTCGTGCAGCATCGTCCGCACGCGCTCCGCGATCGCGTTGGCGCGCGCCGTCGCGGCGATCTCCACCTCTTCGCGCCAGCGCGCCGGGTCGATCTCCTCCAGCAGCGCGCGGACTTCGTTGGCCAGGTCTTGCGAGGCGGTGCGCAGCGCGGTGTCCATGCGGGGTAGCGACGGGTACCGTCGATCTGGTGCTCTGTCAACGTACGCGCGCGTCAACGCGGCGCGCCGTCCGCGCGTGTCATGACGTCGCACTGCGCCACATCGACCCGGAGGCTGTGTTAGGGTCGCGCCCCGACATGCTCCGACGGCTTTTGCTCTGCGCGTTTTTCGCCGCTGGCTGTAGCCAGGTGATCTCGGCGCCTGCTCCTGACGCGGCGCCCGAAGCGACCGTCGTCGACACGAACGTCCCGCCCGTCGACGCGAACGTCCCGCCCGTCGATCCGTGCGCTGACGGGCTCACGCGCTGCGGCGACGCGTGCGTGAACCGCGACGACTCGCCGGCCCACTGCGGCGCGTGCGGCAACGCCTGCGCCGTCGGCGAGCGCTGCGTCGCGGGGGCCTGCGCCGCGCGCTGCGCCGCGCCGGCGACGTGGTGCGAGGGCGCCCCGGACGACGGCTGCGTCGACACGGCCACCGACGCGGCCCACTGCGGCGCGTGCGGCAACGCGTGCGCGATGGGTGAGCGCTGCGAGGCCGGTGCGTGCGCACCTACGTGCCCGGCGGGTCAGACCGACTGCGACGGCGCCTGCCGCGACCTCTCCGGCGACCGCGCCAACTGCGGCGCCTGCGGCAGCCTGTGCAGCACCGGGCAGTCGTGCGTCGACGGCGCCTGCGTGCTCGTGTGCGCCGCGGGGCGAACCAACTGCGGCGGGCGCTGCGTCGACCTCATGGCCGCCGGCGACAACTGCGGCGCCTGTGAGCGGCGCTGTGCGACGGGGACGCGCTGCATGGCGGGCGTGTGCCGCGGCGACCCCTGCGGTCCGATGGACAGCGCGGCCGGGCGCTGCGACGGCAACGCGGTGGTCCGCTGCGTCGACAACGCCATCGCGCGGGAGACCTGCGGCTTCGGCGAGGTGTGCGCGCAGGCGATGGGGGCGGCGCCGGCGTGCGCGGCGCCGACGGGGCCGCGGCGGGTCACCGGGCGGGTCACCTACCAGCTCCGCCCCGTCGGGCCGGGCGGGGTGATGTCCGCGCGCATGGATCCGCTCGTCGGCGTCCCCGTCGAGCTCGTCGACGACATGGGCCGGGTGGTGGTGCAGGCGCTCACGGACGAGACCGGCGCCTACGCCCTCGGCCACGCGCAGCCCGAGGGCGCGATGCTCCGCGTGCGGGTGACGCTCGCGCGCGGCGACGCCCACTACAACTTCGTCGTCCGCGACTACATGAACGCCACCTTCGCGTTCACCACGATGCCCTTCGCGGCGGCCGCGATGACGATGCGCGACGTGGCGATCCCCTTCGAGGGCAACTCGGGCGCGGCGGCGATCTACGCCTCCATCAAGCGAGGATTCGACTTCCTGCAGCCCTACCTCACCGCCCGCCCGGCCGCGCTCTACGTCACCTGGCAGCGGGGGCGCGCCACGAGCACCTCCAACTCCAGCTACTTCGCGGGCGCGTCGAGCACGATGTTCATCAACGGCTCGGACGCCGACCCCGACGAGTTCGACCCGGCGGTGATCGCCCACGAGTTTGGCCACTACTTCCAGCGCTGGTACTCGCGGACGAGCAACCCCGGCGGGCCCCACGACGGCCGCCCCGCCGACCCCAACCTCGCGTTCGGCGAGGGGGGCGCGTCGTTCCTCGGGTCGCTCATCACAGGGTCGCGCTACTACATCGACGCGGGCGTCACGCGCCTCCGCATCGCGCTCGACCTCCAGAGCATCCCCCTCGTTCGCGCGTACGCCGCCGACCCCGCGCAGCCCATCGAGCAGCCCATCAGCGAGTGGCTCGTGGCGGGGGCGCAGTACGCGATGTATCGCGCGAGCACCAACACCGAGCAGCAGACCGGGCGCGCGATGCGCGTGCTCACCGGGTACATGCGCCGCAACCCGTACCCCGACCGCGGCGAGATCGGCGTCGACCTCGTCGAGTACCTGGACGGCTACCTCTGCGTCAACGCCGGCGCCGAACGGGCCACCATCATGAACTACCTCGTCACCCAGCGGCGCTTCCCCTACGACTTCGGCTACATGGCGGTGTGTCGATGAGGCTCCCCCTCGCGTTTGTCCTCGGGCTCGTCCTCGCGTGCCGCGCCCGCGCCGCCGTCCCCCCGGTGGAGCCCCTGGCGCACGGCGCCGGCCACGCCGACCCGGCCGTCCCCTTCGCCCTCGCCCTCGAAGCGCTCACGCAGCCCGACGGCACCGCGCTCGTCACGGTGCGCGTCACGCCGCGTCAATCGCTCCCGTCACTCACGGTGGGCCTCGACCTCCCGCAAGAGCTCGCCCTCGTCGCGGGTGACCTCCGCAAGGACGCCGTAGCCCCTCCGTCCGGCGTCGCCGTCGAGCTCGTGGCGCGCGTGCGGCGCGTCACGCCGGGGGCCGCGGGCATCGTCCTCCGCGGCTGGGTCGAGCACCGCCGCGAGGGTCTGGTGCTCGGCGACGAACGTGCGCTCACCGTCCTCGGCCCGGCGCCCGCGTCGCAGCCCGCCTTCGTCGAGCGGAGCGTCGCCGCACCCGACGGGGGCGCGCTCCACGAGACAGTGATCCCGTAGCGAAATCCCTGCGCGCGCGCCCGAATCGCTGGCACGCCCCGCGCCCGTCACGTAACGTCGCGCGCCGAAATGAGCGACCCCCTTCCCCATCTCGATTACGAGGCCTTCGCCCGCGACCTCGACGCCATCCGCGCCGAGGCGCTCGCCCACATCGACGAGGGCGACCTGGCGCACCTGCGGAAGCTCGAACGCTGGGGCCGCGCGTGCGAGGCCGTCGGCTACGGCACCGCGTGGCTGATGCCCAACCTGCTGTCGTCGGCGCTCATCTCGCTCGGCAGCACCGCGCGCTGGACCATCATCACGCACCACGTCGCGCACGGCGGGCTCGACCGCGTCCCCGAGGTGCCCGCCCGCTACACCAGCAAGGGCTACGCGGTGGGCAACCGTCGCCTGGTCGACTGGTTCGACTGGATGCTCCCCGAGGCGTGGCGCTACGAGCACAACGTCCTCCACCACTATCACACCAACGAGGTGGCCGACCCCGACCTCGTCGAGCAGAACCTCGCGCCCCTCCACCGCGCGGGCGTCCCCGTCGCGCTGCGCTACGTCGCGGTGGGCTTCTACGCGCTCACGTGGAAGTTCACCTACTACGCGCCCAACACCTTCCAGGTGCTGCGTCGGGCCGAGCGCGCGAAGGCCGAGGGGCGCCCCGTCTCCGTCGACGAGATCGCCAACCCCGAGCCCCTGCGCGCCGTCTTCGACCCGCGCACCGCCGACGGTCGCCGCTTCTGGCGCGAGTGCCTGCTCCCGTACGGCCTCGGTCGCTTCGTCGCGGCCCCGCTGCTCTTCGCGCCGCTCGGGCCCTGGGCGGCCTTCAGCGTGTGGGCCAACTCCCTCGGCGCCGAGGCGCTCACCAACCTCCACAGCTTCGCCATCATCACGCCCAACCACGCGGGCGACGACATGCACCGCTTCGACCGCCGCGTGAGCGACCGGGCGGAGTTCTACGTGCGGCAGATCCTCGGGAGCGCCAACTTCTCCACGGGCGGCGACCTCAACGATTTCTTCCACGGGTTTCTCAACTACCAGATCGAGCACCACCTCTGGCCCGACCTGCCGCCGCGCGCCTACCAGCGCATCCAGCCCAAGGTGAAGGCCGCGTGCGAGAAGCACGGCGTCCCCTACGTGCAGGAGCCGCTGCACCGCCGCCTCGCGCAGCTCGTCGCGGTCGCGGTGGGCGCGAAGAAGATGCCCCGCAGCGAGACGCGATCGAAGGCCGCGCGCCGCGACGACGTGCCCGTGGCGGCCGTGGTCAACGACGCCGCGGAGTAGTCAGTCGAAGCGCTCGGTGTGGATGCGCTCGCGGGTGAGGCCCAGCGACTCCTTCAACACCTTGCGAACGTCCCGGATCATCGCGCTCCGCCCGCACACCCACGCGTCGGCGCCCTCTCCGAGGTGCGCCGCGAGGTGCTCCTGCACGTAGCCGCGCAGCCCCGTCCAGCCGTCGTCCGCGCGCGACAGCGTCGGCGCCACGCGGAGCCACGGCAGCCCGCGCAGCTCGTCGAGGTAGAGCAGATCCCGCGCGCTCCGCACGCCGAACAGCAGCGTCACGGGCACGCCGGGGCCCGTCGCCCCCATCGCCTGGAGCATCGCGCGAAACGGCGCCACGCCCGTCCCCGTCGCCACCAGCAACAGCGGGCGCTCGACGGGCGTCGGGAGCGTGAAGAACCCGACGGGCTCGCCCACCGTGACCGTGTCGCCGACCTTCATCGCGTGGAGGAAGGTGCTCCCGGGCCCGCCCTCGACGCGCGTCACCGCGAGGTCGAAGCAGCCGTCGGCGCGCGGCGCGGAGGCGATGGAGTAGGAGCGGGCGAGGGGGGCGCCGTCGGGCGTGGGGATCTTCACGGAGACCCACTGCCCGGGCGTGAACGTGAAGCCCGCGCCCGGGTCGAGGGTGAGCTCGCGGACGTTGTCCGAGAGCGGGCGGGCGGCGCGCAGTGTGGCCTCGCGCACCGTCGCGGCCTCAGAGCACGTTGAAGAAGGCGTCGGCCCACGACGCGGGGAGCGAGCGCTTCTGCGCCGCGCGCGCGAGGGCCGTGTGGGTGCTGCGCAGCGTGGCGGAGGCGGTCTCGTGCCACGCCTCGACGCGGGCCATGTGACGCCCGAGGTCGGCGAGGGCGTCGGAGCGCGACGCGAGGGCGCCGTTGCCGAGCTTGAGGCCCGCGCGCAGCGGCTCGAGGTGGGCGCGGAGCTTCGCCGGCGCGGACTCGCCCTGCTGGTCGAGCGCGTGGACGATGAGCGTCACCTCCGGGACCTCCGAGTCGAGGCCCATCGCGATGACCTCCTCGTGCGGCTCGGTGAAGAAGCTCGTGTACGTCGCGTGCGAGAGGTCGCCGCCGACGTGGGCGACGAGGTCGGCCGCGAAGGACGCGAGCGCGGCGTCGAGCGTCGCGTCGGCGACCTTCACGTGGGCCGAGGCGCGGATGACCGCGCGCTCCAGGCGGCGGCCCTCGGCGTCGATGCCCTCCCAGTCGGAGAGGAGCCCGTTGACGCGGCCGGAGAGCTTGTTGAGGTCGGCGTCGCCGGGCTGCGCAGCGAGCGCCTCGACGGTGAACGCGACGTGATCGGCGGTGACATCGTGCTGGCGGTTGGCTCGGGTCATGACAGCTTCGTCCTCCTCCCGCCGTCCCACGACGGGGACGCGGACACTACCCGAAGCAGGGGCCCCAACGGAACGTCAGAAACGGACCTGCGTCGTCTGTCCGGCGATCACATCGACCACCTGGTACCAGCGGCCCCGGGGGCGGACGCAGTCGATGCGGTGACGCCCGGCGGCGACCGGGTGGTTCATCACCGGGGCGGCGCTGATGGTGGTGCCGTCGACGACCACCATGCACCCCTGGCCCCCCACCTTGAGGAAGGTGTTGGGCGTCGGCGGACCCGACGCGATGGGGATGCGCGCGGCGACGGCGGCGGGTGCGACCGGCGGCGCTGCAACCACGCGTACGTCGGCGGGCGGCGCATCGACCGCGGCGTCGGGCGCGGCGACGACCGCGGGGGGCGTCGGACGCGGCGGCGGGGCCGTAGGGACGGGGACGAGCGCCGGGAGCGAGATGTTCTGGTCCTGGTCGAGCGTCACCGGAAACTGCAGGGGCTGATAGCCCGGACGCTCCACCGTGAGGGTGACGGTGCGCAGGCGGCGCGGCATGCGGAGGTTCTGCGCCGGGCCGCGGAGGTCGCCGTTGACGCGCAGCTGCGCGCCCTCCGGGAGGTTGACGAAGGTGAGCCGCACGTCAGGCGACACCGCGGGCGGGCGCAGGCGCTGGTAGGCCACGTAGGTCGCGCTCCCCGTGATGATCGCCGTGAGGATGGCGAGGAGCACCAGCACGGCGGGGTGGGGCGACGCGGGGGCCGGCTCGTCGAGGGTGATCGGGGCGGGGGCAGCGGGCTCGCGATCGGCCTGCGGGGTGGGGCGGACGAGCGAGCGGTCGAGCGCGCGGAGCTTGGTCGGGGCGCTGTCGGCCGCGGCCTCTTCTTCGAAGCGCACCATGCCCGGGAAGACGGGCGCGGCCTCGGCGGCGTCGCCTTCGCCCGACACGCGCGCGTTGCCGCTCCGACCCTTGCGCATCTCGGGGACGCGCCACTCCTGGGTGTTCTGCACTTCGAAGAGCGCGCTGTCGGAGAGCCCGAGCTCGGGGTGCTCGGCGACGTACTCGCGCATCTCGTCGAGCATCTCGCGCGCGTCGCTGAAGCGAAGCTTGCGGTCTTTCTGGAGGCAGCGGTCGATGATGTCGGAGAGGCCCCGGTCGACGCCGTACGTGGTCGCGGGGAGGTGCGGCTCCGTGACGACCGCGACGATCTGCGAGTTGAAGTTGTCGCCGTCGAAGGGGAGGTGCTCGGTGAGGCTCTCGTAGAGCACCACGCCGAGGGCCCAGAGGTCGGCGCGCGCGTCGATCGACTCGCCGCGGGCCTGCTCGGGGGACATGTAGTGCGGCGTCCCCACGGTGGTGTTGATCTGCGTGATCGACCCCATGAAGGCCTTCTCGGGGTTGATCGCCTTCGAGATGCCGAAGTCGACGATCTTCACGTGGGCGTCGCCCTGCGTCCCCTTGGTGAGGAAGATGTTCTCGGGTTTGATGTCCCGGTGGACGATCTCCTCTTTGTGGGCCACGGCGAGGGCCTGGAGCACCTGCGCGGTCACGACGATGGCGTCGCGCGGCTCCATCTTCTTGTAGCGCACGAGGTACGACGACAGGTCGGTGCCGCG
Organism: Polyangiales bacterium; assembly: GCA_044375895.1. Classification (GTDB taxonomy): domain Bacteria; phylum Myxococcota_A; class Polyangia; order Polyangiales; genus CAISKJ01. Next base: position 13,889 of record JBILLV010000024.1, on the reverse strand, counting down.
CAGCAGCTCGAGCACGATGAACAGCGACCCGTCGCCGTCCTGCCCCGCCTCGATGAACTCCACGATGTTCGGGTGCTTCACCCGACCCGCGTTGGCGCCCTCGTTCTTGAAGCGCTTGACGTTCTCCTCGTTGAGCTGACTCTCGGGGTGCATGATCTTGATCGCCACGCGCCGCCGCGGACCCTGGAGGGTCTCGGCCTCGTAGACGATGCCCATGCCGCCGCGGCCCAGCACCCGTTCGAGTCGGTAGCGCCCGGCGACCACCGCCCCGAGCCTTGCCTTTTCGTCCGTCGCCGTGGCCGCCACCCGAATCGCCTCTCGAAGATCAACTGATGGGTCGAAGGAACAAAAAATCTGGCTCGACCCGCACGTCCAGCCGCGACTCTACCGCACTGTCTTCCCGGCCGTCACCTGCGGAGCGACGGTGCCCCTCCGTTGCACCTTCACGCTCACCTTTTCAGCAGGCATGGCGTATCTTCCGCCGCGCCGCGGGTGAATCCGTCGCCGCAGGGCGACGTTTTACGGCGCGTTCGCAAGGAGAGACCGGCCATGAAGATTCAAGCCCTCATCGCGTTCGCGCTCAGCGCAGGCGCCTGCACCATCCACACGGCCGAGAGCGCCCAGCCCGTGTACGGGCAGCCGATGCAGTCGTCGGGCGGCGTCGCGGTCGGCCAGGCGGTGTACGGAACGCCCCCGCCGCCGATGCAGCCCACCGGGGTCGCCGTCGGCACCGCGGTGTATGGTCCGGGGCAGGGCTTCCCCCAGCCGATGCCGCAGCCCATGCAGCCCTCGGGCGGCGTGGCGGTGGGCACCGCGGTGTACGGGCAGACGCAGCCGATGCCTCCGCAGCCGATGCCTCCGCAGCCGATGCAGCCGTCGGGTGGGGTGGCGGTGGGGCGCCCGGTGTACGGTCCGGTTCAGGGCGTCCCGCAGCCGATGCCGCAGCCGATGCCGCAGCCGATGCCGACGGGCGTCGCGATGGGTCCCTCGCAGGGGATTCCCGTCGGCGCGATGCCTTCCCCCACGGTGGGCGCGGGCGTGGCCGTGCCGATGCAGCCGGGCGTTCCGGTCGGGATGCGCCCGGCGAACACGGTGGGCGCTGGGGTCGCGGTGCCGATGCAGCCCGGCATCCCGACGGGCATGACGCCTTCGCCGACGATGGGCACGGGCGCCGTGGTGCCGATGCAGCCGGGCCTTCCCACGGGGATGACGCCTTCGCCGACGGTGCAGCCGGGTGTGGTGGTGCCGATGCAGCCCGGCATCCCGACGGGCATGACGCCTTCGCCGACGATGGGCACGGGCGCCGTGGTGCCGATGCAGCCGGGCCTTCCCACGGGGATGACGCCTTCGCCGACGGTGCAGCCGGGCGTGGTGGTGCCGATGCAGCCGGGGCTTCCCACGGGGATGACGCCTTCGCCGACGGTGCAGCCGGGCGTGGTGGTGCCGATGCAGCCCGGCATCCCGACGGGCATGACGCCGTCGCCGACGATGCAGCCGGGCGTGGTGGTGCCGATGCAGCCGGGCATCCCGACGGGCATGACGCCGTCGCCGACGATGCAGCCGGGCGTGGTGGTGCCGATGCGCCCTGCGGTCGGGCCGGGGATGGGCGTCGCCACGGGTGTCGCACCGGGCACCGCCGTCGGTGGCGTCGCGCCGCCGGTGATGACCCCGCCGACCTCCGGCATGATGCCCTCCGCCACGACCGCGGGTTCGGGTGTGCAGCGAAACGTCCCGGTGGTCATCTACCGGCGCCCGCCCGACGTACCCACCGCGCCGCTGCCTGTCCCCGCGGCGCGCTGAGCCCGTCCGAGCGTCGCACGCGCTCGCCGGTCGCTCCGCGCTGGTCACGGCGCCCCGTTCCGAGCGATCATCACCAACCCTCGCATGCAACCTCCCAGCACCACCGTGCTCGTCGTCGAGGACGACGACCTGGTCAGCGGCGTGATCGAGCGCACGCTCCACGCCGCGCGGTACGCCTGCACCGTGGTCGGTCGCGGCGACGACGCCCTCGCCCAGCTCGACGCCCCCGGCGCCCGTTGGGACGCGGTGGTGCTCGACCTCTCGCTGCCCGACCAGCGGGGCGATGAGGTGCTGCGGCAGATCCGCGCGCGCTCGACCACGCTCCCGGTGGTGCTCTCGTCGGGTCACGACGAGCGGAGCGTCGCGCGCGACACCCTCGCGGCCGCGTCGGTGTTTCTCCAAAAGCCCTTCCGCGGGTCTGAGCTGATCGCCGCCATCGAGCGCGCCCTCGGGCGGTAGCGTCGCCCGACGTCGATTTCCTGTCACATCCGCGCCCGACGCTGCCACATGGCCGCTGAGATGGGCGCTCCAACCACCACTGCCTCACCCCCCGAACCGATCCTCGACGCCATCGCGCGCGGCGATCACCGCGCCGCGATCGCGGACTGCGCGCGGACCCACGGCGCCGCGATCGGTCGGCTCTGCATGGCCTGGCTCGGCGCGCAGGCCGAGGCCGAGGAGGCCACCCAGGAGACGCTCCTCGCGGCCTTCAGCGCGATGGCGCAGTACCGCGGCGAGGCCCCGGTGCGCGCGTGGCTCTTCGGCATCGCGCGCCACGTGTGCGCCCGTCGCGTGGAGACACGCCAGCGCCGCGAGGCTCGCCTGCGGCTCGTCCACTCCGACGCGGACAGCGCGCCGGGGGCCGACGGGCTCCTCGCGACCCGACGCCGCGCCGAGCGCGTGCGCGACGCCCTCGAACGACTGAAGCCCTCCGAGCGCGACGCCCTGGTGCTGCGCTACGAGGCCGACCTCCCCTTCCGCGAGGTGGCCGCCGCGTGCGGCATCGACGAAGCCGCGGCGCGCAAGCGCGTCAGCCGCGCCCTCGAGCACCTCCGCAGCGAGCTCCCCGACGACCTGTGAACGGAGACCGAACCATGACCTTCCCCTCCCAAGACTGCGCGCGTTTCCGTGAAGACCTCGGCTCCTGGATCGACGGCGACGTGAGCCCCGAGGCCGCCGCCCACCTCGCCGGCTGCGACGCCTGCCGCGACCTCCGCCACGAGGCCCGCCGCGTCGCCCGGGTGGTGCCGCGCGCTGGCGCTGACTACGTCGCCCCCGACCCCGAGGCCCTCGTCGCCCGCGTGCTCGCTGCCCTCCCGGCGACGCCCGCCACCACGTCGGCGCGCACGCCGCCGCACGGCACGCAGGCCTTCGCGGCGCCGCCCCCGGCCGCCCCCGCCGTCGCGTACGCACCGCCGCCCGTCGCCTACGCCGCGGGGCCCTTCCCGAGCCCGCCGGGCTACGCGCCCGCGCCGCCGCCGCCCGTCCTGGCCCCGACGCCGCTGCGTCCGTTGCCTTCGCGCGCGCCGCTGTTCGTGGGCATCGGGCTCACCTTCGCGGTCGCCGCGAGCGCCATCGGCTACCTCGCCGTGCGCACGCTCTCGTCCGCGCACGACGAGGTCGACGAGCCCTCCACGGCGGCGGCTCCCTGGAGCGCTCGCCTCGGCCGCGTGCTGCGCGCCTCCGCCGACGCGACGGGCGGGGTGGAGGTGCAGGGCCCCGGCGCGGCGGGCTTCGTCGCCGCGCAGGAGAGCGTCGCCCTCGCGCCGGGCTCGCGCGTGCGCACCGACGCGAAGACGCGCGCCCGCGTCGAGCTCGATGACGGCTCGGTGCTCGTGCTCGATCGGGCCACCGAGGTGGTGCTCGACGGCGCGGCGCCCCGCTCGGCGCGCCTCGTCGCGGGCAACCTCGTCGCCGACGTCGCCCACCGCGCGAACGCTGGCGTCGCGCACATCGCCACGCCCTCGGGGCCGGTCGAGGTGCTCGGCACGCGCTTCTCCCTCGCCGCCACCGACGACCGCACGAGCGTCCGCGTCACGCGCGGCGTGGTGAAGCTCGGCGAGGCCACGCGCGCCGTCGAGGTGAAGACGGGCCAGGAGGCCACCCTCTCGCGCGTCGACGGCGTCTCCGTGGCGCCCGCGGTCGACCTCGCGGGTGCCACCGCGTGGGCCGACCTCGGGGCCGATCCCGCCGATGCGCCGCTGGTGGGCCTCGGCGAGCTCCGCGCCCGCCGGCCCGGCAACACCGCCGAGCGCGACCAGGCGCTCCACCTCGCCTCCCACGCGGTGAAGGTGCGCATCGTCGGCAACGTCGCCCGCACCGAGGTCGAGGAGGTGTTTCGCAACGACACGGGTCAGGAGCTCGAAGGCGTGTACCGCTTCCCGCTCCCGCCCGAAGGTCAGGTGGAGACGCTCGCCCTCGACGTCAACGGTCAGATGGAGCTCGGCTCCTTCGTCGAGCGCGACCGCGCCGCAGCCATCTGGCGCGGCGTCATCCGCCACGCCACGCCCCACCCGCAGCCCACCCGCGAGGAGTACGTCTGGGTGCCTGGTCCGTGGCACGACCCCGCGCTCCTCGAGTGGCAGCGCGGCGGTCGCTTCGAACTCCGCGTCTTCCCCATCCCCGCCCACGGGTCGCGGCGCGTGGCGATCTCCTACACCCAGTCGGTGGCCCCGTCGGGCGGCGTGCGTCGCTACGTGTACCCCCTCGCGCACAACCCCGACGGCAGCACGCGGGTCGACCAGTTTTCGCTCGACGTGCAGGTGCTCGGGCACGACGCCGCGCGGGGCGTGCGGGCCGCGGGCTACCCCCTCGCCGCCGCGGCGGGTGACGTCCCCGCGGGCGGCGCGCGCTACGCCTTCGCGCAGCAGAACTTCGTCCCCTCCGGCGACCTCCTGGTGGAGTACGCGCTCCCCGACGCGCGGGCTCCCCTCACGGCGTGGACGTACCAGCCCGCGACCACCCCCGACGCCCCCGCGGAGCCCGGCTACGTGGCCCTCGCGGTGCGTCCGTCGCTCCCGCGCTGGAGCGACGCGCAGCCGCGCGACTACGTCTTCGTCGTCGACGCGAGCCGCTCGATGGTGGGCGAGCGCATCGCCCGCGCGTCGCGGCTGGTGAGCGCCGCCATCGGCGAGATGGACCCGCACGACCGCGTGACCGTCCTCGCGTGCGACACCCGCTGCCGGTCGATGGGGACGGCCCAGTACGCCTCCGCGCAGGCCGCGCAGGGGGCGGGCGCGTTCCTCACGGCGACGGAGCCTGCGGGGGCGAGCGACCTCGTGGCCCAGCTCCGCGACGCGGCGCGCGCGGCCGCCACCGACGCCATCGCGGGCCGCGATCTGCGCTACGTGTACGTGGGCGACGGCGCGTCGACCGTGGGCTGGCGCCGCCCCGAGCACCTCACCGCGGAGGTGTCGGCCCTCGTGCCGCGGGGGAGCGCCACCGTCACCGCGGTCGCGATCGGCGGCGACGCGGACGCGCAGAGCCTCGGCGCGCTCGCCCGCGGCGGCGGCGGCGTGCTCGTCCCCTACGTCCCCGGCGAGCGCGTGCGGGCCGCGGCCCTCTCGATGCTCGAAGCCACCTACGGGGTGATGCTCCGTGACCCCGAGGTGATCCTCCCGCCGGGCCTCACCGCCGCCGCCCCTTCGAAGGTCGGCTCCATCCGCGCGGGCGCCGAGGCGCTCGTCCTCGCGCGCATGAGCGCCCCCGCCGTGGCGGGCGACGTGGTGGTGCGCGGCACCGTCAACGGCGAGCCCTACGAGGCCCGCTACCCGGTGAACCTCCGCCTCACCACCAACGAAGGAAACGCCTTCGTCCCGCGCCTCTACGCCGCGGCGCGCATCGCCGACCTCGAAGCCGCCGGGGGGCCCGCGGCGCGCCCCGAGATCCTCGCGCTCTCGCAGCGCTTCCGCGTGGCGAGCCGGTACACGTCGCTCCTGGTGCTGGAGAGCCCGGCGATGTTTCGCGCGTTCGGCGTCGAGCGCAACACCGCGGCGCCGCAGTGGACGGGCGAGACCGCCTCCGAGGGGACGGTCACCGCGGCGCTGTCGGGCGACGCGTCCGCGGACGAAGTGAGCGACGCGGACGCCCCCGCCGAGCTCCAGAGGGCCACGGCGGGCCACGCGGCGGGCATGGGCAGCGGCTACGGCGGCCTGCGGGCGGGCGGCGGTGGGGCTGTCGCACCTGCGGCGCCCGCGCGGATGAGCGCCGACCGTGGCGACAACATGGCCGACGTCTCCAGCAGCGCCACGCGCGCGGGCGAGCTCGGCCCGGGCAGCGTGGTGAGCGGTCGCTTCGCGCGGCCGCGGCGTCCCCCGGCGGGCCGCTGGATGCGCCGCGTGTGGACGCGCCGGGCCGAGCTCGCCGCCACCGCGGGCGAGGGGACCGACCCGGCCTTCAGCGCGCGGGCCGAGCGCGCGCGGGAGGCGCTCCTCGTCAACCCCGACAGCCGCGACCGTCACCGCGAGCTCTACCGCTGGCTCGCGCTCACGGGCGACGTCGACGGCGCCGCGGACATCGCCGCGCGCTGGACGGGCCGCGACCCGCTCGACCCCGACGCCATCGCGCGCCTCGCCGACGTCACCGCCCTGCGCGGCGAGCGCGAGAAGAGCGTGCGGATCCTCTCGGGCGTCCTCGACGTGCGCCCCGACGACCTCGCGGCCCACGAGCGCATGGCGACGCTCCACGAGCGCGCCAACGAGAACGAAGCCGCCTGCGCCTACCGGGTCTCGGCCGCCGAGGTGCGCCCGCAGGACGCGGCCGTCGTGGCCCGCGCGGTTCGCTGCGAGCGCGCGCTCGGGCGGAGCGCCTCCGCGGCGCGGCTCCTCGCCGCCGTCTCCGACGCCGCGGTGCGCACGCGCGCCGAGGCCGAGGCGAGCGTCGGCGCTGTGTCCAACGCGTCGGACGTGCGCGGCGAGCTCACCGTCACCGCGCGCTGGGAGGGCGGCGAAGACCTCGACCTCGCCGTCGTCGACCCGCGCGGCCAGCGGATCTCGTGGCAGGGCGGGCGCACGGGCATCACCGCGCGCCAGGCCACCGACCTCACCGGCGAGGCGCTCGGCGTGTCGCGGCTCTCGTCGGGCGAGCACCGCGTCGAGGTGGTTCGTACCGGCGCGAGCCGCCGCCCGTTGCAGGTGCGCGTCACCGTCCGCGCGCTCGGCCAGGAGCGCTCGTACACGGTGGTGCTCAGCGGCGAGCGCGCCCGCGTCGCGAAGGTGAACGTCGTCCGCGAGTCGCAGCTCGTCCCCGCCGAGGGGCCGGTCCCGGGCGGGATGTTCCAGCCGTTCTGACCCGGGTCGCCTTCCCCTCCCTCGTCGGGCGCCCTTGATGCCCCCCGCCGATCGCGGTAACCGTCGCTCCCCCGTTGCTCCGCCCCTTCGCCGCCACCGTCGCCCTCGCCGCCCTCGCGTGCACCCCGAAGCGCCCGCCGCCGCTCGACGCCGCCCGTGACGTCACCCTCGACGCGCGCCCCGACGCGCCCGCCGACGCGCCCTCGGACGGCCGCGCGCGCGACGCCCGCCGCCCCGTCCGCCCGCACACGAAGATCATCGCGACGGCCATCTGGACGCCCATCCACTCGACCCCAGAGCTCCACTCCAAGAACATCGGCTACCTCCGGGGCGGCGGCACCGCGGACGTCGTCGAGGGCCCCCTCGACGCCAACCCCTGCATGCACCGCCGCGACCCCTCCGGCGGCTGGTACCGCCTCCGCGACGGCGGCTACGTCTGCGTCGGCAACGCGATGGCGACCGGGTGGCCCAACCACGATTTCCTCCCGCCGCGACAGCCCGACTACGACGCGGGGATGCCCTACACCTACGCCATCAACTACGGGATGACGGTGGTGTACCGGCGCCCGCCCACCTCGCGCGACCTCCACCTCTACGAGCCCTGGCGCTACAACAGCACCCCCGACGAGCGCTTCGACAACAGCGAGCAGGAGCGCCCCTCGGGCGTCCCCGCGGTGCGGGCCCACCCGCGCACGATCGCCGAGCTCCGCGGGCCGCAGCAGAGCCCGATGGTGCGGCGCCTCCTCGTGGGGATGTACGTCGCCCTCGACCGCCTCGTGCGCAACGAGGAGGTGGGCGAGCGCTACTGGCACACGCAGTCGGGCGGCTACGTGCGCGAGAGCCGGCTCTCCAACGTCCACGATTTCCCCACCAGCCACGGCACCGTCCTCGACGACGCCGTGACGCTCCCCTACGCCTTCATGGTGGCCGAGGAGGGGTACAACTACAACGTCAGCGCCGGGGGCGGCATCTCCACGCACCGCCGCGTGCCCAAGCTCACCGGCGTCGCGCTCGCCGACGCGCCGCCGCTGATGGTGGGCGGCGTGTACCCCTACTACCGCACCGCGGATGGGCGCGCTGTGAGCGCCCGCGCCGTGCGCCGCATCACGCGCCAGACGCCCCCCGAGGGGACCGGGCCGACGGAGAAATGGATCGACGTCGACCTCGACGAGCAGATCCTCGCGGCCTACGAGGGGCCGCGGCCCGTGTACGTCGCGCTCATCTCCTCGGGGCGCGCGAGCGACGACCGGGAGCACAACTTCGAGACGCCCGCGGGCTCGTTTCGCATCTCGAGCAAGCACGTCTCCAACACGATGGACGGCGAGACGCCCAACGGCGTGTACAGCATCGAGGACGTGCCCTGGGTGATGTACTTCCAGGCCTCCTACGCGCTCCACGGCGCCTTCTGGCACCACCACTTCGGGTGGCGCATGTCGCACGGCTGCGTCAACCTCTCGCCCCCCGACGCGCGCTACATCGCGTACTGGAGCGACCCGCCCTTCCCCGTCGGGTGGCACGGCGTCTACGCCACGCCCGATCGCCTGGGGAGCCGGGTGGTGATCCGTCACTCGCGCGCCAACCAGCACTTCGATGACGACCGCCCGGCCAGCGTCGTCGCCAACCCGACGGGCAACTGACGCCGCGGGGTGAACGCCCACGTTGCGCGCGGCAACCTCCGTGAGGTACGGAACCGCCCCGCGATGAAGCTCCCCGACCTCCTCGCCACCGCCTACGGCGCCACCCTCGCCCCGATGCGCCTCGCGCAGATGCTCGCCGCCACGGGGGTCGGCGCGGCGATGTTCATGACCGAGGAGCGCTGGGCGGAGTTCTCCTACGAGCGGCGGCGCAGCTACGTGACGTGGTGGTGCGGGACGATGCTCTCGTGCCTCGGCGTCGAGGTGGTCGACGACCCCGCCAACCCGCGCGTCGCGCCCGTCCCCGAGGGGGGGCGCATGGTGGTGTCCAACCACCGCTCGATGCTCGACATCCTCGTGCTCCTCGCGCGCTTCGGCGGCCACATGCTCTCGCGCGACGACCTCGGCAAGTGGCCCGTCATCGGCTGGCTCGCGGGCTTCTCCGAGACGCTCTACATCGACCGCTCGTCGCCCACCAGCGGCGCCGCCTCCATCCGCGCCATGAGCGACCGCCTCGCCGAGCGCCACACCGTCACCGTCTTCGCCGAAGGCACCACCTACCCCGACGACGAGGTGCGCCCCTTCCAGCCCGGCGCCTTCGTGGCCATCACCCGCACGGGCGGCGAGGTGCTCCCCGTGGGCCTCGCCTACGACGGGCCGCACGCCATCTTCTTTCAAGAGCCCTTCTCCGCCCACGCGCGCAAGGTGCTGCTGCGTTCGAAGACCCGCGTCGCGCTCTCCCTCGGGCACCCCATCCCCGTCGAGCGGCGCACTTCGAAGGCCCTCACCGCGCTCACGCACGAGCGCGTGCAGGGCCTCGTGCGCCGCGCCCGGTCGATCCTGTGACCGCGCCCGCCGCGCCGCCGAAGGTCTCGCGCCGCCTCGCCGCGGCCACCACCTTCCTCTTCAGCCACGTCAACACGGCGCTCGTCATCACGCAGGGGATCCTCCTCGTCCCGCTCTACCTCGCGCACGTGCCGCGGCCGCTCTACGGCGCGTGGCTCGCGACGGGCAACATCCTCTCGTGGATCGAGCTCGTCGACCCGGGGATCAGCGCCGTCCTCACGCGCCAGGTGGCGCACACCAGCGGCTCGGGCGATCGCGCGCGCCTCGCCCGGGTCATCGGGACGGGGCTGCTCGTGGGCATCGCGCTCGCCTGCCTCCCCCTCGCGGCGTGGCCCGTCGCGGGCGCCCTCGGGGACTTCGTTCGCGTCCCTTCGGGTGACGCCGCGACGCTCGCGCGCGCCTTCCGCCTCGGGCTCGCGGCCTCCGCGGTGACGCTCGCCTCGTACGCCACCACGTCGGTGCTCACCGGTCTCCAGCTCGCGTTTCGCACGGGCGTCGTCTACACCCTGTCGGCGGTCGCGGGCATCGGGTCGACGCTGTACTTCCTCTCGCGGGGCTACGGCCTAGCCGCCATCCCGATGGGCTCGCTGGTGCGCGCGGGGCTCCTCTTCCTGCTCACCGGCAGCCTCGTCGTGCAGTGGTGCGCGAAGCACCTGCCCGGGCCGCTCCGCTTCGATCGCCAGGAGCTCCGCGGCCTCGCCGGGACCTCCCTCTACACCTTCCTCAGCCGCATGGGCGCCACGCTCGCCGGGCGCATGGACGCGGTGATCACCGCCCGCGCGCTCAACCCCACGCAGACCACGGTGCTCACCTTCACGGGCAAGGCCTACGACCCCGTGCGCATGGTGGCGATGAGCGTCGGGGGCTCGCTGCAATCGGGCTTCGCGCACCTCATGGGCGAAGGGAACAAGCCCCGCGCCGCGGAGATCATGGGGCAGGCCAACCGGCTCGTCGGCTTCGGCTCCGTCGTCCTCATGAGCTCCGTCGTCGCGCTCGACCAGGCCTTCGTCGCCCTCTGGGTCGGCCCCGAGAACTACGGCGGCCACCGCCTTGCCGCCGCCCTCGCCGTCTCCACCGCGCTCTCCACGTTCACGGGCAGCATGAACCAGCTCGTCTTCGCCGCCGGGGGTATCCGCGCGTCGGCGCTGGTGGGCCTCGGCGAGGCGGCGGTGAAGCTCGCGCTCCAGATGGTGCTCGTGCGGCGCCTCGGGCTCATCGGGATGCCCATCGCGTCGGCCATCGCGTCGCTCGCGGTGTCGGGCTGGACGCTCCCGGGCATCGCGGCCAGCCTCGTGGGGGCTTCGCCGAAGGAGGCCGCGCGCTTCTGGTTCGGGCAGATGGCGCGCCTCGCCGTGGGGGTCACCGCGGGCGCGGTGCTCGCGATGTTCATCGGGCGCGCGGCCATCCGCTGGACGTGGCCGGGGTTCTGCGTCGCGGCGGCCGTGGTGGGGGCGGTCTTCGTGGCGCTCGGGCTCGCGGGCGATCGGGACGTGCGGGGCCTCCTCCTGACGCGGCTCCGACGAGGAAAATAAGCGCGTCGGGCGGGGCGTTCCTGGCTTGCAACGGAGCGTCGGGCGGTCCACCTTCCGCGCCAGCAATGCCGATGTCGACATCGCCCCTGCACGACGCCGCACAGCGCTACTTCGACGCGACCGGGGGTGGAAAGCTCCCCGCGCTCCCCGACAACCTCGCCGACGCCGCCGCCGCCGTCCTCCGCGCGCGCCCGCTGAAGACGTGGGCCTGCGCCTTCGGCGTCGTCGACCTCGCCGACCCGTGGCCCGCGCTCGCCTGCGCCGAGGGCGACGTCACGCCGCACGAGGTCACCTGGGCCCTCGGCTGCGCCGACCTCGTCCCCTGCGGCACCGCCCACGACGGCTCCGTCCTCGTCATCGATCGGGCGGTCGATCCGTCGGGCGCGCACCGGGCGTTTTTTGTCACCCGCCGCGGTGAGGTGCTGGGGCCGTGGTTCTCGTCCACCACGTCGCTCGTCGAGTGGGCCGCCGCCCTCGCCGAGTCGCCCAACGACGACGACGACCCCTCCGAGCTCGATCGCGAACCTCCGCCCCGCGACATCTGGAACCGCTCGTCCCTCTCGGGCGTCGGCGCGCTCCCGCTGTGGCGTCAGCTCTCGCCGGCGCTGTTCTATCGGGCCGCGGCGAACAAGGGGTGGCCCGAGCTGGGGGCCGATCCGGGCGCTCTCCGCGCGGGCGATCCGACGCGCACCAACCTCCTCCGCCTCGTCGGCCGCTTCGCGAAGACGCGCTCGCTCGTGCTGCCGCCGGCCATCGACGCCGAGCAGCTCACCGACGCGCAGCGCACGCTCCTCGCGCGCTACAGCGACCTCGCCCACGCGCTCGAAGCGGGCGAGGTGCCGGCGTACATCGCGTCGCTCGCGGAAGACGACGACGGCGCGGTGGCGGCCGCCGCCCGCGCGTGGGTGACCCGCTTCCAGGGCGCCCGCGCCGCCCGCCGCGCCACGCCGAAGCCCGCGCGCGGCGCCGAGCGCGCCGAGACCGATCCGCTCAAGGCCGTCTTCGACGCGATCTCGAAGTGCCTCCAGGGCCTCGCCACGGAAGGGGCCATCGAGATCAGCGCCAAGAACCGCGCCGAGCTCACCGAGGAGATCGTCGCCGCGATGATGAAGGCCCCCACGGCCGATCGCGCCGTCGCGGCCGCCGTCCACATCGTCAACGAGTCGCCCCTGGTCGACGAGGTGTTCGCGGACGACGTGCTGCTGCGCAAGGCCTTCCGCAAGGTGCTCGGGGGCGCGTAGCCCGGCGCCGGCGCGGAGGCGTATGCTCGCGCTCGTATGCGCCGCCCTCCACCCTCGGACGTAGCCCCCCTCGACCCGGCGACGCGCGCGGCGGAGGACGAGGCGCACACGCGCTGCGTCGCGTACGTGAAGACCCACGCGCGCGGCGAGGTCGAGGGGCTCTTCGGGCCGGACAGCCTCGCGTGGGAGATGTACCGCGAGGTGGTGACGCCGGTGTCGTTCCTGTCGGCGGTGCTGATGCAGATGGCGCACCCGGCCATCGCCGCGGGTGTCGCGCAGCACAGCAATTTCGTGGAAGACCTCATGGGCCGCGCGTTTCGCACGTCGGCGTCGTTCTATGGGCTGCTCTTCGGCGCGCTCGAGGACGTCCTCGCGGGGACGCGCAAGCTCCACGCGATGCACCGCGCGTTGCGGGGACGCGTCACCGACCGCGACGTCCCGGGGGCGGGCGAGACCTACCGCGCCAACGACCAGACGCTGCTCCGCTGGGTGGCGTCGACGGTCACGGTGGCGGGTCGCGCGTCGTTCGAAGCCTTCGTGCGCCCGCTGACGGCCGCCGAGCGCGAGGAGTCGCACCGCGGGATGATCCTCGCCAACGCGGCGGTGGGTGTGCTGCCCGACGCGCTCCCGGACACGGCCGCGGGCTTCGAGGCGTGGTACCAGGGCGTCGTCGACGGGTCGGAGCTGGTGGTCGGCGAGACGGCGCGGCGCGTGGTGGCCAACCTCCGCGAGCGCCCGTTGCTCTATGGTCCGCTCGACGAGCTCGCGACGGCGGCGTTTCTCCCGCCGCGGTGGCGCGAGGCCTTCGGGTTCCGCTGGGGGGACGCGGAGGAGCGGCGCTTCGAACGCGCGGTGCAGGCGATTCGCTGGGGGCTGCGCGCGACGCCGGCGCCGTACCGCTACGTCATCGCGTGGCACCAGGCGGATGCGCGGGTGCGCCGGGCGCGCGGGGAGCGGGTGTCGCCGTGGGCGCGCGCGGTGGATGGCGTGGGGCGACGGTGGCGGCTCCCGACCGCGCTGGGGTGAGGGGGACTGGCTACGCCCAGGGGAGTCGGGAGCTGCGCGCACGGGTGGCTTCGCGGGCACCGTCCTCGTCGCCGTCGAACACCGGTGGCGGGGCTCCATAGCGAACCCTGACTCCCTGTCGAAGGAGGCGCGGATCGAGCGCGGGGTTGATCTCCACGACGCGCGGCCGGGCCGGCATCTGGGCGAGTGTGTCGAGGCGATCGTGCATCCAGGTGACCTCCGCGTCGACGGCGTCGGAGGTCGTGCAGAGCGACAGCGCCGAGCGCGCGACCTCCCACGCGTCACCGCCGTCGGTGAGCGCCAGGGCGATCGCCGACGCGAGCATTCCTTGGGCGCCGCCGTGGCGCGACGCATACGCCATCAACGCGCGGAAGGTCTCGACGACTTCGGATGAGCCCGGCGGGTGCGCGCGCATCGCGTCGACGGCACGGGCCAGCGTCGCCGCCTCGGGGGGCTCGCCGCGCTCGGCGATGCAACGCGCCAGGGCGCGCTCGGCGCACTCGGTGGCAAACGCGCGGTGGA
>JBILLV010000221.1:0-15278 GCA_044375895.1 Polyangiales bacterium | reverse complement strand
CTCTACCCGCTGGAGGTGTTTCACCTGTTCGGCTACCGGCGCGTGCGCGCGGTGGGCGACGTGCTCACGGTGACGCGCCAGCCCGATTGACGGACGGGGCGAATCCCACGTGGCCCGTTGATCTTCTGCGCGCGAAGCCCTATTCCCTGGGGTGAGGGTTCACCGTCCCATGGCGATCGAAGTGCTCCGTTGCCCCAACTGCGCCGCGCCGCTGCCTCCGGGGGCGCGCGGTGAGGTCGTCTGCGAGTACTGCCGCCACGTGCTCGTCAACGTGCCGACGTCCTCCGGGTACCGCTGGGTCGCGGGCGACGAGCGGCCCGTCGATGACGGCCTGCACCGCGTCCACGTCGACGGGCGCACCTTCGCGCTGCTCGGTCGCATCGCACGCGGCGACGCGAGCGACGTCTTCCTCGCGCGGCGCGACAAGCGGCTCACCGAGCTGGTGGTGGTGAAGGCGCTGCGGGCCCACGACGACGCCGACCTGCTCACCCGCGAGTGGCAGACGCTCACCGGCCTCCACCGCAGCGAGTCGCAGGGGGCGGATTTCTTCGCGCGGATGATCCCGCAGCTCGTCGCCCACGGCCCGCTCACGGGCGCCGGCGAGAAGACCCTCGCCACCGTGTACCGCTGGCGCAGCGGCTTCTCCTACACGCTCGACGACGTGGCCCGCGCGTACCCTCGCGGCGTCGACCCGCGCGCGGCCGTGTGGATGTGGAAGCGCGCCCTGGAGCTCATCGGCTGGGTGCATCACAGCGGGTATGTGCACGGCGCCCTGACGCCCGCGCACCTGCTCATTCACCCGCGCGACCACGGGCTCACCTTCGTCGGCTGGGGCACCTCCGCCACCGTCCGCGAGGGGAGGCTCCCCGCCCTCTCCGCCGCCGCGATGGACTACTACGCCGACGAGACCCGCGCGCGCCGCGTGGCCACGCCCGCGACCGACCTCGTGACGCTCGCTCGCGCCATCGCGCGGGTGCTCGGGGGCGACCCCGCGCGTGGGTCGGTCCCCTCGTCGGTGCCGGAGCCGCTCGCCGAGCTGGTGATCGAGTACGCGGGGCGTCGGAGCGGCGAGGGGATCGTCGGCGACGCGTGGGCGCTGAAGGAGCAGGTGGCCGAGGCAGCGCGGGCGGCCTTCGGCGCCGAGCGGTATGTGAAGTTCACGATGCCCGCCTGAGGGTGGGCGAGAGGAGCAGTGGGCAATGGGGTACGGTGGATACAGCCACGAGGCGCACGAGGCGATCACGAAGGCGCGCGCCGAGCTGCCGCGGCAGCAGGTGTTCAAGCAGACGAAGTGCCACCCGATGATGGACCCGCACGGGGTGAAGTTTCGTGAGGCGCGCGACAGCGAGGCGCACCCCAACTCGGTGGGCATCGTGTTCGCGCTCGACGTCACCGGGTCGATGGGGCAGATCCCCGACCAGCTCGCGCGCCGAGACCTCCCGAGCTTCATGAAGGCGCTCACGGATGCGGGCGTGCCCGACCCCCAGCTCCTCTTCATGGCCGTCGGCGACGCGACCTGCGACAAGGCCCCGATCCAGGTGGGGCAGTTCGAATCGGCCGCCAAGGAGATGGACCAGTGGCTCACCTGGAGCTTCCTGGAGGGCGGCGGCGGCGCGCTCGGCACCGAGTCGTACGAGCTCGGGCTCTACTTCGCCGCGCGCCACACGCTCATGGACTGCTGGGAGAAGCGCAAGCACCGCGGCTACCTCTTCATGACCGGCGACGAGAACCCCTACCCCGTCGTCTCGCGTCAGCAGGTGGGCTCGCTCATCGCGGACGGGCTCGACGAAGACCTCCCCCTCGCCCGCCTCATCGACGAGCTCCAGCGCACCTTCGAACCCTTCTTCCTCATCCCCGACCCGCAGCGGGCGAAGCGCTGCGAGCGCGTGTGGCGCGACGCGCTCGGCGACCACGTGATCGTGATGGAGGAGCCCGGCGACACCTGCCTCGTCGCCGCGAGCCTCGTCGCCCTCTGCGAAGGCGCCGCGAAGGACGTCGACGCCGTCGCGAAGCGCCTGGAGGAGAACAAGACCGACAAGAAGCGCATCGGCGCCGTGGTGCGTGCGATCACTGCCTTCGCGGCCTCGCGCGGTCGCGACGGCGCCGCCCCCCGCGTGGAGTCGGGCGCGACGCCCACGAAGGGCGAGAGCGGGCACTCCCGGTGAGCGACGAGGTGACGCTCCTCGGCGCGGGCGAGGTGGGCCGGGTGTTCCTCCGGGCGAAGCGGCGCGTGCGGGTGATCCGGCGCGGCGAGGCGGTGGACGCCGCGCCCACGGGGACGGTGCTCGTGGCCGTCCGCGAGGAAGACCTCGGCGCGCTGGTGGAGCCGCTGCGACCGGTGGCGTCGCGCTGCGCCTTCGTGCAGAACGGGCTGGTGGACGACGTGCTCGCGCCGCTCGGGGAGGTGACCCGGGGCCTGGTGTGGTTCACGGCGAAGGGGGAGACCTTCCACGTGCTGGCGCCGAGCGTTTTCTATGGGCCGCGGGCGGAGGACTGCGCGCGGTGGCTCGGCGAGGCGGGCGTCGCGGCGCGCGTCGAAGAAGACGGCGCGCGCTTCCATCACGAGGTGGCGCGCAAGCTGGCGTGGAACAACGTCGCGGGGCTTCCGCCGTACGTGCGCAAGGTGACGCTCGGGGCGTACCTCACCGAGCACCGCGACGAGGCGCGCGCGGTGATCGACGAGACGCTGCGCGTGTGCGCCGCCCGGTGGGGGACGCCAGTGGACACGGACGACGTGCTCGCGCTGGTGCTGGCGACGACGGGGCCCATCGCGGGCCTGCGCGGCGGCAACAAGGCGCTGGCGTACCGCAACGGCGCGGTGCAGCGCCTCGGGCGCGCGCTGGGGGTGGCGACGCCGGTGAACGACGCGCTGCTCGCGAGCCCGTGAGCCTCTCGCTGGGGTTGGTCGCTGACGCTCCCGCACCCCAGGCTAAGGAGTGCGGCGCCCTCCGGGCTTTCGAAGCGATGGAGTCCTTTCGAATCGGCGGAGTCAAAGCCAGTTGGCGAACGGCTTGTCGATGAGAACCAGTCCAACGGAGACGCCCTCGGAGGTCTCTCCGTAAGCCCGGAGGGCGCCGCATTCCTTAGCCTGGGGTGCGGGAGCGCCAGCGACCAACCCCAGCGAGGGGCTAGACTCAGGGGAGGAAGGTCTCGATCTGATCGAAGGGTCCGTGGCGTCGGACCAACGTCAGACCGTTGGCGGCAGCGAAGCGCTCCAGCTTCCCGTCGATGTCAGCGACATCGGTGTAGTACGTAATGGCAACGACCAGAAACGGGGAGCGCTCGCCGAGGATCGCTGTACTGGACTCGATGATGCCGTCGCCCCAGATGCCCTGGCATACGCCGTAAAGGGATCGGAGCCAATCGATCTTGCCGTTGCGGAGGCGATCGAGGCGCATGACGACCGCGCCGAGGACGTCGCCCTCGTTGACCAGGGCGTCGCAGGCGCGCGCCAGCGCCGTGTGCGTGTGAAAGCAACGCAGCCCGTCTCCCGCGCAATCGAGCGCGAGGTACTGGTTGACGCGGCCGGGATCGACACCGGTGTGGAACACTACCCGCCGAATCCCGTGTGCGCGCGCACGTTGGGGTGGTGAAACGCGAGTACGATGTCGCTCGAAGGCACCCCCGCGGCGAGCAGATCGTCGACCACGCCGGTGTTCGTGCCGTCGTGCTCCACCCAGATCTTCCCGTCGTGCACGTCGAGGTGCAGCACCGGACCGTGCACGCGCGTCTGCCGCGCCCACCCGGAGTACATCAGCTCGTAGTGCCCCTGCGCGTCGTCGAGCACCATCTCCACGCGAATGTCCCCCACAGAGGGCTTCACCGCGGCGTACTCCCGGATGACGGCCTTCACGATCTCGCCGTAGTCGATCACGCCTGCCCTCACCTGTCCCTGCACCCCACGCGCGCGGTCACCCGCACCGTCTCGCCCGCCACGCGCATGCACGCGCCGCCGAAGAACGCGATCTCCCCCTCGTCGCGGTTGGTCCAGTCCCAGCCGTCGACGCGCATCGGGTCGCGCGTGGCCGTCGCGCCGTCCACCTCGATGTCGATCTCGTCGGGGTTGTCGGGCCGCGACGGCGTGACGTACGTGCAGCGGTTCACCGCGCGGATCACCGTGTTGAGCGCGGCCGTGAGGTCCTCCGCGCGGCGGATGGAGTAGTACGGCAGCTGCCCCGGCTCCAGGCGCGGGCGCCCCCCCGCGACGGCCATCTGCCCGAGCAGGTCGCGGAAGTCCGGGCCCCGCGCGATCGGCTCGTCGATGCCCACCACGAACACCGGGATGGGCTGCACCGCGGGCGACGTGGGCTGCGACGCCTCGCGCAGGATGGTGAGCGTCCGCGTGTCGTCGAGGCAGGTCGTGGCCCAGTCGGGGCGCGTCATCGGGCATGAGGTCGACGTGCACCGGCACACCGCGGGCGGCGTGAAGTTGCAGTTGGGTCCGCCGTCGGTGGCGAGCACGATCGCGCGCGACACGCCGCGTTGGGGTCGCGCGCGGAGGAAGCGCAGCGTCTCGTCGAGGGCGCCCCACGTCGGCGACGGGCCGAAGGGGTCGGTGTCATCGAGCACCCGCACGATCGCGGCGGACGCGCCGAGCGCAGGGGCGAGGTCGACGCCCGGCAGCGGGGCGCAGGTCACGTCCGAGCCGGGGTTGGTCCCTGGAACCGTCACGCGCGGGTAGAACTTCGCCCCCAGCGCGAGCGAGCGCTCCACCGGCGGGAGCGCCACCGCCAGCGCGTCGCGCAGCAGCGTCCAGCGGGAGGGCGTCATGCCGAGCGCGGGCGTCCCGTCGAGCGCGAAGCCCATCGAGCCCGAGCGGTCGATGACGAACATCAGCTCGGCCGAGCTGCGCGCGAGCGTGAAGCGACCCGGCATGCACACCGGCGGCGCCTCAGGCTCCTGCGGCACGTCCAGCACGTCGAGGACGTCGGGCTCCTCCATCGCGTCGGGCTCGGCCGTCGCGTCCATCACGTCCATCACATCGGGCGCGTCCACCACGTCGTCGGGCGCACCGACGCGCAGCCCCGTCCGCGCGCCGCACCCCGCGAGCGACAGGAACAACGACAACCCCAGCACCCTTCGATGTCGCACGGCGCACCTCACGCGTTGGCCCATTGCGGCGGCGGGACCCAGCCCCCGAGCGCCTCTTCGATCCGCTCGGCCACGCGGATGGTCACGTGGTCGTTGCCCGGCGCCCCCACCACCTGCACGCCGAGCGGGAGTCCGTCGTCTGTCAGCCCGAGCGGGCACTGCGTCACCGGCAGCTCCAGCGCGTTGAACACCGCCGTGTAGCCCCACTGCACCGGCCACAGGAGCGACGTCATGTGCTTCGGCGCGACGCGCGTGTGCGACGGGTACAGCAGCACCCCGCGGTCGCCGAGCAGCGCGAGCACCTCGGCGCGGCACTGGCGCGTGAGCTCCTCCTCGCGGGCGTGGTCCACCGGGAGATCCTTCGTGGCGCGCTCCAGCAGGCACAGCCCCAGCGAGGGGACGGTGTACTGCGAGCGCCCCACCGCCGCGCGCGGAAACTCCCGCAGCACCTCCGCCAGCGTGAGCGTCGTGCCGTTGCCCAGCAGCGTCGCGTAGGGCGTCTCCGCGGCCACGCTCATCGCCGTCGCCCACATCGGCAGCGCCCGTCGCAGCGAGGGGATGTGCACCGAGCGCACCTTCGCGCCGAGGGCGGCGAGCGCGTGGGCGCAGCGCTCCTGCGCGTCGAGGAGGCGGATGTCCACCGGCGTGAAGCCCAGGCTCGGCGACTCCCGCACGTCGAGCACGGTGACGTCGCGGAGGTCGACGGTCGACGGGTCGCCGAGCGTCATCGCGCGGGCGTAGCGGTCGTCGGGGTGGGGGCCGGCGAGCGCGCGGAGCACCGGCATGAGGTCGCCCGCGCGGCGCACGATGGGCCCCGTCCCGAGGAGCTTCTGCGCCCCAGGGTCGGCGTTGGGGTACTGCCCCCCATTGGGGACGAGCCCCGGCGTCGGCTTGTGCCCGAACACCCCGTTGAAGAAAGCTGGCATGCGGATCGACCCGCCTACGTCCGCGCCGAGGCCCACGGGCGAGGCCCCCGCGCCCACCAGCGCCCCTTCGCCCCCCGAGCTGCCGCCGGCGGTGCGCGTCGCGTCGTAGGCCGACCCCGTGCGGCCGTGGAGCTTGTTCACGCTCTCCATCCACATGCAGAGCTCGGAGGTGTTGGTGACCGCGAGGGGGATCATCCCCGCCTCGCGCAGGCGCGCCACGGTCGGCGCGTCTTCGGTGGCCACCACGTCACGGCGCGCGACGAGGCCCGCCGTCCAGGGCATCGACGCCACCGCGAACGACTCTTTGATGGTGCACGGCACGCCGTGAAACGCCGGCAGGGCTGCGGCGGGGTCGCGCGCGCGGCGGGCGTCGGCGAGGTCGGCCTCGCGGCGGGCTTCGACGAAGCGGTCGCGCACGACGGCCCGGAGCGACGGGTCGACGCGCTCGATGTGACGGATGTGCGCGTCGACGACCTCGCGCGAGGAGACCTCCCCCGCGCGGATCATCCCGGCGAGCTCGGTGGCGGAGCGGAGACAGAGAGGGTCCACAGGGAGCGCGAGGGTATCACCCACCGCCCGGCGCTTCTGTGCCTTCAGCAACCCTCTTGCCAGATCTTTCGATGGGTGATAGATCCCGCGGCCGTCTTCGGGGATCACTCCCTTCGTCGTCCTCCGGCGCCCTCTCGAAGACCCCTCGAATCATCGCGATTCTCGCGTGAAACGAGGTGAAGCCGCACCCCGCACTGGCACAGTCGTGTTCCGGTCGGGTCGGTCGCCAGATCGCCGTCGCACCCCGCGACGCCCTCTGGTCGCACCGACACCCGATCGCTCCCTCTGAGCCGCTTCGATGGTGCGGCGACGGTCAAATCCCTGACCTGGCGGGCCCGTGGGCACCGTCAGGTCATAGCCACTTGCGATTCGAACCCAGACCCCTCCGCGAAGCCCTTACGCCCCTCGTCGCCGTGCATGGCGTTGAGCTGGTCGCGTTGGAGTGGCTGCAGGGTCCTGGTCGTGGCGTGCTCCGCGCGTACATCGACCGGCCCGGGGGCGACCCTCGCACGGCGGCCGAGCAGCGCGACGCGGGCATGACGGCGGACATCTGCGCGGCGGTGAGCCGCGACCTGAGCGCCCAGCTCGACGAGCTCGACCCCTTCGAGGTGCCGTACGACCTCGAGGTGAGCTCGCCGGGCTTCGAGCGGCCCGTGCAGAAGCGCGACGATTTCGAGCGCTTCGTCGGGCTGGCGGTGAAGTTCAAGACGCGCGTCCCCATCGCGGGGCGCGGTTCGTTTGAGGGCGTCATCGTCGGCACCGTCGACCGCCCCGACGGCGGCTTCGCCGTGCGCGTCACGGTGGACGGCCAGGAGCAGGCCTTCGACGTGCGGGACATCCCCCGCGCCAAGCTCGCTGAGATCAAGGCCCCGAAGCCCACGAAGCCCGGCAAGGGCCCGCGTCCCAACCGCCGCCTCGACGAGGCGGCGGGCACCCCGACCACGACCACGACCACGACCGCCGGCGGCCCCAGCGCGAGCCCCCGGGGCGAGAGGTAGAGACCCGTCATGGCAGCAAAGCAAGTGCAACCGCCCGCAGCCCCCTCCGGCCCCAACCTGAGCCAGACGCTCGACATCGTCGCGAAGGACAAGGGCATCGACCGTCTGCGCCTCGTGAAGACGCTGGAGAGCGCGATCCTCTCGGCGGCGCGCAAGCACCTCGGGGGCACGCGCGAGCTCGACGCCCGCTTCAACGAGCGCGACGGCGGGGTCGACCTCTTCCAGATCATGCGCGTGGCCGAGCCGGTGACCAACCCCGAGCAGGAGATCTCCCTGGAGATGGCCCAGCGCTTCGGGCTGGCCGAGGAGGTCGGCGAGCAGCTCGCGTTCCAGGTGTTCTACCGCGAGGACGACCGGGCGAAGGCCGAGGCGCAGGAGCAGAAGTTCGGCGACATGCTGATGCTCCAGAGCGTGCGCAAGGGCTTCGGCCGCATCGCCGCGCAGGCCGCCAAGCAGGTGATCATCCAGCAGGTGCGCGACGCCGAGCGCGAGAACATCTTCAACGAGTACAAAGACCGCAAGGGCGAGATCATCACGGGCGTCGTCCGCCGCTTCGAGCGCAACGACCTCGTGGTCGACCTCGGGCGCACCGAGGCCGTGCTCCGCTCGCGCGACCAGGTGCCCCGCGAGAGCTACCGCCCCGGCGAGCGCATCGTGGCCTTCGTGAAGGACATCGACCGCGAGGCCAAGGGCCCGCAGATCATCCTGTCGCGCGGCGACGTGGGGCTGCTCATCAAGCTCTTCGAAGCCGAGGTGCCCGAGATCTACGAGGGCATCGTGAAGATCGTCGCGGCCTCCCGCGAGCCCGGCGTCCGCTCGAAGATCGCCGTGCAGTCCCGCGACGCCGACGTCGACCCCGTGGGCGCCTGCGTGGGCGTCAAGGGCTCGCGCGTCCAGGCCGTCGTGCAGGAGCTGCGCGGCGAGCGCATCGACATCGTCCCCTACGACCGCGACCCGGCCCGCTTCGTGTGCAACGCCATCGCGCCGGCGGAGATCTCGCGCGTCATCATCAACGACGCCGACCACGCGATGGAGCTCGTCGTCCCCGACGAGAAGCTCTCCCTCGCCATCGGCCGCAAGGGGCAGAACGTCCGCCTCGCGTCGCAGCTCACCAACTGGAAGCTCGACATCATCTCCGAGAGCAAGTTCAAGCAGATGGAGGAGGAGTCGATCAACGCGCTCTCCCTCATCGCGGGCGTCACGCCGGCCATCGCGCAGACGATGTACAAGCTCGGCTTCCGCTCGCTGGAAGAGGTCGCGGAGGCGGGCGCCGACGAGCTCGCGGGCATCCCCGGCCTCGGCGGCGCCGAGAACGCCGACCGCATCAAGGCCGCGGCCGAGACCGCGATGGAGGAGGTGCGCCAGCGCCGCATCCGCGACGCCTCGCTGCGCACCGAGCCCCTCTCCGAGAAGGAGCGTCTGCTGTTCGTGCAGGGCGTCGGCGAGCACACGGTGGGCGTCCTCGGGCAGGTGGGCATCAACTCGGTCGAGCAGCTCAACCAGGCCTCCGAAGAGACCCTCCTCCGGGAGACGGGCCTCGGGCTCCGCAAGGTGCGGCAGATCAAGCAGGGCGGGCTCACCTTCCTGAGCTCCGAGCTCAAGGTGATCGAGGACGCGCAGCGCTCGGCCCGCGCGGTGGCGCGTGAGGCCGCGGCGCGCGAGGCCGAGGCCGCGGCCGCCGAGACCCCGGCTGAACCCACGGCGGAGGCGTAATCGAGCGTGATGGCGAGACCTGGCGAGCGCGTCAAGAAGCGGCACGTACCGCGCGGGGAGAAGGCCCCCGAACGGACCTGCACGGGCTGCCGCAAGGCGGCTCACCCGCGGGAGCTCGTGCGCATGGTGAGCCTGCCCGACGGCCGCGTCGCGCTCGACCCGAAGGCGTCGAGCGGCGGCCGCGGGGCCTGGGTTCACCCGACGCGCGGCTGCGTGGAGGCGATGGTGAAGCGCCACGCCGCCGAGCGCTCGCTCAAGGTGGAGGTGCAGCGCGACCTCGACGCGGGGGCCCTCGTGGCCTCGCTGCGTGAGTCCTTCGCGCGCAAGGTCACCTCGCTGCTCGTGGTGGCCTCGCGGACGCGCGGGATCTCGATCGGCGTCGAGGCGACGACCGAGTCGCTGGAGCGCGGGCGGGTGCACCTCGTGGTGGTGGCGCGCGACGCCGGTCAGACGGCCAGCGCGCTCGCGATGGATAGCTCTGAGGGCGGGCCGCGCGTGCTCCGCCACTCGACGAAGACTGAACTTGGTGGCGTGTTCGGCCGCGGTGAGGTGGCGCTCCTGGCGCTCACCGACCCCCGCATCGCGGCAGAGCTCGCAGTGACGATCGAACGCCTGGCGGCGCTGGAGGACTGATGACGGGCACGGTGAAAGTCTATGAGATCGCCGAGGATCTCAAGCTGGATACGGAGATCGTACTTCAGAAGATCCAGGCGCTCGGTATCTCTGCGAAGAACAAGATGTCGAAGGTCGACGCCGGCCTCGTCGATCAGATCAAGTCCGCCCTCGCGAAGGATCGCCAGGCGAGCTACGTCGAGATCGAGGTGGCCCCCGGCGTGAAGGTGCGTCGGCCGGTGAAGCCCGCGGCGCCTCCCCCGAAGCCCGCCACCCTCACGATGACCGACGTGACCGCGCGGCCCGTCATCGCCCAGCAGGCGCGCCCCGCGACGGAGAAGGCCCCCGAGCCTCCCCCCGTCGTCGTCGAGAAGGCCCCGGAGCCCGCTCCCGTCGTCGTCGAGAAGGCCCCCGAGCCTCCCCCCGTCGTCGTCGAGAAGGCCCCGGAGCCTCCCCCCGTCGTCGTCGAGAAGGCCCCGGAGCCCGCTCCCGTCGTCGTCGAGAAGGCCCCCGAGCCCGCCCCCGTCGTCGTCGAGAAGGCCCCCGAGCCCGCTCCCGTCGTCGTCGTCGAGAAGGCCCCCGAGCCCGCTCCCGTCGTCGTCGAGAAGGCGCCCGCGGAGAAGCCTGCGACCGGCAAGAAGACCGAGCCGAAGTCGGGCAAGAAGACGGCGGACAAGCCCGCCACGGAGAAGGCCCCCGAGCCTCCGCCCGTCGTCGTCGAGAAGGCCCCCGAGCCTCCCCCCGTCGTCGTCGAGAAGACCCCGGAGCCCGCTCCCGTCGTCGTCGGGGAGAAGGCCCCGGAGCCTCCGCCCGTCGTCGTCGAGAAGGCCCCGGAGCCCGTTGCCGTGGTGGAGGCGCGTCAGGCCGTGCTCCCGCCGCCGCCGCGCCCCCCGACGGACATGCCGAAGACCGCGGACGTGGTGCAGGCGTCGCGCCCGTCGCAGCCCCCGCCGAAGCCCAACGAGCCCAAGAAGGGCATCGCGGTGTGGGACCCGGTGAAGAAGGAAGTCACCTGGATCCCCACCGCCGCGCCGCCCGCCCCGCGTCCGCCGCGTCGCGTGGAGGTGACCCCCGCGCCGCCGTCGCGCAACTCGCGGCCCATCGGACGGCCGGGGCCCTCGGGGCCGTCGCGGCCCACCCAGTTCCAGCCGCGGCAGGCGCCCAACCCCTCGGCGCAGCCGTCGACGGTCGACCCGAAGCGCAAGCCGGTCATCAAGATCGAGCAGCAGATCTCCCTCCAGGAGCTGTCGCGCCGGATGAACATCCGCGCCACCGAGGTGCTGATGAAGCTCCTCCAGGTGGGCGGCGCCGGGAAGAACATCAACTCCACGCTCGACGCCGACACCGCGACGCTCCTCGCGGGTGAGTTCGGCTTCACGGTGGAGGACGTGGCCCTCGACACGATGGCCATCATCAAGAAGGCGCTGCCGCCCGACACCATCCAGGACAGCTCGCCGCGGTCGCCCGTGGTGACCGTCATGGGCCACGTCGACCACGGCAAGACCACGCTCCTCGACGCGATCCTCGGGATGCGCGTGGCCGACGGCGAGGCCGGCGGCATCACCCAGGAGGTGCGCGCCTACCGCGTCATCACCGCCAAGGGCCCCGTGGTGTTCTTCGACACCCCCGGCCACGCGGCCTTCACCGAGCTGCGGTCGCGCGGCGCGCAGGCCACCGACGTGGCCGTGCTCGTCGTGGCCGCCGACGACGGCGTGATGCCGACCACCATCGAGGCGATCAACCACGTGAAGGCCGCCAAGGTGCCGATCGTGGTGGCCCTCAACAAGATGGACAAGCCCGACGCCAACCCCGAGCGGGTGATCCGCCAGCTCATGGAGTACGGCGTCGTCCCCTCGGAGTACGGCGGCGACACCATGATGGTGAAGGTGAGCGCCAAGTCGAAGACGGGCATCGAGGAGCTCCTCGAGACGCTCGCCTTCCAGACCGAGTACCTCGGGCTCAAGGCCAACGCGAAGAAGGCCGGCGTGGGCACCGTGTTCGAGTCCAAGCTCGACAAGGGCCGCGGCGCCGTGGCGCGCGTCCTCGTGCAGGAGGGCATCATCCGCAACGGCGACGTGGTGCTGGTGGGCTCGGCCTGGGGCCGCATCCGCGCGATGTTCGACGACCGCGGCAAGTCGATCGACAAGGCGGGCCCCAGCACGCCGGTGGAGATCCTCGGGCTCAGCGAGCCGCCCAACGCCGGCGACAAGATCTACGTGTGCGTCGACGCCCGCAAGGCGCAGGAGGCCGCGGAGCAGATCAAGGCGGCGGTGAAGAAGGGCCCCGGCCAGCGCGGCCCGATCGACATCCACGAGATCGTCCGCGCGGGTCAGAACGAGAAGGTCACCATCCACGCGGTGATCAAGGCCGACGCGCAGGGCGCGGTGGAGGGCTTGAAGAAGGCGCTCACCGAGCTCAGCACGGACAAGGTGGAGGTGAAGGTGCTCCACGCGGCCGTCGGCGCCATCACCGAGACGGACGTGCAGCTCGCGGTGTCGGCGCGCGCGGTGATCATCGGCTTCAACGTGCGCCCCGCCGGCAAGGCCGCCGCGGTCGCCGAGGAGCAGAAGATCGGGATGCGCTTCTACAACGTCATCTACGAGGCCGTGGACGACATCAAGCTCCTCATGGTGGGCCAGCTCAAGCCCACGCTGGTGGAGAAGGCGCTCGGCAAGGCCGAGGTGCGCCAGGTGTTCAACATCACCAAGGTGGGCATCATCGCCGGCTGCATGGTGGTGGACGGCCTGGTGCGTCGCGGCGCGCAGATGCGCCTCGTGCGCGACGGCGCGAAGGTGTGGGAGGGCAAGATCGGCACCCTGCGCCGCATCAAGGAGGACGTCGCCGAGGTGAAGCAGGGCTTCGAGTGCGGCATCGGCCTCGACAACACCCCCGCGATCAAGGCCGGCGACATCATCGAAGCGTTCGAGATCGAGGAGGTCGCCGCGCGGCTCTGAGCGGCGACACCCTACCAACCCGCACACGAGGCACGGACGCGCATGCAGCTCACGGGGAAGACCCGGTTTCAACTGCTCGACGAGGACGGCGAAGACCTCCCGGAGACCTGGGAGTTCGAGTGGGCCGGCCGCGACCCCTTCGACATCGTGGTGGCAGTGGTCACCGAGGTGTCGGCGCGCCCATGGAAGTGGTCGGTGCGGAAGATCAACTCGGGCAAGCTCTCGCCCCAGCGCTGTCAGGCCCTCTCCGCCCGCGTGGCCGCCGTCCTCCGCAAGGAGAACCGGGCGCGCGCGGCGGAGTGCATCGCGCGCGTCGTCTCCGACGAGTTCACGCCGCGGCGCAAGGGCAAGATCGACCTGAAGGAGATCCGCTCGCTCCTCGGGAAGATCGACCCGGTGATGCCCGAGGACGCCGACGAGCGCCCCGAGGTGCTCGCGGCCGTGATGCTCCGCCGCTTCCGCAAGGCGCTCCGCACGGCCGTCGAGGTGGGTGCGGGCCTGCGCGTCTCTTGGCAGGTCGAGTGACCGCCGCCCCTTCTCCATGGTGATCGGACTGGTTCGGATGCGCCTGCACATCCCCGCAGCGCACTCCCTGAAAGAGCGTCGGATGGTGGTCCGCAAGGCCCTCGACCGCGTGCGCGCGCGCTTCCCCGTCTCGGCGGCGGAGGTGGGCGACACCGAGCGCTGGCAGATCGCCACGCTGGCCGCGGTGACGGTCGCCAACGACCGCGCGCTGGCCCGCGAGGTGATCGACAAGCTCACGTCCTGCGTGGCCTCGGCCGTGGCGGGACAGGCGGTGATCCTGCGGCGCGAGGTGAAGATCGACTCGTACAACGACGACGAGCCCGTGGGCGACGACGTCGAGGAGGCTTTCGATGGCGACGACGAAGCGTGAGAGCCACCGCGCCGACCGCGTGGCGTCCCGGGTGCTGGAGGAGCTGGCGACGGCGATCCCGCGGGACTACCGCGACCCGCGGCTGGCCAACCTGGTGCTGTCCGCGGTGGACGTGACGGGCGACCTGTCGGTGGCGACGGTTCGCTACGTGGTGATGGGCGACGGCGCCGACCGGGCGAAGGCGCGGGCCGCGCTCAAGGTGCTCATCAAGGCGGCGCCGGGGCTGCGCGCGCGCCTCGGCGGGGCGCTGAACGTGCGGCGCACCCCCGAGCTGCGCTTCGCGATCGACGAGGGCCGCGAGGAGGTGGCGAAGCTCGACGCGCTCCTCGACGAGGTGAACTACGAGCTGCGTGAGAGCGCGAAGAAGCGCGCGGGTGAGGGCGAGGGCGGGGGGTAGTCTCAGCCCTCGTCGGGCGGGAGGTAGAGCTCGGCGCCGTGGGCGCGAAACTCCTCGGACTTCTCGCGCATCCCGCGGTTGAGCGAGCGCTCGGGGACGAGGTCGCCCTGGGCCCGCGCGTAGTCGCGCACCTCCTCGGTGATCTTCATCGAGCAGAACTTCGGCCCGCACATCGAGCAGAAGTGGGCCACGCGCGCCCCTTCGCCGGGCAGCGTCTCGTCGTGAAACTCCCGCGCCCGCTCCGGGTCGAGCCCGAGGTTGAACTGGTCTTCCCACCGGAACTCGAAGCGCGCCCGCGAGAGCGCGTTGTCGCGGGCCTGCGCGCCGGGGTGGCCCTTGGCGAGGTCGGCGGCGTGGGCGGCGATGCGGTAGGCGATGACCCCCTCGCGCACGTCGTCCTTGTCGGGCAGGCCGAGGTGCTCCTTCGGCGTCACGTAGCAGAGCATCGCGGTGCCGAACCACCCGATCATCGCGGCGCCGATCGCGCTGGTGATGTGGTCGTAGCCCGGCGCGATGTCCGTGGTGAGGGGGCCGAGCGTGTAGAAGGGGGCCTCGTGGCACACCTCCAGCTGCTTCTTCACGTTCTCGTGGATGAGGTGCATGGGGACGTGGCCCGGGCCCTCGATCATCACCTGGACGTCGTGCTTCCACGCGCGCTGCGTGAGCTCGCCGAGCGTGGTGAGCTCGGCGAACTGGGCCTCGTCGTTGGCGTCGGCGATCGACCCGGGGCGCAGCCCGTCGCCGAGGGAGAACGACACGTCGTACGCGCGCATCACCTCGCAGAGCTCGTCGAAGTGGGTGTAGAGGAAGTTCTCTTCGTGGTGGGCGAGGCACCACTTGGCGAGGATGCTGCCGCCGCGCGAGACGATGCCCGTCACGCGGCGCGCGGTGAGGGGGACGTAGCGGAGCAGCACGCCGGCGTGGATGGTGAAGTAGTCCACCCCCTGCTCGCACTGCTCGATGATGGTGTCGCGGAAGAGCTCCCAGGTGAGGTCTTCGGCCTTGCCGCCCACCTTTTCCAGCGCCTGGTAGATGGGCACGGTGCCGATGGGGACGGGGCTGTTGCGCACGATCCACTCGCGGGTCTCGTGGATGTTGCGCCCGGTGGAGAGGTCCATGACGGTGTCGGAGCCCCAGCGGATG
>JBILLV010000002.1:0-136078 GCA_044375895.1 Polyangiales bacterium | reverse complement strand
GCCCGCGCCGACGACGCCCGCGCGCGACGCGCCCGTGACATCATCGGTCACCGCGTGCCGTCACCGCAGCGCGGTCCGCGCGGCGGCCTGCGGGGACTTCATCCGGTGAGCGCTCCGGCGTCCAAAGGATCGGAAAGTCCTCCATACGTCGTTGCGACGCGGCGGGCGGGGCCGCCGTTGCATCTCAGTTGTCGCCGGGTCTCCGAGGGTCCTGGCCCCATTTCGACGACCCCGCGCGCGATCGCGGGCAGGAGGCTTCTTCATGTCTGACGAAGGTGATTCTTTGCGCCGACGCACCCCCATCGGGGTCGGCGCCACGGCCCTGGTGATCGTCGGCGCGCTCGCCGCGGGGTGCAGCGACGACCCCGCCCCCGCGCGCCCCGACACCGGCGTGCTTCCCGACGTGGGCAGCGACGCGCAGGACGAGTCGCCCCCGAGCGATGGCGGCGACGACGCGGCGCCCGACGTCACGGACGACACCGGGCAGGACGCTGCGCCTGATGTGGCGCAGGACACGTCGCCCGACGTCGGCGAAGACGCCGCGCCCGACGTGGCCGAAGACGTCGCGCCCGACGCCGGCGAAGACGCCGCGCCCGACGCTGGCGAAGACGCCGCGCCCGACGCGACGCCCGACGCGACGCCCGACGCCGCGCCCGACGCGACGCCCATGGGGACCATCCGTGTGCGCGTCGCCCACCTCTCGCCGGGAGCTCCCGCGGTGGACGTGTGCGTCCGCCCCGCCAGCGCGACCGGCTGGGGCGGCGTGACCCCGACCCTCGCCGGCCTCGGCGTCGCCGGCGGCCTCGCCTACAGCCAGGTGACGACGTACGTCACGCTGGCGCCTGGCGCCTACGCGGTGCGCATCGTCGCCCCGGGCAGCGCCAACTGCGACACGGCCCTCGCGGGCCTGCCCGACACCAACCTCCCCGCCCTGGCCGACGGAACGCGCGCGACGGTGGGCGCGGTCGGCGTGCTCGGCGACACGGGCGCCACGGCCTTCCGCCTGCAGCCCTACGTCGACGAGGCGCCCGCGAGCGCCGCGCAGATCAAGGTTCGGTTCGTTCACACGTCGCCCGGGACGCCCGCGGTGGACGTCGGGATCCCCGGCGCGGGGACGATGTTCACGGGCGTGTTCAACAACATCGCCTTCCCCAACGCGGCGACGCCGTACCTCACGAGCGCGACGCCGCTGACGAGCGTCTCGCTCGCTGCGCGCGTCGCGGGGGCGGCCACGGCCGCGGGGCAGTACCCGGTGCAGGTCGACGGCGTCAACGTGCCCCTCGGCACCACCGTCTCCACCTTCGCCATCGGCCGCCTCGGCAACGCCGCCACCCCCCTCCGCGTCCTCGTGTGCAACGACGGCGCGACCGCCATGGGCAACCCCGCCCTCACCGCGTGCAACGTGCTCGGCGTCAACCCCGCCCCGATGCCCACGCCGCAGATCAACGTCCGCGTCGCCCACCTCTCGCCCGGCGCCCCCGCGGTGGACTTCTGCGTCCGCCCGTCGCGCGTGACGAGCTGGGACGGCGTCCGCCCGACCCTCGCCTCCCTCGGCGTCGCCGCGGGCCTCGCCTACAGCCAGGTGACCCGCTACCTCACCCTCGACGCCGGCGCCTACACCGTCCGCATCGTCGCGCCCGGCAGCGCCAACTGCAACGCCGCCCTCGCGGGCCTGCCCGACACCAACCTCCCCGCGCTCCCCGGCGGCGCGCGCGCCACCATCGGCGCCGTCGGCGTCGTCGGCGACACGGGCGCCACGGCCTTCCGCCTGCAGCCCTACGTCGACGAGGCGCCCGCGGGCATGGGGCAGATCAAGGTCCGCTTCGTCCACAGCTCGCCGGGCACGCCGGCGGTGGACGTGGGCATCCCCGGCGCGGGGACGATGTTCACGGGCGTGTTCAACAACATCGCCTTCCCCAACGCGGCGACGCCGTACCTCACGAGCGCGTCGCCCCTCACGAACGTGTCGCTCGCGGCGCGCGTCGCGGGGACGGCCACCGCGGCGGGCCAGTACCCGGTGCAGGTCGACGGGGTCAACGTCCCCCTCGGCACCACCGTCTCCACCTTCGCCATCGGCCGCCTCGGCAACGCCGCCACCCCCCTCCGCGTCCTCGTCTGCAACGACGGCGCGACCGCCACGGGCAACCCCAACCTCGGCGCGTGCAACGTGCTCGGCGTCAACCCCACGCCGCAGATCAACGTCCGCGTCGCCCACCTCTCGCCCGGCGCCCCCGCGGTGGACTTCTGCCTCCGCGCGGCCAGCACCACGGGCTGGGCCGGCGTGCGCCCGACGCTCCGCTCCCTCGGCGGCGCCCCGTCCATCTCGTACACCCAGGCGACGCGCTACCTCTCGCTCGACGCGGGCACCTACATCGCCCGCCTCGTCGCGCCGGGGAGCGCGGACTGCAACACCTCCCTCGCGGGCCTGCCCGACTACCCCCTCCCGGCGCTCGCGGCCGGCGCGCGCGCCACCGTCGCGGCCATCGGCGTGCTCGGCGGCGGCGCGGGGACGGGCTTCCGCCTCCAGCCCTACCTCGATGAGGCGCCTGCGGCCGCCGGTCGGCTCAAGCTCCGCTTCGTCCACACCTCGCCCGGCACGCCGAACGTCGACGTCGGCATCCCCGGCGCGGGGACGGCCTTCACGGGCGTCTTCAACAACGTGGCCTTCCCCAACGCCGCGACGCCCTACCTCGACAGCGCGACGCCGCTCAACGCCACCCTGGCGGTGCGCGTCGCCGGGACGCCCACCACCGCGGACAACTACCCCCTCACCATCCCGGGCGTCTCGCTGCCGCTCGGGTCGACCTCCACGGTGTTCGCCATCGGCCGCCTCGGCGTGCCCGCGACGCCCCTCGGCGCGCTCATCTGCAACGACGTCGTGGCCCTCGCCAACAACCTCTCGATCTGCGCGCTCCTCCCGGGGCGCCCGCCGCAGATCAACGTCCGCGTCGCCCACCTCTCGCCCGACGCGCCGCCGGTGGACTTCTGCCTCCGTCCGGAGGGGTCGACGACCTTCACCGGCCCGGTGCTCCGCTCGCTCGGCGTCGCCGCGGGCGTCGCCTTCAACCAGGTGACCCGCTACCTCACCATCGACGCGGGGACGTACACCGTCCGCCTCGTCGCGCCGGGCAGCGCCGACTGCGCGACCTCCCTCGGCGGCCTCCCCGACACCGCGCTCCCGGCGCTCGCCGGCGGCGCGCGCGCCACGGTGGCCGCGGTCGGGCTGCTCTCGGGCGCCGGCGCGACGGCCTTCCGGCTCACACCCTTCATCGACGACGCCACCCCGGCCGCCGCGGGTCAGGCGCGCGTCCGCTTCGTCCACACGTCGCCCGGCACGCCCAACGTCGACCTCGGCATCCCCGGCACGGGGACGGCCTTCACCACGGTGTTCGGCAACGTCGCGTACCCCACGGCCACGGCGGCGATCAACGTCGCGCCCCTCACCAACGCCACCCTCGCGGCGCGCGTTGCGGGCGTCCCCACCAACAACTACCCGCTCATCTTGCGCGGCGTGAACCTCGCCGCCAACTCGCGCACCACCGTGTTCGCGGTCGGCGCGCTCAACGACGACCAGACCCCCCTCTCGGCCCTCGCATGCGACGAGAACGCCGCCCCCGCGGGCGCCCTCACGCCCTGCGTGGTGCTCCCGTCGCGCATCTTCGTCCGGGTCGCCCACCTCGCGCCCAACGCGCCCGCGGTGGACGTGTGCGTGCGCCCGGCGGGCGGGTCCTTCTTCACCGTGCAGCCGGTGCTGCGCGGGCTCGGCGTGGCGGCGGGGATCTCCTTCTCGCAGGTGACCCGCTACCTCGCGCTCGACCCGGGCCAGTACGTGGTTCGCGTCGTCGCCCCCAACTCCCCCACCTGCTTCGTCGCGCTCGGGGGCCTGCCCGACGTGACGCTCCCGGCGCTCCCCGCGGGCACGCGCGCCACGGTCTCCGCCACCGGCCGCCTCGGCGACGCGGGCGCGACGGCCTTCGCCATCCGCCCCATCATCGATGGCAACACGCGCCCCGCGCTCGGCCGCGTCCACGTGCGCTTCGTCCACTACGCCCCGACGGCGCCCAACGTCGACGTGGGCGTCCTCGCCGGCGCGGCGTTCACCAACGTGTTCCCCAACGTCCCGTACGGCTCCATCGCGACGCCCGCAGGCGCGGAGGCCGGCACCGGGTACCTCCCGCTCGCGCCGCTCAGCAACGCCACCCTCCAGGTGCGCGTGGCCGGCACGGCGACCGCAGCGCTCACCATCCCTGGCGTGTCGATCCCCGCGACGGTGAGCCGCGGCACGGCCGTCTCGATCTTCGCGATCGGCGTCCCCGGCACGACCGGCGCGCAGCGCCTCTCCGCCCTCGTCTGCAACGACCGGGTGCCCGCCGCGAGCGCGCTCGGCACCTGCACCCGCCTGCCCTGAACCCCCTCGTGACGTAGCTCCCGGTGCCGTTGGCGCGCCGGGAGCGCGTCGAGCGTCACCGGCACGTCCACCGTCGCGTCGCGGCGCCCAACCTCCGGTGCGCACGCGCGCCGCCGACCCGCTGCGGCCCTCCAGCGGGATGTGCAACCGAAGGCGACCCCACGACGGTAGTCTCCCTACCCGATGAACCCCAGAGAGATCGGGCGGCTGCTCGGTGATATCACCCGCGGCGACGAGGTCCTCGCGGCGATCGATCCGAGCGGCGGGAGCGAGCTGTCGCAGGCGATTCGCGCGAGCTTCAAGCCCGGCGACGAGCAGGGCAACGAACGGCGCCTCCGCGCGGTGGTGACCCTCGAAGGAGAGGGCTCCCTCGACCTGATCACCGCCGTGCTCGAAGACACCGTGGAGGTCGGCGGGGTCTACTCCAACCTCCGCAACTCCGCCCTGCCGATCATGGCCGAGCGCTTCCCCGCGCACCCGAAGCTGGCGGGGCCGCTCTGGCGCGCCGTCGAGATCGACCCCTACCTCAACGTGCTGCTCCTGTACCCGGTCGTCGCCGCGTACGACCCCGACCGGGCGCTGGCGCTGCTGATCGCGTCGGCGAGGTCGTGCGCCCCGGCGGTGCTGCAGCTGCTGGCGACGGTGCCGGGCGGACGGCCTCCCCTCCACGAGATCATCGACGCGGAGATCGCCCCGGGCGCCGCGCGGGCCGACGCCTTCGTCGAGGCGCTCGGCCCGGTGGCGCTCGAACCCGACGTCCTCGGGAAGATCCTCCCGCTGGCCGACCGCCTCCCGGCGGCCGCGGAGGTGGCGGCCGCGAGCGACCCCGGGCTGGCGCTCACGGTGGTCGCCGCGCATCTGCTCTCCAAGGACGCGCGCTGGCGCATCGCGGCGGTCCGGTCGCTGCGGTTCTTGTCCGCGGAGGAGGTCTTCGCGCGGGTGTCGGCGCTGTTCACCGCGCCCGATCGCGCCAGCCCCACGGCCCGCGAACGGCTGAGCGCCGTGCTCTGGAGCGCGACCCCCATGGAGTCTCCGCGGTGGCTGGAGTTCCTCTCCGGGCGCCTCGCGGTGGAGGCGCACCCGAAGGTGCGCGCGCTGCTCGTGGCGGCGCTCGGCGCGCTGGGCCTGCCCGCGGTGGAGGCGATCCTCGGCGCGGCGACGGAAGACGCCGATGCCGCGGTGCTGAAGGAGGTGCCGAGCGCGCTGGAGCGGCTGCGGGGCGACCTCGCGCAGAGGCGTCAGTGGGAGGGCGCGAGCGCGGGGGTGATCGGCGCCGTGTGGGCCGCGGCGGCGGTCGCGACGCCGAAGGGACCGCGGCAGAAGGCGCTCAAGCGGGCGCTGCTCCTGCTGCAACGCTGACGGGCTACGACGCCGCGGCGGTGTGGCGAGCCCGTCGTACACGCTCCGGGCGGCGTCACCGCGGATGGGCCTACGCGCCCTCGACGAGCTTCTCCAGCAGGGCCAGCAGGGCCTTGCGCTCCTCGGCCCCGAGCGCGGAGAAACGCGCCGCGAGAAACGCGTCGTGCTCGGGCCTCAGGCGATCGACGAGGGCCTTTCCCTTTGCCGTGAGATGAACAACCTTCGCCTTGCCACGGTCGACGCGCGTGACGAGACGCGCCTCGTCGAGCTTCGCGACGAGCTGGCTCACGTTCGCCGCCGTCACCCCGAGCGTCGCGGCGAGTTCCGACTGCTGCGTCTCGCCGCGTCGATCGACGGTGGCGAGAATGAAGAACTGCGCCGGGCTCACGCCCGAGTCCGCGAGGGCCGCGTCGGCGGCGCGTTGAACCCTCTGCGCGAAGGTCACCATCGCCGCGTAGGCGCGAACTTCGACGCGAGGCTTCACGCGTCTTCCCTCGGCGAGGTCGCGCGATCGACGAGGTCTTCGCCGAGGCGCACGAGCGCGTCCTGGCGCGCCGGGTCGAGGACGAAGGGATCATGCGTGAAGAGGCCCCAGCGGCTGGCGAAGCCGCGCTCGGGCAGCGCGTCATCGAGGAGCAGACGGACGATGTCGAGGGCGGCATCGCGCGGCGTGCGCGTGTCGACGGCGAAGAGGGGTTTCATGACCGCGTTGATGATCGCAGGTAGCTCGCGTCGAATCTCGGAATCGACCGCGCCGGGACCATACCCAAAGGCCGCCACCCCGCGTCGCGCGAGGCTCGCCGTCCAGAGGTCGTTCGCGAGCTGCGCCTGGCCGTGCGCACGCATCCCGCTCTGCACGTCTGACGCCTCACGCAGCGTCTGCCGCAGGAACGACGGCAGGGATCCGCCCTCCGCCGCAGCGACGTTCACGAGGCGCCACCCCGGCGCGACGCGGAGCCCCCGCGACAGCGCGAAGCGCCCGAGGAACGAGGTCGCGAAGTTCGAGTCGATCCCTTCGGCGGTGGGCTTCGACGATGGCTTGAGCGTGCCCGCGCAGTGCACGACGATGGAGAAGCCTTCTGGGCCCGCGAGCCCGTTCGCCTCCGTCGCGAGTCGCGACGCGTCGGCCATCGAGCCGAGGTCGCCGGTGAGAAGGGTCAGGGCTTCGCTGCGCCGCTCGAGCGCGCGCGCCTTCTCGACGCTTCGGCCTACGCCCACGGCGCGAAACCCACGCAGCGCGAGTTCGAGGGCGACCTGCGCCCCGATGCCCGACGTGGCCCCGCTGACGAGCGCCACACGAGGGGCGACCGAACGCGCGACGTAGGGGGCGAGACCGAAGGTCCACGTGGCGCGCGCAGACCACTCCGCGGCAAAGACGGCGGCAAGCGCCGTGGTGACGTGCATCGCGTCGAGCACGAGAATCTCCGCGATCCCGGCCCCCACAAGCCCCTGCACGGGCGACGCGAAGGAGACCAGCAGGAGCGCCGCGCTCAGGGCGAGAAACGCTCCCCGCGCGCGCCCCGGCGCGACGAGCCAGCGGCCCAGCGCGTGCCGTACGATCGCCGCGCCGACGACGCCGACGACGCTCGCCGCGACGACGGGGCCTGGCGTGAGCGGCTCACCTGCGGCGCGCGCGAGCACCGAGGCGCCGAAGAGACCCGCGACGTGGCCGAGCACGAAGAGGAGCGCGTTGAAGAGCGCGGCGGACAGCGCGCCGACCGCGACGGGGAGGACTCGTTTCATGGGAGCACCTATGTTCATCACTTAAGTTAACTGATGAACATTGTCAAGACCGCACGACAGCGAACACGGCGCGAGAGCCTCGTCGCCCGCCTGCCCCGATGGGCCGCCCGCGTACGCAGCAACCGTGAGGTCGTCCAAGGCCGTGGCGCAACCCCATCGCCGCCGTCGAGCATCCAACGCGGCATGCACCCTCGTCGCGATCCCGTCGGACCTGGTCAGGAGTCGGTGTGGGACTATCCCCGGCCGCCGGTGGCGCGTCCGAGTTCACGGCGCGTGACCGTCGTCCTGGGCGGCGTCACCGTCGTCGACACCCGGGCCGCAGTGCGTGTGCTGGAGACCTCGCACCCACCCACCTGGTACCTGCCGCGTGGAGCGTTTCTGGAGGGAGCGTTGCGTGCGGCGACCGGATCCAGCGTGTGCGAATGGAAGGGCCGCGCGGGCTACTTCGACCTCGTCGGCGGTGGTCGTGTGGTGACGCGCGCGGCGTGGTCCTACCCGAATCCGACCCCCGAGTTCGCCGTGCTCGCCGGACACGTCGCGCTGTACGCGGGCGCCGTGGACGCCTGCTACGTGGACGACGAGCGCGTGACGCCGCAACCCGGCGGGTTCTACGGTGGCTGGATCACCCGCGACGTGGCGGGACCCTTCAAGGGCGGGGCGGGCTCGATGGGCTGGTAGCCCGATCCACCGGCGACCTGAGGTCGCGACGTGCCAGTACATCGCCCTTCGTCGCGGGACGAGCGCGGCGCCTGTCATCGTGAGCGCGCAGCACCCGGGTCGTGCCGTGTTCACCGGGCTGACCCGCGTGTCCATCGGCGGCGCCTTCGTGACCCTGCAGGGGATCTACTTCCGCGGCGGACGGAGCCGCGGGGCCTCGCTGGTAGAGCTCAAGAACGGCGCGACCCCCTGCGATGACTGCCGTGTCACCGACGTGGCGATCGTCGACGTAGACCTCGGCAACGGCAGCGACACGAAGTGGGTGAGCCTGTACGGACAGCGCGACCGCGTGGACCACTGCGCGTTCTCGGGCAAGACCAACCCCGGCACGCTGCTCGTGGTGTGGCGGAGCAGCGGCCGGGCGGACGACGACCGCGTCGACCACAACCTCTTCGTGAACCGGCCCGCTCTCGAGCAACGGCAACGAGGCCGTTCGCGTGGGCACCAGCGCCGAGGCGGGGAGCGACTCGCGTACCACCATCGAGGACAACCTCTTCGAAGCCATGAGCGGCGACGCCGAGGTGATCTCGATCAAGAGCGGCGCCAACGTGATTCGTCACAACACGCTCCGTCGCAGCCTCGGCACGCTCACGCTCCGCAACGGCGCCGGCTCCGTCGTCGACGGAAACATCATCCTCACCGAGCACCTGAACGACGCGAGCGGCATCCGCGTGATCGGCCCGTGTCACCGGATCACCAACAACTACGTCGAAGGCGTTCGCACGTCGTCCAACGCCCGCGGCGGGGTCTCCCTCGTGTCGGGGCAGTTCAACCCGGGACCGGGCGACGACACGCCCGTGGCGGACGTGCTGGTGGCCTTCAACACGATCGTCGACTGCGAGCAGAGCTTCATCTTCGGAGCCGGCACCAACCCCGTCGCTCCTTCCAACGTCACCGTCGCCAACAACCTGGTGTCGGGCGCGCGGGGCATGGTGGTGGCGCCGGGCATCGGGCTCGCGAGCCCGCGCATCGTGGGCAACCTCTACGACGACGCTCCGCTCGGGATCCCGTCTCCCGTGGGCTTCACGAGCGAAGACGCGCGGCTCCTCCGCGCCGTCGACGGGCTCATGCGCCCGGGGCCCTCCAGCCCCGCCATCGACGCGGCGATGGGTGCCTTCGGGGTGGAGATGGACCTCGACGGACAGGCGCGGACCGGCCTCTTCGACGTGGGCTGCGACGAGACGGGCGCGCCAGGGCCTACGCGCGCGCCGCTCACGCGCGACGAGGTCGGACCGACGCGGTGGCGCCCAATGCTGCGGTGAGGCGATCGCGATCTGACGGGGTGTAGGGCGTCCAATGGCCCGGCCCGTCAAGCACCCCCGCAGCACCCGCCTGCGCCCGGCGGCCGTTCACCGTCGGGACGGGGTGTGTACCGCCGAGCGGCACGCCGTGCAGTGGTGCTGTAGTGGCGCACGGGCCCGACGAGGTGCGCGTGGCGATGACGCCGCGCCGCGCCCGCGCCGCGGGCTCCGAAGAGGGCGACGAGGACCACGATGACGACGACGCGACGGAGGAGGACGCCACCGAGGCCCCCGGTCGTCGACGCGCCCCAGAAGGCCGACCTCATAGGCGCACCCGCGAAGCGCGCCGAGCGCGGCACCCCGTCGAACGCCCCCTTCCCCGCCTGATCCCCGTCCCACACCTCCGCGCAAATCACGCCCCGAAAGGCCTCACGGTCCGCACGACACGCCGCCCGCCGGGCTGAACCCGTAGGGTTGGCAGACCGCCGGCAGCCGCGCCGCGCAGAGAGCGCAGTCGACGGGCTCGTCCTGCCCCTGGAGCGCCACGCAATACCCCTCGGACGGCGCGGACATCGCGGGCTCACACCGCGCCGCCCCGATGGTCTCCGGGGCGCGCCGCAGGCAGCCGCAGCACACGGTGATGGGCAGATCGAAGGGCGGCGTTTCGACTCGGACGCCGTCGCGCTGCTGGCCGAAGGCCCGCACGCGGAGCACGACGCGCGCGGTGAGCTCGGGGCGAAACTGCGGCACCGGACAGCGCGCGTCGCGCCCCGGCGGCTGGACGATCGCCCCGCGCCCCACGCAGAGCGATTCGTAGAGCGCAGCGCCCATCGGATCGGTGAGCGCGACGAAGACGTCCACCCCGCGTCCACGCCCGCCGCTGGGCGGCGCCTCGATCTGCACGCTCCGGTGTACGGTGAGCGGGTTGACCACGTCGGGACCGCGGAGGAGAGGGCCGTCGGCGGTGCCCTCTCGCGCCTCGACCAGGTAGCGTTCGATCATGAAATCCGGGTCCGGGAGGAGGGACTGCCGCTCGTGCGCGAACTCCACCGTCCCTTCGAACAGTGGCGAGAAGAAGTACGACGTCTTGAACGCGAGATCGAGCACCCCCTCCGCCCGAAGCGGCGACGGCTGCTCGATCGACCACGAACACTGGCCGTTCTCGACGGAGGCCCGCGCGGCGCCGCGGATGACCAGCGGCGGCGCGACCTCGACCTCCACGCAACCCGCGCCCATGGAGAGCACCAGCGCGACGAGGCGCGAAGCTGAAGGCGACGGCCGCTCGCCGTGGTAGCTTCGCCCCCGCGGTGCAGCACGCCCAGTTGACCCACGCGATCGAGACCGCGGACTTCGTCCAGTTCCGCGCTGTTGCACTGCTCTACCTCCAGGCGCGAGGGTACACCGCGGAGCTCACCGACGGCACGGACGACGGCGGCGTGGACATCAAGCTCTTCCATCTCCCGCCGAACCCGGACTACCACCCGGTCCAGATCTCTACCGAGAAGGACTGGCGGAAGAAGGTCCGGGACGACGCGCAGAAGGTTCACAGGAAGCTCTCCCGCTCGCGTCTGCTCTTCGTCAGCTCACGCCGCATCCCGGAGGTGGAGTTCGACGCGCTGGCCCACGAGATCGAGCGCGACCACGGGGTGGTGGTCACTCGCGCCGACGCCCAGGGCATCGCGAGCGTCGCGCTCACCCATGGGATCGCCAGCAAGGTCCTGGCGTGCGTCGGCATCCCCGTGCCGGAGGTGTCGACGCCCCTTCGACCGCCGGACCTCCGCGAGGAGGTCGCGTACGCCTACGCGTTCTTCGCGGATGAGCCCGACCAGTTTCGTCGCGGCGTGATCGAGCGAGCCGTCCTCACCGCGGTGGCGACGGCGGGCGGGGCGGCGCCACGCGAGCGCGTGACCGACGAGGTGTGCCTCGCGCTCCGCTTGACGGCGAACCAGCGCGCGCTGGTCCGCGCCGCGATCGACCGGATGATCCAGGCGGGGCGCGTGGTGGGGCCCAACGGGACGCTGCGGGTCACCGACGCCGCCGTCGACGGCGAGCGCTCCCTGCGGGCCCTTCGCGACGAGGAGCGGGGTCGCCTACGCGCGCGCGTCGACCAGGAGCTCGAGCGCTGGATCCACCACGCCTCGCGCCGCGACACGCTCGTCGCTTCGATCGAGAACGACCTGGGCGCGCTGGCCCTCGACGCCGCGTCGATCGCCGCCCAGACCGTCGCCCGCGAGCGCGGCGCGGAGGCCCTCCTGCGTGACAGGCTGCAGCGCGTGCGGGGCCAGCTCGCCCTCTTCATCGACGCCGAGGAGGACCAGCGCGCGGCCCTGGCGGCGCTCGCGGCCGTGGTGGGCCGCTCGCCCTTCGCGCGCGCGATGGCCGCCGGGGAGACCTTCCTCCGCCTGACCGCCCTCGACGCCTCGCAGCTGCTCAGCGCCTTCGGCGGACACGTCCGCATCGCGGTCGCGCTCGACACCTCCGTCGCGATGCCGCTCCTCTGCGCGAAGCTCTACGAGCCGGCGGGACGGCGCCTCGTGCTCGCGGCGGCGGACCTCTACGAGCAGCTCATCGCCCACGGCGTCGAGGTGATCCTCCCGCGCGACTACCTCGAGGAGACCGCGCAGCACCTCCTCACCGCGTGGGCGGACTACCGCGACATCGTCGACCTCGACCCCGACCTCCGCGGCTCGGAGAACGTCTTCGTCGCGCACTACGCGGCGCTGCGCCACGCGGGCGTCGCGCCGCCGGGCGACCGCGAGGCGGAGGGCCCCTTCCAACGCTACCTCGCGGGCTTCGGCTTCGTCGCAGGCGCAGCGGGTGACCCCTCCCGCGCCCGAGACGCGCTGATGGGGAAGCTCGGGCGATGGTTCGAGCGATACCACGTCCATCCGCGCGACCTTCGCCCGAGCGAGGCGAGCCGCCGCGCGGTCGAGGAGGACGTCTCGTGGTTGCAGCGCGGGGAAGACGCGACGCCGCGACCACGCATCCTGACCGATCACGACATCCGGACGATGGCGTGGCTCCACGACCAGGAGCGCGACCACGGCGTGCTGCACGTGCTCTGCTCATGGGACCGGCTCCTCGGGCGGGTGCGAGAGCGCAGCGGCGCGAGCTGGGAGGCGCTCGATCCGGTCGCGTTCACCGACACGCTCGCGCTCGTCGCCTCGGCGCGGCGCGATTTCTCGCTCGTGTCCCCCGTCAGCGTCGCCCTCTCCCTCAACGATGACACCGTCCAGCGCGGCGCGGAGGTGTGGGACTTCCTCGCAAAGAACGCCCGCGCCGCATTGCACGACGCCGCCTTCCAGCAGCAGGCGCTCGCCTTCAAGCAGGACTGGGTCGCCCGCGCCACCCGCGACCCGCGGCGCTCGTTGCAGCAGGACTGGGACGAATGGAAGGCGCGTCACCTCCCTGCGCGCGACCCATAGGTCCCCGAAAATTCACGGCCGGGGTGTCGGAAGAGGACGCCATCCGAGCGCGCTACCGCGGACGCGCGACGGTGGTGCGGGCCGCAGGGCCGCGGTAGTCGACGACGTCGGGCGGGAGGCTGTGGAGCCGGGCGCCGTCTTGCTCCGCGGCCTCCAGCGCATGCGCGAGGAAGACGGGCGCCATGAAGGCCGAGAGCGCGGCGCCCGCCCGCGTCGCGGGGATGCCGAGGTCGAGCACCATCGCGGCGAGCGAGATGACGATGTTCGGGCGCAGCGACTCCATCACCTTCACCACGCGCGTGTGGAGGCGCCAGTGGCGGCCGTCGGCGATGGCGGTGTTCTCGACGTAGCGGAGGAGCGCGTCGCGGCGCTCGTCGGCCTCACGAAACGGCACGCCGAAGCCGCCGAGCTTGCCCCCCGGCACGCGCTGCTTCCACTCGGCCATCGCGCCGCGGATGTCGTCGTCGCTCCCCGCCTCGCCGACCCGCTCGGCGACGTACGCGAGCCCCATCGCGGCGTACTGGGCGGCGTTGGGTCCCATGACCCGCCCCGCGGTGACGAGCTGCCCGGCGAAGAGTCCGGCGAGCGGGTCGCCGTAGCTCGCGAGGATGCGCGTGAGCTTCAGGGGCCACACGCGGGCGTCGGGTGAGATGAGGCAGAGCACGCCGAGCCGCAGCGCCTCGCGGGCCGTGGCGTCGAGCTGCGTCGCGCCGAGGGCCGCGAGGAGCGCGTCGCCGGCCGTGACGAGCTCATGGTTCCAGGCGTCGTAGGTCTCCCGGCCGAGGAAGCGGTTGTTGCCGTGCAGGATGACCCCGACGCGGGTGTAGAGCGGGTCGATCATGACGGGTCGTCCTCGACGTAGCGAAACGGTGGGAGGTCGATGGGGTAGGTCATCACGGCCCCCGGCTGCACGTGGAGGGCCTCGCCGAGCGCGGCGGGGAGGCGCGCCCAGGTCGCGAACGCGTGGCGCTGCAGATCGTTGCGCGCGCCGAGTCGGTGGAGCAGCCCGTAGGCAGCGGCGACGCGGCCGAGGCAGACGTCGCGGGGGAGCGAGCGCGCCGCGCCGAACCAGCGGTCGCTGCGGTCGACCAGCTCAGCGTAGAGCGCCCGGTACGCGGCGGACGGATGCGCCTCCACGGCGACCTCGGGCACCGTGGCCCCCATCGGCTCATCGAGCCAGCGAAAGAAGGGAGCGAGCGCGCGGAGTTCCATCGCCGCGAGCTGACCGAGCGCCGCGACCGCAATCGCAGGGACGATCTCGTCGGGGGCACCGGCCGTTCGTGCGAGCACGGCGGCGTGGGTGGGCCCCTCCCCGACGTGGAGCGGCGAGAGCCACGCGAGCGCGTGCGAGCAGGCGTCGCGCTCGGCGGGC
Source organism: Polyangiales bacterium (assembly GCA_044375895.1). Lineage (GTDB taxonomy): Bacteria > Myxococcota_A > Polyangia > Polyangiales > CAISKJ01. The sequence goes on along the minus strand of JBILLV010000002.1, from coordinate 121,813 downwards.
GAAGGGAGCTCACCCAGCACCGCCAGCCACGCCATGTCGAGGAAGCCCACGTTGCGCGCGAGGTCGCCCATCACGGCGTACCCGTGCATCCGCGGGTCGTCGCCGGGTTGGATCACGTGGGCCGAGAGCCGCTCGGGAAACTTCGGCGTGTCGAGCACACCCTGCCAGGTCTTCACGGGGCCTCCGCGGCGCCGCCCGCCTGACGCTGAAGGCTACGAATGCGCTCGGCGACGATCGGCGACGGGACGGTCGCGTCGACACGGATGTCGAGCAGGAAGGGGCCGCGGGCGGAGAGCGCCTCGGCGAGGGCGTCGTCGAGCTCGAGCTCGGTGTGGACGGCGCGGGCGCGCGCCCCTTGGGCGACGGCGAACGCGACGAAGTCCGTGCGGGGCATCTGCGTCTCGACGGGGCGCATGCCGAGGGCCGTCATCCCGTGCTGGTTGAGCCCGAGCTGGGCGTCGTTGAGCACGATCCACAGGACATCGGCGTCGTACTGGACCGCCGTGTTGATCTCGTTGTTCATCAGCATCGCGCCGTCGCCCACGACGGCGACGACGCGGCGGCTTCCGGCGAGCGCGGCCCCGACGCAGCCGGTGGTGAAGTGGCCCATCGAGCCCCACGCCGCGCTGGTGCGGTAGCGGCCCGGGTCGCTGAAGCGGAGGTGGGCGTTGCACCAGGTGAAGGAGGTGCCCGCCTCGCTCATGATCAAGGCGTCGCTGCCCTCGACGATGAAGTGCTGAATGCGCTGGAGGAGGTACGGCGGGCGAACGTCGGCCCGACGCGGCGCGATCTGCTCGGGCGTCGCGGCGGCGACCGCGGAGAGGCTGAGGGGCGCGCGGCGGGCGTACCAGCCGGTCTCCTCGGCGCGCCGACGGAGCCCGTCGAAGAACTCCTTCGCGTCGGCGACGATGCCAGCGCCCCCGACGCCGGGGTACGCCGCGCCGAAGGCCGTCGGGTCGGTGTCCACGTGCATCCAGCGCTCGGTGGGCGACATGCCCGGCGCGAGGAACGAGGTGACCTCGCCGAGGCGCGACCCGACGACGAGGGCGGCGCGCGGACGTCGGGTCGCGAACCACTCGCGCACCCGGGCGCTCCCGCCCGCGCCGCTGACGCCGACGAAGAGCGGGTGCGACTCCGGGAAGACGCCCTTCGCGCGCGGCGAGGAGACCACCGGCAGGCCCGCGGCTTCGGCGAACGTGCGCGCGGACGCGTGCGCCGCGAGCGCGCCCGACCCGAGCCACAGCACGGCGTTCGGATCGAGCAGCGCTTCGAGGACGTCGTCGAGCGCGGCGCGGGTCGGGGCCGGCGGCGTGAGCCTCCACGGCGTGACGGGGAACACGATCGGACGCTCGGCGACCCGCGTCTGGAGCGACAGCGGGAGGCCGAGGTGGGCGACGTACGGGCCCGCGCCGCCGAGGCCGCGGACGATGCGCGCGAGCGCCACCATGAGCTCGTCTTCGCTCTCTGGGATCGCCACGTCATGAAAGATGCTTCCAGCCCGTGTGAGCTCCGAGGGCATGCTCTGGAGGGAGGTCTCCTGCACCGCGCCGCGGCTCACTTGCGGGCGCGCGGTGAAGCCAGAGATCACGAGCAGCTTCGCGCCGTCGACGCGGGCGGCCATCGCGGCGTTGAGGACGTTGAAGATCCCGGGGCCGGTGGTGACCACCACCACGCCCGGGCGCCGCGTCTCGTGGAAGGCCTCGATGGCCGCGAAGCCTGCGCCGGCCTCGTGGCGAAAGTGGAAGAACCGAATCGCCGAGTGGGCGAGGCCCGCCGCGAAGGGGGCGATGCCGCCGCCGAGGATGCCGAAGGCTTCACGCACGCCGGCCTCGTGGAGGCACTGGGCGATCGCAAACGACACGCCCCGCGCGTCAGGGGCCGCCCAGGCCGCGCCGGCAGCGCCCCAACCGACGACCTCGCGGGCAGGAGGAGGCACCTCGCGGGACGAGGTGGAGCGATCGAGCGGGTGGTGTTCATGGGGCCGTGTGTTCATGGGCGGGCCATGAGCAACGGGTGTGCCGCAACGCGAGCAAGGTGCGAAGCGGGCATCTCCGCGCGGGAATCGGCGAGCGCGCGAGGCCGGCGGTGTCGCGGATGTGGGAGCGACGTCGCGCCGCCCACCGTAACAGCGGTGCCACGGTGGCGCTTCGAAGTTACGGGAGGATCGGGCGTCCAACCACCCCGGCCATCGAGAGCGTCGCCCGCGGTGGTGTTCCACCAGGCGGTCTCGGCCGCGCCGTGGACGGTGCCCTCGCACATGGCCATGTGGACCGTGCCCTGGCCGACGCGACACGGGCTGGTGAACAAGCTTCGCCCCGACTCCGCGACGGGGGCACCGTCGACGGGGCTGCGCGTGCGGGCGGCGACCGCCGCGCCGTGGCCTCAGCAGGGCGTGGCGCCGTCGTAGCAGATGTGAGAGCTGGAGTTGAAGTCCACCACCGCCTCGGCGTCGAGGGACTGCGTCGGCGCGGGCGGCGGGTTGCACTCGGCGTTCACCGTCACGTCGAGGACGACGCGGACCTTCACCGACGCGATCTGGTTGGTCGGGATGCCGTGCGTGAGGGAGTCGAGGCCCATGGGCTGCGCGAGCGAGAGGGTGAAGGTGTTCAGCGTGTGGTTCGCGCCGAACGGCGCCCCGAGGACGCTGGCGACCGTGCCGTTCGCGTCGAAGTTGCCGTAGAACCGCACCGAGGGGTTGCCGACCGTGGGCGTCACGGTGACCTCGACGAAGTCGCCGGCGGGCGGCGGGCTCAGGTCGAAGCACGTCGGCGAGTTGGTGCAGGAGCTCTGCCAGGCGCGCCGAGTGAGCACGTTGTTGACCGCGCCATTGCGCAGCCGCTCGGTGCCGACGACCGTCAGGCGGAGCTGCGGGAGATCCGCGGGGGTCGCCGCGGCCGCCGCGTCGTTGAGGAGGAACGCCAGCGAGGCGCCGGTGAAGGTGACCTCGCGCTGCAGTTCGGCGGAGGCGGTGGTGGGGTCGTTGCGGTTGCAACGTTCCCTCAGGGAGAGGTTGTTCGGGCTGCCGGTGAGGGGCATGTCCGATGCGCTCGCGGTGAGGGTGGCGAGCGCGGCGACGGCGAGGGGGACAATGGTGCGACGCATGGGTGAGATCTCCGGGGTTGGTTCTGTGAGCGGGCAAGCATCGGGAAGGCCGCCGCGGTCGCGCCGTGAGGCGGACGACGCAGCAGGTTCCCCCCAGCGCGCGCCGCTCACGCCGCGCCGCCGGACGACCCTTCGAATGCTGCCTGTGAGTGCACGCTCACGCCGCCCCCCTTCACACATTCGTCCGTGGGTCGATCACGTCACGCGGCGCGGTGGTAGCTCGCAGGTGGCGCCCACCCGCTGCATGTCGCGCGCGATGGACGCGGAGAGGCCGTTGCGGGCCTCCATCGGGAGGAGCTCGGGCGCGAGGGAGGCGGAGCCCTGGGCGACCACGGCGGGGTCGCGCATCGACGACTCGCGCGGCCACCGCGTCGGACACCGGGCGCACGGGCACCGCCGCGAGGGAGGCCCCGAGCTCGCTGACCAGCGGCCGGATCGAGTCGCGCGGGCGATCGCGCGGCAGCGGGCGTGACCCGAGGAGCGGGACGTTGACCGCGATCGTCGGGTGGACGAGGCGCTGCACCGTCACGTTGATGCCGGAGAGGTGGAGGCGGCCGTCGAGGCTCGCGCGCATCGCCGCGGCGCGTCGAGGCCCGTGGTGTCGAGGCTCCCGCGGAGGTGGCCGTGATCGGTGCGGAGGTCGATGCCCTCGACGCGCGCGTGGGCCGCGTCGAGGCCATCGACCCCAACTTGGAGCGCTGAGCCGAGCCTCACGCCACGGTTTCTTGCGTCCGACGCGCCGCAGCGGCGACCCTCACGACATGGCCCGCGCGAAGCCCCTCCCGCCCACCCCCGAAGACCTCGCCGCCCTCGACGCGACGCCCCTCCCCGCGAGCCTGCTCGAGACCGTCACCGCGTGGCGCACGCTGCACCCGCGAGAGGTCCGCCCGATCTGGCGGTTCTTCGACGGCGAGGATCACCCCTTCGCCCTCCGCGACCTCCGCGACCTCGCGCGGCTGCCCAACCTGGAGCGCTTCGAGTACGTCGACACCGCGTGGATCCCGATGGACGTGGGTCCGCTGCTGGCGCTGCCAAAGCTCCGCGAGGTGGTCATCGCCACCGAAGGCGTGGTCTGGGTGCCCGGCCACGGCACACAGCGACGCCGCAACGACGACGCAGTGGCCGCGCTCACCGCCGCGGGCTTTCGGGTCACCGAGGCGGCGGGCTTCGTTCACACCACGCTCGTGCGGTGACATCGTCGTGGTCGCGACGGTGGAGCGCCACGCTCTCCCCCAGCGTTGACGGCCCTGCCGAGGCGCTTTCTGCCTCCGACGGCCAGGGCGGCGCCCGATCCCGCCGTGAGGACGTAGACCCTGCGGCGAGGCGCTGCAGGAGGCCCGCGTCCCAGGCGCGCCAGAGGCGGTAGCGGTAGCCCCCGAAGGGCGAGCGCTTGGAGGCCCTTACGGCGGCAGCGGGACGCACGTGGTCCCGCTGCAGACCTCCGTGCTGCGGCAGCAACGGCCGCAGCCGCAGAGCGTCGTGCCGCGCGCGCAGAGCGGGGCGCACGTCCCCGAGACGCACACCTGACCGCAGGCGCAGCCCGTCGGGCACGCGGCCGGCGCGCACTGAAACTGCTCCGGCGTCGCGGGGTTCGAACTCCGGCTGCAGGTGCTCCCCGAGGGGCACGTCCCAATGCAGTAGCCGCCGCAGCCGTCGCTCTGGTTGCACATCGCCGTCGGCGGGCACGAGCCCACGCAGCGGCACGACCGCGTCGCCGCATCACACGCTTGACCCGCGGGGCAGCGCTGCCCGACGCCGCAGGTCATCGCGCCACCGCACGGGTGGCTGATGGGCGACCCGCACGCCACCGCGTCGGGCGCCTGCGCGCTCGTGCAGGTGAGCGTGCACGCGCAAGCCCCCGCGACGCAGGTCTGCGCGCCCGCGCACGCCCGGCCGCAGGCGCCGCAGTTGGCCCGGTCGGTGGCGGTGTTGACGCAGGCGACGCCGCACATCGTGAGCCCCGCGCCGCAGCCGCACGTGCCCCCGACGCAGGGCTGCCCCGCGGCGCACGCCCGACCGCAGCCGCCGCAGTGGGCCGCGTCGGTGTTGGTGTTGACGCATGCGCCGCCGCAGAGCTGCGTGCCGCCCGGGCAGCCGCAGACGCCGCCGACGCACGACTGACCCGTCCCGCAGGCGCGGCCGCAGGCGCCGCAGTTGGCGCGGTCGGCGCTGAGGTTGACGCAGGTGCCGCCGCAGTCCGCCGTCCCCGCGGGGCAACTGCACGACCCGGTGGCGCACACGCGGCCCGCCGGGCACACCACCCCGCAGCCGCCGCAGTTGGTGGGGTCGGCCGCAGGGTCGATGCAGCGCGTGCCGCAGAGGAGACCGGCGCCCGGGCAGCGGCAGCCGCCGGCGAGGCACGAGAGCCCCGCGGTGCACGCGCGGCCGCAGGCGCCGCAGTGGGCCGTGCTGGTCTGGAGGTCGACGCAGGAGGTTCCGCAGAGCGTGGTCCCGGCGGGGCACTGGCAGACGCCCGACACGCAGGTCTGCGTGGCCGGGCACATCGTCCCGGCGCCGCAGGAGGGGCCGCCGGGGCACACGTTGGCGAGCGTGGTGCCGCACGCGACGGACGAGAGCGCGGTGGCGGGGCAGCGCGGGGCGCACTCGCACACGAAGGTCACGGGGTTGCACGCCTGACCGCTCGGGCAGAGCGTCCCGCGGCCCGCGCAGGTGGCGCCGGGGCAGGAGTTGGGGATCATCTGCCCGCACGTCACCGAAGTCGCCGCGGGGCAGCTCGGGACGCACTCGCACATCCGCGTGGTGGTGTTGCAGCGGCGACCCGTCGGGCAGCGCGTCCCGGCGCCCGGACAGGTGAGCACCCCGCACGTGTCGGTGAGCGGCAGGCCGCAGTCGACGCCAGCGGGCGCAGCGCACTGCGGCACGCACTCGCACATCCGCGTGGTGGTGTTGCAGCGCAGGCCCGCCGGGCACATCGTCCCGACGCCGCAGGAGGGGCCGCCGGGGCAGACGTTGGCGATCTCCGTCCCGCAGGCGACGGAGGCCGGGCTCGTGGCGCAGCGCGGGGTGCAGACGCAGCGGCCGTCGGTGCACATCTGGCCTGCGGGGCAGAGCGTTCCGGTGCCGGGGCACGCGCGCCCGGCGCAGTCGACCGGGATCGTCGACCCGCAGGTGACCGTGGCGGGCGCCTGGCAGCCCAGCACGCATTCACAGGCGCGTGAGGTGGTGTTGCAGCGCTGGCCGGCCGGGGCGGTCGGGCAGCGCGTCCCGACGCCGCACGACGGACCGCCGGGGCACAGGTTGACGATGTCCTGACCGCACGCGACGGTGGAGGGCGACGTGGTCGGGCACTGCGAGAGGCACTCACAGCGACCCGCCGCGTTGCAGCGCTCGCCGGGGTTGCAGCGCGTCCCGACGCCGGGGCACGACGCGCCCGAGCACGCGTTGCGGACGGGCTGACCGCAGTCGACGGTGCTCGTCGGGGGGCACATCGGGATGCACTCGCAGCGCCCCGCGACGCAGCGGTTGCCCGAGGGGCAGCGCGTCCCCGTGCCGCAGGTGGGGCCGCCGGGGCAGACGTTGGGGACGGGCGCGCCGCAGTCGATGCCGTCGGCCGTGGCGGCGGGCGGGCACTGCGGGTCGCACTCGCAGGTGCGCGTGGCGGTGTTGCAGCGCTGGCCCGTGGAGCAGCCTCCGGCGCAGCGGCCGCCGCAGCCGTCGTCCGATCCGCAGGGCGAGTCGGCGGTGCAGCGCGGCGTGCAGGCGCACGAGCCAGTGGCGACGTCGCAGCGCTGACGGGGGTCGCTGCACGCGCCCGGACAGCGGCCGCCGCAGCCGTCGTCGGCGCCGCACGCCCCGGTGGGGTTGCAGCGGGGCGTGCACACGCAGGCGCCGAAGACGCAGCGGTCGTTGGCGCCGCGCACGCAGGGGGTGGGGCAGTTGCAGGTGCCCACGCACGCGCCGTTGACGCACGTCTCCCCGACGCCGCAGTTGACGCTCGCGCAGGGGTTGACCACGCAGCGCCCGTCGACGCAGAACTCCGTGTCGGCGCAGGTGACGCCGTCGCACGGCGAGGGAGGCACGCACTGGATGTGGCAGGCGGTCCCCTCGGGGCACGTCGGGCTGCACGGCTGGATGGGCTCGCACTGACCGGAGCTCCGGGAGCAGTACTGGCCCGTGGGGCACGTCACGCCCGCGCACGGCGAGGGGTAGCAGCCCTGCACGCAGCGGCCCTCGATGCACGTCTCGCGTTCGGCGCAGCGCACGCCCGCGCAGGGGTCGCGGAGCGGGACGCAGCGCGCGAGGCAGCGGTCGGCGCCGCAGGTGTTCTCCACGGAGGCGCACGGGTCGGGCACGCAGAAGCCACCCAGGCACACCTGGCCCATCGCGCAGAAGGCGTTGTTGCCGTAGCACTGGGTCGGTCCGTCGGGCGGGACGAAATCTGGCGCCGCGTCGACCTCAGGGCCCGCGTCGAAGCGCGCCAGATCGTCGATGACGTCCGGCGTGGGGAAGCTGCGGGAGGTGTCTGCCTCGCTGCACGCGGCGACGAACACCGCGACGATGAGAAGCGACAGAGACAGTCGATGGTGCATGACGCGCTCGCGACGAAGGACGGCGAAGGAGTGAGTGGCCGCGCCGCTACGCTATCGGATGTGCGCAAACGAAGAAACCTTCAGACGGACGTTTCAGAGCGCGCTCGGCGCGATCTCTGGTGTAGTTCGTCCGTGGTCAAACGAGCGCTCGTCGCCGTCGTCCCCCTCTTGCTCGCGTGCACGGAAGACACGCCGCCGCGCTACATGGCGCTCGCGGACGCGGACGTCAGCGACGACGGAAGAATCATCGTCGATGCTTCGATCACGACCCGCGCACTCCCGAGCGTGGCAATCGGTCTCGATGGCTATCGAGAGTGGGCGCGCCTGCCGCAGGTGCGCATCGGCGTGCGCTCTTTCATGGGTGGCACCGACGACCCGGGCGGCACCGACGACGACGCGGGGCAGTTTGTCCGTACGACGCGCGACACCTTCTACGCGCCGCTCGAGGTGGAGGGCGTCGGGGTGCTCTACACGACGGTGACCAACCGCTGGCGCGGCGGCCCGTGGCATTTCGTCGTCGACGGCTTCGACCGGGTGGTGCGCGAGAGCACGACGGTGACGCCCGATCGCCCGGTCGACCCGTCGCTGTTCGACCCGCCGAGCGGGCTCCCGTCGCCGCTCGCGATGACGTGGTCGACGACGCGCGGCGCGGATGTCATCCAGGTGCCGATGCCCTTCGTGACGTCGCTCGCGGTGGGCTTCGCGCGCACGCATCGGGCCACGGGGGATTTTGTCGTCCACCGCTTCGCCGAAGGGGCCGATCACCTCTCGCGCCCGCTGCGGCCGTGGGACGGCGTGACGCCGCCCGACGCGGACGTCGTCGCCCTGCTCGAACGCGCCGGCAGTGACATCGCGCCCAACGGCGGCGAGCTCCAGTCGCGCCTCGGCACGGTGAACGTCCCGGCCGACGGCGCAGTGACGCTGCCAGCGACGGGCGCGGGGCCGGCGACGCTGCGGGTGATCCAGCTCAGCGTGGCGCGGGAGCAGGTGCTCGCCCTCGGCCGCGCGCGCCTGCGCATCACCTGGGACGGCCGCGCGGCGCCCTCGGTCGACGCGCCCATCGCGCTCTTCTTCGGCGCGGGCACGCTCTACAACCGCGACGTGCGCGAGTACCTGGTGAAGGCGCTCCTCACCACCGTCCGCTACGCCGGGGAGAACGTCGTGCTGGCGGCCTACTTCCCGATGCCCTTCTTCCGCGGCGCGCGGGTCGAGCTGGTGGGCGCGGGCGAGGCGCTCACGGGGGTCAACTGGCAGTCGCGCACCGAGGCGCTCACCACCTCCCCGGGGACGACCGCGTACTTTCACGCGACCGCGCGCGACCACGGAGCGCCCGCCGCGGGCGTCGACCTGAACTTCCTCGACACCCACGAGGTGGAAGGGGGCGGCGAGTGGTGCGGGCATTTTGTGGGGACGTCGTTCACCTTCAGCGACCGGGCTTCGTTTGAAACGCTCGCGGGCGACCCTCGCTTCTACTTCGACGACGCGTCGTCGGCGCAGGCCCACGGGACGAGCACCGAGGCGTGGGTCGGCGGCGCCGAGCGCTGGGGCGGCGGCACCGTCACGCTCCCGCTCTACGGCCACCCCGCGGGCGTCGGCGCACCGGGTATGGCGCGCGACCCCGACGACCTCGTCCAGTCGGCCTACCGCCACCTCATCGCCGACGCGATGCCCTTCGGCCGCAGCGCCCGCATCCGCTTCGAACACGGCGGCGCCAACGACGCGACCGAGCGCTACCGATCGGTGACGTACTGGTACGGTCGCCCGGGCGCGTGCCTCGTCCCCACCGACTCCCTCGACGTGGGCGACGCCGCCGACGAGGCCGCGCACCGCTACGCCGTCACGATGGGCTCGTCCCCCGAGGCGCTCACATCACGCTTCGAACACGGCATCGACCGCGTGACGGCCGGCGTCGACCTGCCCGCGCTCAGCGACACGGGGCGCCGCGTCACGGGGACGTCGGAGTTCTCCGTGCGCATCGACCCGAGCAACGTCGGCGTGATGTTGCGGCGCACGCTCGACCTCGCGCTCCCCGACCAGCGCGCGGAGGTGTCGGTCGCCGAAGACCGCGAAGGAGCGGGCTTCCAACCCGCGGGCGTCTGGTACACCGCCGGTTCGAACCAGCGCGTCTACTCCAACCCCGCCACCGAGCTCGGGGTCAACGGGCGCGAGATCCGCACGTCGGCGCGGCGGTTTCGCGACGACGAGTTCCTGCTGCCGCGCCGGCTCACTGAGGGGCGGAGCGCGATTCGTGTGCGCATCCGTCACGCGCCGGGCAACGCGCCGCTGGTGCCGGGCGCACCGGCCCGCGAGCGCGCGTGGAGCGAGTTTCGCTACCAGGTGTACGCGTACGTGCTGCCGCCCTGACGGCGCTACGCCACGGAGGCCACGACGGCGTGCGCCCTGTCGCCGCGCAGCGTGACGTCCGCGCGCGCCGCGATCACCGCCGAGCGCCCGCGCGTCACCGTCACCGTCCCGCCGTCGCCGTCCAGGTGCAGCGTCCCCTCCGCGACGGTCACCGCGCGCATCCGCCCGCTCACCGCGAGCGTGAGGGAGCCCGTCCCGGCGACGCGCGACACCGCGAGGTGCTCCGACACGAGCGCCGCGCCCGTACGCCCGCAGAGCGCCGTCAGGGTGAGCGGACCGGCGAGGTCGGCGGCGCCCGCGCGCACCCGCGCCCGCTGGAGGAAGGCCTCTCCGCGCGGCGCGTCCCAGGCGGTGACGGCGAGCGCGTGCTCGACGTGGAGCGCGCGGGGTCGGCCCGAGGGCGTGGCGCTCCCCTGCGCGTCGTAGCGGCGGTTCCAGTCCCAGTAGCGGTAGGTGACGCCGCGACGACCGGGTCGGACGATCTGCGGCTCGACGAGCGTGACGCCGCGCCCGATGGCGTGCGCCGTCCCCGCCTCGACGACGAAGAAGTCCCCTGGCGCCACGGGGACGAAGCCCAGCATCGCCGCGACGTCGCCCTCCACCGCGAGGGCGTCGCGCACCCGCGCGCTGGTGGCGTGCTCCGCGAGGCCGAGGTAGAGCCCCGCGCCGGGCGCCGCGTCGAGCACGTACCAGCTCTCGGGCTTGCCACACTCGCCCTCGTCGAGGCCCTCGTAGTCGTCGCTCGGGTGAATCTGCACCGAGAGGTTGTCGGCCGCGTCGAGCAGCTTCACCAGCAGCGAGGTGTTGCCCGCTGCGGCCTCGTCCCCGAGGTGACGGTCGGGCTCGCGCGCGAGCACGTCGGCGAGCGCTTCGCCGGTGCCCTGCACGCGGCTCGGAAACTCGTCGCCCGCCGACACCTCCCACGATTCGCCCACGACCGTGCTCGGGTCGAGCCCCAGGTCGTGCTTGTAGCGGGAGACGATCGCGGTGCCGCCCCACGGCGTGCGCGACGGGGGCGTGAAGTTGTCGGGGGCGAGGAGCCAGGCGTGCATCAGGGGCTCAGATGCGCAGGACGAGCTCGGCGACCGCGCCCTGGAAGAGAGGAACGTTGCGGCACACGCCGCCTGCGCAGACGAGCCCACCCGGGGTCATGCCGCCGAACACGCGGATGAAGTTGCCGATGGTGAAGTTCCATCGGACCTCGGCGGCGGGGTAGAGGGTGGGGAGGCGGGGATCGACGGTGCGGCTCGTCGCGTCGGGCGCGAAGCCGAAGGGCGAGTCGTAGAGCGAGGCCTGACCCGCGGGGCGGTTGGTGTTGTCCCACCGCAGCAGGGCGCTCACGACGAGCGGCAACCCGTGCGACCAGGTGAGGGCGACGCCGCCGCGGACGCCCGCGACGAGCCCCTGGAGGTCGAAGCCGGTGAGGCGCGTCGCGGTGTAGTTGCGCTCGAAGCGGTTGTCGACGCGAAGCTCCAGGGAGTCATTGGCGCCGACCGGAAAGGCGATGTCGAAGTCCGCTTGGATGGACTCGTGCTTGATGTCCCCCGCGCGGAAGTCAGGCTCGAAGCCCGGCTCAGCGGTCGCCGTCCCCGTGTGGAACTCCCGCCGGTAGCCCACCGTCGCGACGAGGTTGAAGTCCCCCGGGGCCACACGCATCCCGCCGCCCGCGCCGCTGCCGCCGCCCGTCGGAATCGCCGCGCCCCCAGCGCTCGCCGCCGCGGCCTGGCCGCCGCCGCCCGGCGCGCCAGAGGGCTGGAAGACGGGCCGTGAACGCCGCCGCACGCCGAACCAGGTGTGGGTGGTGAGGTAGCCGTCGACGCCGTCCCAAGGGTCGACGAGGTCGCCATTGTTGTCGAAGTGGTCAGCCCACCCGTAGGCGACCGAGTTGAGCGAGAGGATCCAGGCGGAGTCGGGGAAGGCGTAGTCGATGCGGACGCGGCCGCCACGGGTGTTGGCGTTGGTGAAGATCCGTTGGTCGTCGCGCTCCAGGGAGGGCGCGGTGGAGTAGATGCGCCCGACGTCGCGCGGCGTCGCGCCGCCGAGCTGAAACGGAGAGACCAGGTAGTTGCTGTAGTCCTTCCACTCGGCCAGCACCGTCCAACGGCCCGCGGTGAGCTGCGACGCGAGATAGAGGCCGCGGCCCCAGGAACGGCGCGTCGGGCCGCGCTGCGAGCCGTCGGCCGCGACGCCCAGACGCGCCACGCGCGACAGCACGTTGGCTTCCCCGTTGATCGTCAACGCCCCGTCGAAGAGCGAGGGGAAATCGATCCGAATGCCCGCGACGTCCACCACGTCCTGGCGGCTCGCGCCGGGGTCGCGCTCGAAGGCCGCGTGGAGCGCGTGGCCCGAAACCTCCATGTCGCCGTCGGCGCCCGCGCGCGCGGACAACGAGGCGCCCGCGAGGAGGTCCTCCGGGTCGCTGAAGGTGGTGAGGGAGATGGGGTCGAGGTTCTGCGGGTTGGCGAGGCCCGCGAAGGCGCGCACCGTGAGGCGCTCATGCTCGTACTCGACGCGCCCGCCGCGCAGCGCGGTGTCGAGCCCGATGGGGTCGACCTTGCGGAAGGCCAGCGAGAGCCCGCGGCCGAACACCTGGTAGTAGTCCCCCGCCTCGAGCGTGAGGCCGCTCCGCTGGTACCGAAGGTTCAGCCGCTCAGGCAGGAGGTTGCTGAGGTTGGCGTAATTGTTCGGGGCCGAACTGTCGTAGGAGCCCGGCCGCCAGTTCGAGCGCAGGTTGCAGAGCTCGGTCTCCGAGCCCGTGCAGGAGGTGTCGTGGTTCCACGGGGAGAAGCCGTCGACGCGGAGGTAGAGGCGCCAGGGGGCCGCCTGCGCGGCGATGTCCAGGCGCTCCGTGAGCGAGAAGAACTCGTCGTCGTGGATGTTGCGATCGAAGTTGGTCCCACGGAAGCGGACGATCGTGGTGTTGGTGGCCGAGAGCGACGTGGGGCCGAGCCCCGGCAGACGCACCACCAGACCCTGCGCCGCCGCCGCCGTCGGCGCGAGGGACGCGCACACGGCGGCGAAGACGGGGAGGAGGGGACGAAGACCGCCGTGCGGCATGGTTCGGGGCGACGGGTGGAGGGGGAGCGCCGCGCCTTGTCAGGGCGTGCAGGTGTCGGGGTTGGCCAGCACCTCGTCGAGCGCCGCGCGGATCGAGGTGAGCTGCATCTCCGACCCGAACTGACGGAAGCGGATGCGCCCCTGCCGGTCGACGATGAGGTTCCCGGGGAAGGCGAGGCCCGGGTAGAAGGGCGCCAGCGACTGCTGCGGGTCCATCAGCACGGGGTGTTCGAGGCGGAAGCGGTTCTGCCAGTTGTTGGTGCACTGGTTGGACGTGATCGCCGTGCGGTCAGAGTTCTGCACGAGCACGGAGACCACGCGCACGTTGCGGTCGGCGTAGGGACGGACGAGCTGCGCCTCGAGGATCGCCGCCTCACGCTGGCACGGCACGCACCACACCGCCGAGAGGATGATCACCGTGGCGGGAGAGTCCGCCCAGTTGTTCTCGACGAAGCTCCAGGGCTCGTTGTTGCAGCGGTTGAGCGTGAAGGGCTCGAAGCGCGCGCACACGCGAGAGCCATAGGGCCCCGCAGGGTACCTGGGCGTGACCGTGCCGCTGTCCGTGGGCGGCGGCGGCGTCACATCGGCGGCGGCGTCGGGCGTGGTCGCCGCGTCCTGCGGGGGCGTCATCGCGGGGGGCGTGGTGTCTGTGTTGCCGCAGGCCACGAGGGCGAGCGCGGCGAGCGCAGAGGAGAGAGCGGATCTCATGGGGTCACATCCTCATGGGGAGGGTTGGGGACGTTCAGCGGGAGCGCGGTGGGGCGATTGTATCGACCTCCCGCACGGAGTGCGAGTGCTTAGGGAGCCGCGCTGGCAGGGATGCACGTGCCAGCGGTGCCTGCGGTGTTTCTGCGGCAGGTGAAGCCCATCGGGCAGGGCGTTGCGGCCGTGACGCAGTTCACGGGGATACAAAAGCCATTCTGGTACGTGCGGAACATCGTCTGCGTCACCTGGCGGCGCTTCTGGCAGAAATACCCCTCCGCGGCGCGGCAATCCGAGTCGGCCATGCAGCCCTTGAGGCACAGGCCGGGGTCGCCGCGGGTGAGCGTCCCGTCGGGCAGGCAGATCCCGCCCGCGGGGCAGTTGGCCTGCGGCAGCAGCATCTCGGGCCAGAAGTTGCTGGAGTTGTACCCCGCCGGGAGGATGCACCGCGACAGGCAGTAGCCCCCGTTGTAGCCCGTGTAGAAGCGGTTTCCGCGCGTGTCGGGGTTCCACTCCGCGTTGCAGAGCTGCGAGCGGCACTGCATCTCGGCGGGCGGCGTCGGCGAGCCCGGCCGCATCGTCGGCTCGCAGCTCTGCCCGATGCCACGGCCCACCGGCATCGAACCCGCCGGGCGGCACAGGCCCGTGTCGCCGTTGCACGTCGTCCCGTTGACGCAGCTCGCGGCCGTGCACACCGGCACGCAGGCCCTCACCTGGTTGAGCTGATTGGCGTTGAACACCCGACACGTGTAGCCGTCGCGCTCGCAGTCGATCCCGTTGGTGCAGACGCGGGCGCAGGTGCGCGGCGCGGTGCCCACCGCCGGCCGACACCACCCGTCCACCGGCGCCGACCCGTCGCTCGGGCGCAGCACGCACTCGTCATCCGAGGTGCAGGTGCGGTTGCACTGGCCGCCCGGGAAGCCCGTCATCGCCTCGGTGTTGCAGGTGAGCCCCTCGCCGCACTCGCTGTCGTCGTCGCACTCACCGTAGATGTCCGACGGCTCCTTCGGCGGCTCGACCTTGTCAGGGGCCGCGTCGGCGCCCGCCTCCACTGCCGCTTCAGGCCCCTGCGCGTCGGCCATCGCGTCGGGCGTGGTGGTGGTGGTGCCGCAGCCCATCGCGAGGCCAGAGAGCGCTGCGACCATCGAGGCGAGACAAAGCGTGCGCATGGGGATGGCGACGAGTATCGCAGGTACGCCCGCGCCGCAATCCCCCGATGGATTCTCTCACCGGCTGTTCAATCAAATTCCGTGGTGTTACGTATCAGCCGCCATGCTGCACCGCACGCTCCCCGCCGCGCTCGCCGCCGCCGCCCTGGTCACCTCGCTCGTCGCCCCTGCGCACGCGACGCCGGGCACGGCCGCCACGGAGTTCACGCTCCCCGCCGCGCCGGGGCACACCTTCCGCGGACGCTTCCGCCTCGCCGATCACCTGCACCGCCGCCCGGTGGTGCTCCTCTTCTGGGCCACCTGGTGCCAGCCCTGCCTCCAGGAGCTGCCCGTCTACCAGGCCCTCACGCAGCAATATGGCAACCGGCTCACCGTGGTGGGCATCTCGATGGACGGCCCCGACACGGTCTCCGAGGCGGGCGCCACCGCGCGCCGCATGGGGATCACCTTCCCCATCGTCACCGACCTCGAGACCCAGGTGGTGTCGGTGTACAACACGCGCCGCGCCGCGCCCTTCTCGGTGTGGATCAACCGCGACGGCGTCATCGACCGCGAGCGCGAGGGCTTCGCGATGTCCGAGGTGCCCAACATCCAGGCCGGCATCGCGCGGCTCGTGGGCGCCCGTGCCCCCGCGGCCCCGTCGCCCGCGCCGCCCGCGCCGCCGACCACCCCGCAGCCCCCGGCGGCCCCCCCGACCCCGGGCGCCCCCGTGGCCCCTGCCCCGTCGCGTCCGTCGCCCCCCACGCCGAGCGCCGCCCCGCCCGCCGCGCCCCCGCGCCCCGCCACCTGATCGCGTCGCCCCTTCGGTCGGGCGCACCCGCTGCACGCCGCGCAGATCGCGCGCGCGATCGCCCACCGCCACCCGGCTGTTTCCGTGTGGTGTACGTCGTGCACCGCTGCGCCGCCCATGCAGCACACTGGCGCACTGGTTTCGGCGTACATGACCCCCTCGGTGCGGACGCTCCCGCGCACCGCTCGGCTCGCGGAGGCACATGCGGTGCTCCGCGAGCACGCGCTCTCGGCGCTGGTGGTGACGGCGGGCGACGAGGTGGTCGGCGTCCTCTCGCGCACCGACCTGCTGCGGGTGGGTCGCGCGTCGGCCTCCGCGCGTCGTGACGCACCCCTCCTGGAGCTCCCCGACGCGGACGTGGCGTCGGCGATGTCGTCGCCGGTGGCGTCGGTGTCGCCCGAGACGTCGCTGCGGGAGGCCGCGCGCGAGATGCTCCAGCGGCGCGTGCACCGGCTGGTGGTGCGCGACGGGCGGGGGCGGCTCGCGGGCGTGTTGAGCACGCGCGACCTGATGGCGGCGGTGCGCGACCGGCGCGTGGCCGCGACGCTCGGGGACTACATGACGGCGCCCGTGCTCAGCGTCGACGCGCTCGACACCGTGGCCCACGCCACCGATCGCCTCCAGGACGCGCGCGTCGCGGGGGTCGTGGTGCTCGAGGACGGCCGCGCGGTGGGGCTCTTCACGCAGACCGAGGCCCTCCAGTCGCGCGAGCTCGCCGCCGCCACCCCCGTCGAGGACGTGATGAACTACGCCCTCGTGTGCCTCGACCGCGGCATGACGGTGCACCGCGCCGCCGCCAACGCGCTCGCCACGCGCGCCCGACGCATCGTGGTGGTCGACCATCGGCGCGCCTGCGGGGTGGTGACGGGGCTCGATTTCGCCCGCGTCCTGGTGGCGACCGACGACGTCACGAGCCCTTGAGTCGTCCCTTGCGCGACCGACCCCCGCACGCCGCGTCGGATGTACTACGCTCCGCGCCGTGACGCGCCGACCCACCCCCGCCCCTCCCCGTGAGTTCGCCGAAGCCCTCGAGGGCGACGGCGCCACGAGCCGCCCCTGGTACCGCAAGGACCCCAAGAGCACCATCGCGGTCCGCCGCTTCGCCGGCCCCGCGTCGTACCGCACGCAGTTGGAGGGCCTTCGCATCGTCCACCTCACCGACCTGCATGTGGGCCGGGTGACCCCGATGGCTGTTCAAGAGGCCGCGGTCGACCTCGCCAACGCCGAGCACCCCGACCTCGTGGTGATCACGGGCGATTTTGTCTGCCACAGCCAGAAGTACCTCGACGAGCTCACCGCCCTCATGAAGCGCTTCACCGCGCCCGTGATGGGGGTGCTGGGCAACCACGACTACTGGTCGGGGGCCGACGAGGTGCGCCGCGCGCTGCGCCAGGGCGGCGTCGAGGTGCTCGACAACGTCCACACGGTGGTGACCCTGCGCCACCAGAAGCTCCAGGTGCTCGGCCTCGACGACGCGTACACCGGCCACGCCGACCGCGAGAAGGCGCTCAAGGGGCTCCGCGACGACCTCCCCACGCTCGGCCTCTCGCACATCGCCGAGGAGGCCGACCGGCTCTGGCCCAAGGGGGTCCCCTTCGTGCTGTCGGGGCACACCCACGCGGGGCAGATCACGCTGGCGAAGCTCCACGAGCTCGCGATCGGGCGCATCGCGGGGCACAAGTACGTCCACGGGCTCTACGGCTCGCGCAAGGGTGCGCCCGGCCTCGGGGCGGTGTACGTCGGGGCGGGCATCGGCGCGGCCGTGATGCCCGTGCGCATCGGCGAGCGCGGCCGGCGCGAGGTGACCGTCTTCGAACTCGGCGCGGAGCCCGGCACCCTCGACGAGCACCACGCCGAGCAGGCGCCGCTCCCGGGGCGGGCTCCCTCGCCCGAGCTCATCGCGAAGCGCAAGGCCACCGTGCTGAAGAAGCAGGCGAAGCGCGCCAAGGCCGCGGCGAAGTAGGCGCAACCCGCGGGGCGCCCGAGTGCGCACTTGCGGAGCGGTGGCCGGTGCCGCATAAACGGCGCCGCCGCGATGACCACCACCGTTCACTGCATCAAGTGTGGCGAGGAGAAGCCTCAGCTCGCCAATCCCCCCTTCCGCGCGGGCACGAAGCTCGCGGAGCTCGGCGCCGACATCCAGGCGCGCGTCTGCAAGCCCTGCTACACCGACTGGATCGCGATGTCGGTCAAGCTGGTGAACGAGCTCCGGCTCGACACCACCGACCCGCGCGGGCAGGAGGTGTGGCTCAAGCAGATGAAGCTGTTCCTCAACCTGGAGGGGGGCGCGACCGACCCGTGGTCGAAGCACCTCGACAAGCACGTCGTCGTCGAGACCACCGCCGGCGTGCGGACGCGCGCGACCCTCATCGGTGCGACGCCCGACGCGCTCACCCTCGCGGACTTCGAAGGGGCGACCATCCCCGACGGCTTCACGGCCTCCCCGACGGCGCGCGGCTCGGCGACCATCGCGCGCGACGCGGTCAAGACGCTCGAGCCCGCGTGACGCTCCCGCACATCGCGTTCGGCACGCCGCGTCGCCTCCCGAAGGCCGCGAGCGTCCCGGGGCGCGTGGTCGTCCTCGACATCGCCTTCGCGGCCGAGGGGACGGGGCACACCTTCGAGAAGGTGACCGGCGTCTTCCTCCAGGGCCTCGGCGACCGCCTCGTCGCGTGGGTCGACCACCACGACCACCCCTACCACGCGCGCTACCGCGACGACCCGCGCTTCGTGCTCTGCACCAAGGCCGAGCACGGCGCCTGCCCCGAGATGATCACCCCCACGCTCGTCGCGCGCGTCGGGGCCTTCGACACCGTCGTGTGCCACACGGACGTCGACGGTCTCTACGCGGCGGCGAAATGGATCCGCGGCGGCGTCGAGCCCTACCCCGGCGCGGACGACGACGCGCGGGCGATCGACACGCGCATCGGGGCGGCCTCTCCTCGCGGGGTGGAGGTCGACCGCGCGCTGCGGGTGCACGGGCGCGACGAGGCCTTCCTCGCCCGCGTGGTGACCTCCCTCGCCGAGCGCGGAGAGGTCGAAGCGGAGGTGCACGAGGCCGCCGTCGCGTACGCCGCGGTGGAGACGGCGACGCGCGCCCTCGCCGAGCGCTTCGAAGCGCACGGCGACGTGGTGTGGTGCGACGTGACCGACGTGCCGCCCAGGGGCTACGACAAGACCGACCTGCTGCTCCTCGGCCAGACGCGCTGCCCGGTGTCGGTGGTGGTCGACGCGCAGAACGTCACGCTCGCGGCCGCGTTCGACTCGGGGATCAACTTCCTGACGCTGCTCGGGGTGGGCGGCGGGATGCCGACGCGGGTGTCGGTGCCGAAGGGGCGCCTCACGGACGTGAAGAGCGCGCTGGCGAAGGCGGGGCTCTGGCGGTGAGGCTCAGCGCCCAGCGAGCTTGAAGGCGCGGTCCCAGCGGCCCGAGCGGGCGCCGACCGCCACCCACACCATGCACATCGCTTCGAGCCAGTGGGCCGCGACGAGCGTCCCCACGTCGATGGGCTCCCAGCCGAAGGCCGTGACGAGCTCGCCCGCCGTCGCCTTCGCCACTTCGTCATTCCCACACAGGAACATCGACGGCGCGCCGCCCTGCACCTCGGGGCGAAACATCAGCGCGTGCCCGACGGTGTTGAACACCTTCACCACCCGCGCGCCCGGCGCGAGCGCCTGGATCTCCTGCGCCCCCGACCCCTCCTTCGGCACCATCAGCGACGGGGGGAAGCCCTTGGTGAAATCCAGCGGGTTGGTCGTGTCGAGCACCACCTTGCCGGTGAGGTTGTCCGCGCCCGTCGCTTCGATCACCTGCGCGTTGACCGACCCGAGCGTCGCAAGCACCACCACCTCGCCGTAGCGCGCGGCGTCCGCGAAGCTCCCGGTCACGGCGCCCGCGCCGAGCTCGGCCACCACCGCCGCGGCCTTCTCGCTCGTCGCCGAGCGCGCGCCGATCATCACCTCGTGGCCCAGCGTGAGCAGCCCCTTCGCGATCGCCTTGCCCACGTCACCCGTGCCGAGAATCCCGACCTTCATGTCATCGCCTCCAGTGTGCGGCCGTCGTGCGACAACCGTCGGCCCGCGTCAAGGGCTGATCCACGCGTCGGCCAGCGCGACGCGCCCCGCCCCGTCGAAGCGCGCTCCCTGCACCCCCGCGCGGAGGTGGAGTGTCGGTGAGGCCCGCCCGAGCACGGCCACCGCGCCTCGACCCCACACGCCCGCCGCCACGGCCGCCCGCGCTGCGCCCGCCGTGCGCACGATCGCGCTCGCGCCGGCCTCGTCGCCGCCCGCTGCCGCCGCCGCCGCGAGGAGCGAAGCGAGGGCCACGGCGGGGTCGGCCCCGAGCGGCGCCACCGCCCGCAACGAAGCGTCCGCGGCCTCTCCCGGCGCCACGAGCATCACGGGGATCTGCGCCGCGTCGAGGAGGGCCACCGCGCGCTCGGCGATGGCGGAGAGGAAGCCGTCGTTGGGCTCACGCGCCACCCGCAGCGCCCGGCCAGAGAGCGAACGAAGGAGCGCGGGGAGATCGGGCGCCGCGCCGGGGGCGAGCTCGGGGGTGAAGCCGAAGGCGCCGAGGGCCGCGCCGTCGCCCGTCGACAAGGGGGCGAGCGCGCGCTCCAGCGAGCGGGCCGCGGAGGCCGTGGCGAGTGGTGACCCGGGCGCCGCGACGAGGCCCACCACCACCGAGGCCGTCCCGCGGACCACCACCGCGGGGCGGCTCACTTCGTACAAGCTGTTGCCCCACCACGACGCGTCGAGAGCCCCCGTGGTGAAGGCCCGCAGCTCCTCGTTGCGCGCTTGCGGGGCTTCGAGGGAGACGCGCTCCAGGAAGGGTTCGCCCGTGGGGCAGCGGGGGTTGCGCACCAGCGTGGAGGCGTCGTTGCCGCGCGCCATGAAGGGCCCCGTCCCCGCGTGCGCGGCGCCCGGCGCGCTGAGGCCGAGGGGCCACGCGGCGAGCGCCTCGTCGAGCGTGCCCGCCACGGCGAGCCGTACCCCGAGCTCGGTGGGGCCGCGCGCTTCGAAGGGGTTCATGGTGTCGAGGCGCGAGAGGGCGAGGCGACCGAGGGCCGACGTGCGCGCCCCCCGCCACGACTCCACCACTGCGGCGGCCGTC
The DNA here is from genome assembly GCA_044375895.1 of Polyangiales bacterium. Lineage (GTDB taxonomy): Bacteria > Myxococcota_A > Polyangia > Polyangiales > CAISKJ01. The sequence goes on along the minus strand of JBILLV010000002.1, from coordinate 100,966 downwards.
ACGGGAGTGCCGTTGGAGAAGGTCATCCCCGGGCGCAGCGTGAGGGTCGCGGTGAGGGGGTTGGCGCGGTCGATGACGGGCGGGGCGACGAGGAGCGGGTGGGCGAAGCTGCCGTCGGGGAGCAGCGCAACGAGCGACTCGTGGGTGAGCGCGAGCGCGAAGGTGTCGGCGTGGTCGGTGGCGCCCGCGGGGTGCGTGGCGCGACGCGGGGCCGGGAGCGGCAGACGGAGCGCGCCGCCGCTGGGGATGCGCAGCGCGGCGTCGGCGCGGGTGCGCGCGAGCGTGAGGGCGCCCGTGAGCGAGAGCGTGAGCCAGGCGCGGCGGGTGAGGACGTCGCTCATCGGAGGATCCAGAGGGTGGAGGTGCCGCGCGCGGGGTCGAGCACGCTGGCGACGACCTCGCGACGACCGTCGCCGTCGAGGTCGCCCGCGCCGAGGGCCTCCACCGGCCCCGGCACGGCCACGCTCGATCGCTCCTCGACGCGCGCGCCGAGCGTGAACACCCGCACGCGGTCGGAGCCGCCGTACGCGCTCGCCGAAGCCGTGACGAGCTCGGGGGCGCCGTCGCCGTCGAGGTCTTCGATCACGAAGGGAGCGGCGACGTCTGTGAGCGTCGCGACCACGGTCGATCCGTTGCGGAGCGTGGCGCGGCCGGGCGCTTCGGGGCGGAGTTCCCACGGGGCGCGGACGACGGGCAGGGCGACGAGGCGCGCGGGGCTCAGGGCGCCATCACACGTCGGCGAGAGGCCGTCGACGGTGGCGGTGCCCGGCTGGAGGTGCGCGCAGCCGGTGCCCGCCATCGGGTAGAGATCACCCGGGAGCGCGCGGACGACGGCGGCTCCGTCGACGAGCGTCACCTCGCCGAGGGAGTCGTGGCCGCTCATGCGGAAGCGAACCGCGGGCAACCCCTCCACGCGCACCGCGCTGCCCACGGGCTGGCGGAGCGGGACGGCGGCGCGCGCGGGCCCGACGCTGCGCGGCGCGTCGGGGACAAACGCGAGCGACGCCCCCTGCAGGCGCGCCACGCGGACGCGGTCGCCCGTGAGGAGGACGATCTCGTCGCGGCGGTCGCCGTCGAGGTCGGCGAGGGCCAGGGCGGAGGTGCCGCGGAAGGGCGTCGCGACGGTGCGAGGGCGGGTCGCAGCGCGCGGCGGCGTCACGCTGACCGGGACGGCGGCGACGCGGCGCGGGGGCGGCGGCGCGGCGGCGAGGAAGGTGAACCACGGCCCCGGGTCGACCACGTAGAGCGACGCCGTGGCCGGGCCGCTCGCGACGGTTTCTACGATGAGGGCGCGGGGGATGGACGACGTCCGCGCGCGCTCCAGGGCGGCCGCGACGTCGTCTCCCTGGTCGAGGGCCACCGCGCCGGGGAGCGCGGCGACGAGCGCGCGGGACAATGCGTCGCGCGCCTCCGCGGGGGCGGCGCCCACCACGCGGACACCCACCACGTCCGCGCGGCGCGCCTCGGGGACGCTCTCACGCAGCGGCGCATCGAGCGCGCGCGCGGCGACCTCGACCGCCTGCGCGGCCCCCTCGGCGGCGCAGAGCGACGCCGCCGCGAAGGTCACCACGAGTCGTCGCGCGAAGGACACGCGGCCGTCTCTATCACGGAGCCGCGTCGCGCGGGAGCGGCGCGTGTTAGAGTCGCCGCGTGCGCTCCCCCCCGCACCTCCTGGCCCTCGCCCTCCTCGCCTCGCGTTGCAGCGACCCTGCACCCTCCGCGACCCCCGACGCGTCGACCGCCGACCGGCTCCAGCCCTCCACCTGCGAGCTCCGCGTGACGCCCGCGGAGCCGCAGCAGCGTCGGCCGAGCGAGCGGGTGACCTTCAGCGCCCGCGTGACGCCCGCGATGCGCGGCGCCGAGGTTCGCTTCGCGCTGGTGGGCGACGCGCTCGACGGGTCGCTCTCGGAGACGCGCGTCACGCTCGGCGACGACGGCGTGGCCACCACGGAGCTCACCGCGCCCTCGTCAGCGGCTTCGTTTCGGGTGCGGGCGACGGTGTCGTGCACCGCGGAGGTGTACGTGCCCGTGTCGGTGGGCGAGCGGGGCTTCGGCACGCTCAACGTCGAGGCCCTCTACCGCGGCGCGCGCACCCCCGAGCGCCTCACGGTCTCGCTCTACCGCGCCGCGGACTGCGCGAGCCTCCCGAGCAGCGGCTCCGACCGCACCGTCCCGGTCAACCTCCCCGGGGGCAACGTGCAGTTTGGCGCGCTGCCGGCGGGCCTCGACTACGTGGTCCGCGCGGTGGCCCACGGCCGCGACGGCCTCGAGCTCGCCACGGCCTGCGGCGGCCCGGCGCGCGTCCAGGCCGACGCCACCGCGCGCGTCGTCGCCCTCTTCAGCGACGTGGCGCTCCGCGTCGGCGACCGCTACGGCGCCGCGCTCGCCTTCGACCTCTCCGGCGCCGCGACGACCTCGGCGCCGCGCTGGTCCGCCGCCGTGAGCGCCGAGCTCACGCGCGCGGGCGGAGAGTCCGCGCTCCTCGGACAGGAGATCGCCTCGGCCGTGGCGATGGCCTCGCCCGCGGCGACGCGCGACCGCGACCGGGCCGCCTTCGAAGCCGCGTACCGCGACCGCCTCGGGGCAATGGTGACCACTCAGCTCATGCGCCGCGAGGTGCAGGTCGCCGCCCTCTTCGACCGCGTCGGCGCCGCCGCGGCCTCGGTGGCCGCCGCCGCCCGCGCGACGGCCACCGTCACCGCCACCCCCGACGACCGCGAGCGCTTCACCTTCGACGGCCTGCGCTACCTCCTCGACCCGGAGACCCCCGACGTGCGCGGCGACGACGTGGAGGTGGAGGTCACCGCCCCCGCGCGCCTCCGCATCGCCGCCGGGCTCCGTGACGCCTACGCCATCGACCTCGACGGCCTCGCCCTCCCCTGGAACGCCCTCGCCCGCAGCGCCCTCGGCGCGTGGCTCGCGCGGCAGGGAGCCTCCTCGTCGGCGGAGTACGTGTCGGTGGCCGTGTGCCCCGTCGTCGGCCCCATCGTGCGGGGCGCCACCGCGAGCTGCGACGACGCCTGCGTGGCCGCTGCCTGCCGTCGCGCGATCACCGGGCTCGGCACGGCCTTCGACGCCGCCGTCGCGACGCTGGAGCCCCCGCGGATGCTCGTCGACCTCCGCCTCAACGCGACCCCCGCCGCCGAGCCCGGCACGCTCACCGTCATGCAGTTCACGGGCATCGCCACGGGCGGATTCCGCGAGGACCCCACCGCGTCGATCACCGCGTCGGTGCGCCTCGCCCGCCTCCCGGTGCCGTGAGCGAGGGGCTCCCGCGGCTCCTCGTCGCCGAGCGGAGCGCCGCCCTCGCGCTCGCCGCGCGACGGCTCGACGAGGCCCGCGCCGCGCTCCAACGCGCCACCGCCCTCACGGCCCTGCGCGCGTCGCACCTCGCTGCAGCCCGCGCCGCGCACACGATCGCCGTGAACGCGCTGGAGGCGACCAGCGACGCCCGGGGCTCGGCGCGCTCGCTCGCGGCGGCCTATGCGCGCGAGGCGACGGCGCGCGACGCGGTGTCGGCGGCCGAGCGCGCGTGGCAGGAAGCGACCGCGCGCGAGGGCGATGCGGCCCGCACGGTGGCGCGCGGCGAGGCGGCGGTGGCCGAGGCGATCGAGGGTAGGGAGGTCGCGAGCGAGCGGCTCGACGCGGCCCGCGCGGAGGCTCGGCGCGAGCGGGAGTGAGCGCGCAGGATCGCCCGACGGTCAGTCCTCGGCGATGGGCGTGACCATCGCGTCGGGGGTGAAGAGCGAGAGCTGGAGCCAGCGGGCGAGCCCCGTCCCCGCGAGGCGCCCCACGAGCTGCTGGGCGGCGCGGTTGAGCCGGGCGAGCTCGCGGAGGCGGGTCGACGCGTCCACCGGGAGGGCGTCGACGAAGCGCCAGCTGGTCTTCCCTTCCGGCGAGACGACGGGCTTCACCCACGAGCGCCACTCGTACGCGGCGGCCTCGGCCATCACGCGGCGCACGAGGTCGTTGAGCGCGAGCGTGCCGTTCTCCTGACCGTGCGTGGCGTCGAGGACGGCCTGGGTGGTCACCACGAGCTGCCCGCGCACCAGCGACGAGATGGCCTCGGCGAGCACCGCGCGCCCCACCTCCGCCAGCCCCGAGGTCTCGCGGAAGGCGCCCCGCTCCACCGCCACGGGCAGAGCGAGCTGGAGCAGCGGCTCGGGCTCGAGCGCGTCGGAGCGCGTCTCGGCGTTGACGTGGTACTGGAGCGCCGACACGAAGCGAACCGCCACGCTCGCAGGCGTGCGCGGCCCGAGCTCGATCGCGACGCCGCGGTGATCGATTTCGAAGACGGCCGAGCGCCCGACATCGAGGTCGACCGCGCGCACCCGGTAGCTGTCCGCCGACGTCTGCTCCGCGAGACCCCAGAGGCGGAAGGGCTCCTGCCCGCTGAACATCCGCCCCACCGCGTAGCCGAGGTCGTCGATGGTCCAGCGGACGTGGACGGTGAGGCGGCGGGGCGTGGCGCGGGCCTTCTCCAGCGCGACGGTGCGGTCGGAGTGGTCCTCCAGCAGAAAGCGCAGGATGCGCTCGTGCTCGGCGAAGGAGGTGCCGATCGCCGTCACCTTGCCGTTGTGAAACACCTCCGCGAGGCAGTACCGCTCGTCGTCGCCGATGCGCACCCGCACCGAGTACACGCTCGTCGCGCCCGGCAGCACGTCGCTCGCCCGGAGCTTGTCGAGCGTCTCCTTCGCGCGCGGCCCCCAGAAGCGGAGCGTGACCGAGTCGATCCCCTCGGCGTCCGGGGCGCGGCGGAGCTGCCGACGGTCGTGGCGCAGCGAGAAGAGCACCATCCGCGCGGCCTCGTGGTGCGCGAGCTTCTCCAGCGTGTGGGGCGGGAGCCAGACGCACTCGAGCTGCCCCGTCCCCGACACCAGCATCTCGTGGATGCGGTCGGCGTCCTTCGCCACCCCGACGGTGTAGAGCCGGTGCACGGTGTCGCCCGCGGTGTCGAGCCAGAGCATCAGCTCCCCGAGCTGGAGCGCGTAGAGCCCCGGGTCGTCGGTGGCGGTCACCGAGATGCCGTGCACCCCGGCCACCTCCTGGAGCGCCGCCAGCGGGTCGCTCCGCATGCGCCCGTGGGCCTCCAGGAGGTACGTCTTGAGCGCCGAGCGCCCTTCGATGTCCTCCTCGATGGACGGCGCGCCCGAGCGGGTCGAAGCAGCCGTCATCTGCTTCTCCAACAACAACGAGAGGTCGCGCCGCGAGCGGATCGTGAGCATCGCGCGAGGCGTATACCCCACCGGGCGGGCGTTGGGCGAGTTCCCTGCCGTTGACACCGACGGCGGCGCCGGGCGACCACTCCCCCGTGAGCGCCCCCCCGCCCAGCGCCCTGCGCACCGCCGCCGCCCTCACCGCCGCCCTCCTCGCGGTGAGCTCCGCGGCCCTCTGGATCCGCCTCTCCCACGCGGGCCCGCTGGCCATCTCCTTCTACCGACTGCTCTACGCCACCGCGCTCCTCGCCCCCTTCGCCTGGCGCCCGCTGCGCGCCGAGCTCCCCGCCCTCCCGCGGCGTTTTCGCCTCCTCGCGCTGGCCAGCGGCGTCGCCCTCGCCTTCCATTTTGCCGCCTGGATCGCCAGCCTCGCCCCCTCCTCCCCCTTCGCCACCAGCGTCGCCGCGAGCGCCACGCTGGTGGCCGTCCACCCCTGCCTCGTCGCCCTCGCGTCGCCGTGGGCGTCCGGGCACAAGGTCCCCCGCGGCGCGGCTGTCGGCATCGCCCTCGCGCTCGCCGGGTCGGCCATCATCGCCTGGGGCGACCGCGGCCACGGCCACCACCGCCTCACCGGCGACCTCCTGGCCTTCCTCGGCGCCGTCGCCGGCGCGGCGTATTTTACCCTCGGCGGTGTGCTCCGGCAGCGCCTCGGGCTGATGGCCTACGTGCTCCCGGTGTACGCCACCGCGGCGGCGACGCTCGGCGCCCTCGCGCTCGCCACCGGGGAGTCCCTCGCCATCACCGCGCCCCGCGAGCACGCGCTGTTCCTCACGCTCGCGCTCGGCCCGATGATCCTCGGACACACGCTCCTCAACTGGGCGCTGCGTCACGTGCCCGCGTGGGCCGTGAGCACCACCATCCTCGCCGAGCCCGTGGCCAGCACCGCCCTGGTGTTTTTCGCCCTCGGCGAGCGCCCGCCAGCGACGGCCCTCGTGGGCGCAGCGGTGGTGCTCGCGGGCATCGTCGCGGTGGCACGCGGCGGGTCGCCCTCCCGCTGACGCGCCCCGACCGCGCCTCGCACACGCTGCGCGTCGCGGGTGTTGCACACAATCCTCCCCATGGCGCGGACGCTCGCGCATACTCCGCCCGAAGCAGCGCATGACGGCCGTGACGCCCCCCCGAGAATCCACCGCCCTGACGAAGGCGGACTACCGCTTCGTCACCAACACCCGCTTCGCGTCGATGGCGGGCGTGGTCGCCATCCACGCCGAGCTCATGACGGTGACGTGGCAAGGCGGCGCGCTGAACATCGCCCTCAACCAGGCGCTGAAGTTCTGCACGGTGTGCTTCTTCATGATCTCGGGCTTCCTCCTCGGCGACCGCCTGCAGGACGCCTCGCCGCGCGAGTACATGGGCCGCCGGCTGCGCACGGTGGCGCTCCCCTGGGCCATCTGGGCGGGCGTCCACGTGGGGATGTCCATCGCCATCGACCACGTCGCCCGCGGCGCCCACGCGCGCCCCCTCGCGTACCACCTCAACAACACGGTGATCGCGAGCGCCTACTGGTTCGTCCCCAACATCCTCCTGTCGCTGAGCGTGCTGCTGGTGTTCCGGCGCTGGCTGGAGGCGTGGTGGTTCGGCGGCGCGCTGGGCCTGGCGACGCTGGCCTACAGCGTCAACCTGCACGCCCGCTGGTGGCAGGACACGCGGCACAACGCGGCCTTCGCGGGCTTCATCGTCTTCCTGTGGCTCGGCTACCAGCTCCGGCGCAACTTCCACCGCGTGCGCGACGCCCTCGCGAAGCTCTCGTGGGGGCTCCTGTGGGCGGGCGCGGTCGTCACGTGGGCGCTGGCGATGGGGGAGTCGTACCTGCTCGCGCAGCGCTTCGGCGACGACGGCGATTTCCTCTCCACCCTGCGCATCACCAACCTCGCCTACTCCTTCGCGGTGTTCGCGCTGCTGCTCAAGACGACGCGCAACATCGAGCCGCCGGGGATGGACGCGCGGCGCTTCACCTTCGGCATCTACCTGCTGCACCCGATCGTGTTCGGCGTCGTGGGGCGGCTCTTCAAGATCGTGTGGGCGAAGGCGATCGGGGTCGAGCCGATGGCCTTCAACGAGCACATGCTGGAGTACGTGCGCACGCCGATGGCGCGGCTCGCCGTGCAGGTGGGGGTGTTCGCGCTCGTGTACGGGATCGCGTGGGCCGCCGTCGCCGTGCTCGCGCGGACGCCGGTGTCGCGGTACCTCGGCGTGCGCGACGGCTGACGCACCCTTCGCGCCCCACCGCACATTCTTCTGCCGCGCCCTTGACGGCCCCGTGAACCGATTTAGTTTCCGTTCACGCACCGATGGAGACCGCGACGTTTCGCGTCACTCCGGTGCGGGGGAGCGCCGTGGTGCGCCCGCGTAAGCGGCGTGTGCGACGTCCCATTCCCTCTCCCATCAGGAGCGCCTCGCCATGAGCAACCTGCGCCAGTTCAATGTCCCCTCCCCCTTCCCGCTGCTCCCGTTGCGGAGCGGCGCGCTCTTCCCTGGCACCACGCTCACGCTCCCCGTCGGGCGCGTGCGCTCGGTGGCCCTGCTCGACACGCTCTCGCTCGGCTCCTTCCTCGGCGTCGCCGTCCAGAAGGACGCGAGCGTCTCCGACCCCGGCGACGGCGACCTCCACGACATCGGCACCTTCGCCCGCGTCACCCGCGTCGAGCGCACCCGCGACCGGGGCTACCGCGTCACCCTCGAAGGGCTCGCGCGCTTCCAGCTCGACAAGGTGGTTCGCACCGAGCCCTTCTGGCTCGCCGAGGGCAGCGCCCTCATGGAGACGCACGCCGACGACGCCGAGTCGCGGCTCCTCGCCCAGACGCTCCGCGAGCACGTGAAGGCCATCGCCGCGCAGTCCGGCGGCGCCCTCGCGGCCATCCCCGACAACGCCGAGCCCGGCGCCGTCGCCGACCAGATCGCCTCCGCCCTCGGGCTCTCCGTCGACAAGGAGCTCACGGTGCTCCGCGAGCGCGACGTGACCGCGCGCCTCCGCCTCGTGGCCGACCTCGTGGCCGAAGCCCGCGAGCTCGCCGGCATCAAGGCGAAGGTGGAGAACGACGTCCGCCGCGAGTTCGGCAAGAACCAGCGCGACGCCCTCCTGCGCGAGCAGATTCGCGCGCTGCGCAAGGAGCTCGGCGAGGACAAGGACCCGGCCGACGAACTCGCCGCCCTGCGCCAGCGCCTCGATGACGCCGGGCTCTCCGAGGACGCCCGCGCCGCCGCCGACCGCGAGCTCCGCCGCCTCGAAGGGATGAACGCCCAGCAGGCCGAGGCCCACGTCATCCGCTCGTACCTCGAGTGGCTCGCCGACCTCCCGTGGACCAAGCGCGCCGACGCGAAGGACGACCTCGACGCCGTCTCCGCCCGCCTCGAAGCCGACCACCACGGCCTCGACGACGTGAAGAAGCGCATCCTCGAGCACATGGCCGTCCTCAAGCTCTCGGGCAACCCGAAGGGCACCATCCTCTGCCTCGCGGGCCCTCCCGGCGTGGGCAAGACCTCCCTCGGCCAGTCGATCGCCGACGCGACGGGCCGCCCCTTCCTGCGCATCTCGCTCGGCGGCGTGCGCGACGAGGCCGAGATCCGCGGGCACCGCCGCACCTACGTGGGCGCCATCCCGGGCCGCATCGTCCACGCGATGCGCAAGTCGAAGGTGAAGAACCCCGTCGTCCTCCTCGACGAGATCGACAAGCTCGCGTCGGGCTGGGCCGGCAACCCCGAGGCGTCGCTCCTGGAGGTGCTCGACCCGGAGCAGAACCGCACCTTCACCGACCACTACCTGGAGGTGCCCTTCGACCTCTCCGAGGTGCTCTTCATCTGCACCGCCAACGACCTCAGCACGCTCTCGGCGCCGCTCCGCGACCGCCTGGAGATCATCGAGGTGCAGGGCTACACGGCCGACGAGAAGGTGCACATCGCGCGGCGCCACCTCCTGCCGAAGCAGCTCAAGGAGCACGGCATCCCCGAGGGCTCGCTCGCCGTCACCGACGCGGCGCTGCGGATGATCGTCCGCGACTACACCCGCGAGGCCGGCGTGCGTCAGCTCCAGCGCGAGGTGACGAAGCTCTGCCGCGCCATCGCGCTGGAGGTGGCCCGCGCCACCGACGCGCGGCCCGCCACCGTGACCATCGACGAGGGCGACGTCGCGAAGCACCTCGGGCGCCAGCGCTTCTTCAGCGAGGTGGCCGAGCGGACGGCCGTCCCCGGCGTGGCGACGGGCCTCGCGTGGACGCCCGTCGGCGGCGACATCCTCTTCGTCGAGACCTCGCGCATGCCCGGCAAAGGGTCGGTGGAGATCACGGGCCAGCTCGGCGACGTGATGAAGGAGTCGGCCCGCGCGGCGCTCACCTACGTCCGCAGCAACGCGGAGGCGCTCGGGGTCGACCCGGCCTTCCTCGCCAGCCAGGACGTGCACATCCACGTGCCCGCTGGGGCCGTGCCCAAGGACGGTCCGTCGGCGGGCGTGACGATCTTCACCGCCCTCACGTCGCTCCTCACCGGGCGGCGCGTGCGGAGCGACACGGCCATGACGGGCGAGGCCACGCTGCGCGGCCGCGTGATGCCCGTCGGCGGCATCAAGGCCAAGGTGCTGGCGGCGCACCGGGCGGGCATCACCCGCGTGGTGCTCCCCTCGCGCAACGGCCGCGACCTCGACGAGGTGCCCGAGGCCGTGCGGGCGGAGATGGAGTTCATCCTCGCCGACGACATGAGCCAGGTGCTCGCGGCCGCGCTCGAAGAGACCCGCGGCGCCGTCACCCAGACGGCGGGCTCGGACACCCCCAGCCTCGACGATCGCACGCAGGCCCACGCGTAACGCCCCCTTATCCCCCTGAGCGCCCTCCCGTCGCCCGAAGCGCGTCGGGAGGGCCTCACAGCACACCGTCATACTCCGTGATCGGCGCGTTGGGGCGCATGACCTCGACCGCCGCGCGAGGCGGCGTCGGGGCGGCAGCCTTCGCACCGCGCGGCCCCTCCGACGGATGGCGCCGCCGTGCATGGCCGCGCGCATGAACCTGCGGCTCATCGGGAAGAGAAACCGCCACAGGGCGAACCGGCGCCGTGACCACGACCGGCCGGGAGGCGGGACGCGGCGCCGGGAGTGATGCCGCGACGCGCGGGGCCACGTGCACGACGGTCGCCTTGCGCGTGCGGAGCAGACTGGCGGTGACCATGCCCGCGCAGGCGGCGAGAACACACGCGATCACGAGGCTCGCCGGCCCAGCGCGCCGCCGCTGCAGCAAGGGAATGGGCGCTGCTTCGGTGGCGTCGTCGGCGGTGGCGTCATCGACGTCAACGTCCGATGGCTCCATCGCCTCCAGCAGCGCCGCGAGGAAGTCGTCCATGTGGTGGTGCCGCGCGGTCACGTCGCGCAGGAGGCTGCGATCGAGCGCCGCGGTGACCGCAGGCGGCAGGTGCGGAAGACGCAACGACGGAGGGTCGAAGGGCGCGTGGCACACCGCCACCATCATCGCCTTGATGGTCGACCCGTCGAAGGGGAGCGTCCCCGTCAGCGCCTCGTACCAGAGGACGCCCATCGACCAGACGTCGGAGGGCGCGAGGATGCGCTCGGGGACGCCCGCCGCCTGCTCGGGGGACATGTACTGCGGCGTCCCCATCACAAATCCGTCGTGCGTGATGCGCGGGCGGGAGTCCTTCTCGGGGGCCCACGCGATGCCGAAATCCAGCACCTTCGGCACGGTCAGCCCCTCGGCGTCGCGGTGGAGGAAGATGTTCTCGGGCTTGAGGTCGCGGTGCACGATCCCGTGGGCGTGGGCGAAGGCGACAGCCCGCATCACCGGGAGGAGCAGCTCGGCCGCGCGCTCAAACGGGAGCGCCCCTTCGCGCCGCAGGAGGCAGGCGAGCGACTCGCCTTCGAGCAGTTCGAAGACCATGTAGACGGTGCCGTCGGGCTCCTCGTCGAGGTCGAGCACGTCGACCACGTTGGGGTGCTTGAGCTCCGCGACCAGGCGCGCCTCACGGAGGAAGCGGCTCGCCACGTCGGCGTTTCCGATGTAGTCCGCGTGGAGGATCTTCACCGCGACGGGGCGCCCCGTGCGCACGTGGCGCCCGGCGTAGACCGCGCCCATCGACCCGCGCCCCAGCATCGCCCCGAGGCGATACTTCGCGCCGAGGAGCGCGCCGCACGCTTCGCTGGAAGGGGATGGCTCCACAGCGACCCACTACGCAAGGGCAGGGCCATCGCGGCGCGCGCGTCTCCAGGGGGTGCGGGCGCGCCCGTCGACCGCCGTGCGCGTGGCAAATCGCCACGGCGTGGTGCGCGGGCTCGCGGGACGTGTGGCGACGCGGCTACGTCGGCGCGCGCAGGAGCAGCCTCGCCACGCGGAGCTCGTCGTAGCTGAAGCGCCCTTCGAAGCGCGCGTACACGGGTCCGAGCGCGTCGGCGCCGAGCTCCCGCAGCGCGCGGGCCACGTCCCCTCGCAGCGGCGACTCCGCGGGGGCGAGGTGCGCGATCTCCTCGCCCCGCAGCGCCCCCTCGGCGACGGCGGCCTCCAGGTGCTCGACGATGGTCCCGGACGTCCGCCCTCGCGCGCGGGCCACCTCGTCGACGCCCACCCCCTGCCGCAGCAGCGCCACCGTCTCCACCCACCGCGCCACGCGGCGGCCCTTCGCGTCGCGCGCCATCGTCCCCGGCAGCGTCGGCGGCGTCGCGCTAGCCCGCACAAAGGCGTCGTGGCGCGCGGCGAGGGCGGCGGCGTCGAGCCCGAGGAGCGCCTCCTCTGCGACCCGCGAGGCTTCGCGAAACTCCCGGTCGCCCGCGACCACCGCGGGGGCCACCTCCAGCGCCCGCTCGTTGAGGCCGCCGAGCGTGAGGCCCGCGAGGGTGCGCACGCGGGAGAGCGCCACGTAGCCGTGCCCGTATTCGAAGGCCCGCGAGAGGTCGACGTGGGCCGCGTCGAGCGACATGCCCTGGCTCTTGTGGACGGTGAGCGCCCAGGCCAGACGGAGCGGCACCTGACGGACGGCCGCGAGCACAAAGCCGTCCGATCCCACCGTCCACTCGAAGGGCTCGGCGAGGAGCGACTCGCCGCGGAGCGTGCGGACGACGGGCGTGCCCGTGGCGGGGTCGAAGCCGGCGACGACGCCGAGCGTCCCGTTGGCCCAGCGACCGCGGGCGTCGTTGCGGGTGAACACCACCTTCGCGCCGCGCTTCAGCGTGAGGTGGGCGGGCGACGGGCACTCCCGCGCGAGCGCCGCGGCGACGGACGCGTTGCCGCGCGTCGTCATCACGAACTCGCGGGGCTCGCCAGGGAGGCGGGCGAGGGCGTCGGTGTTGATCCGGTCGACGTCGTCGTTGTGCGCGTAGAGGTGCACCGCGCTGGCGTGCGGCGTTACCTCCCGCCGCCCGTCGAGGCGCGCGCGGTGGTCGGCGGTGAGGCGCCGCTCGCGGAGCGCGGCCAGGAGTTCGGTGAAGTCGAGGTCGCGCTGCCGGTGCTGCTCGGCGAGGTAGCACACCGTCGGCTGCGCCTCGCGCCAGGCCCGCGACGCGAAGGCGAACTCGGTCGCGGGGTCGTCGGGCGCCGCGCGGCGGTCGCGCACAGGCGGGAGCTGGAAGAAGTCGCCCACGAGCACCACCTGGAGCCCGCCAAACGCGCGCTCGTCGCGGCGCAGCGCGCGGCAGGCGACGTCGACGGCGTCGAGCGTCGCGGCGGAGAGCATCGAGACCTCGTCGATCACGAGCACCTTCGCGCGGCGGACGCGGCGGCGGGTGTTGTCGTTGGCGAGGAGCTGGGTGACGGCCGCGGCGTCGAGGGACGTGCGGATGCCGATACCGCTCCAGCCGTGGACGGTCATGCCGCCGAGGTGGGTGGCCGCGATGCCAGTGGAGGCGGTGACGGCGAAGGCGATGCGCCGCTCGCTCAGCCACGCGAGGTAGCGGCGGATGGTGTGGGTCTTCCCGCTGCCGGGCTCGCCGGTGAGGAAGACGTTGCCGCCGCAGCGGAGGAGGTCGTAGGCGTGGGATTGCATCATCGGGGTCGTCGCTCCAGGAGGCGGCGGAAGGCGCCGCGCGAAGGAGCGCAACTCACGGCGCATGCCAGCCCCGGCGAGACACGCGAAGTGCCTGAATGAAAGGCATCTGCGGAGGTGGGGGGGTGGCGGCGAAGGGGTGGCGGGGGTGGCGGAGGGGGTGGCGGAGGGGTGGCGGCGGTGGCGGTCAGTCGCGGCGGCGCTTGAACACCAGCATCCCGATCATCCCCAACCAGCCCAGCACCCGCGCGACGCGGTCGCCCCGCCCGTTGCCTCGGTACCCCACGTCGTGCTCCTTCGGCCGGTAGGGCCGCGCGCGCAACGCCGCCACACGCGCCGGGTCGCCCCACAGCGCCCCGCGGTGGTCTTGCACCACGGTGCGCCCCGCGCGCAGGGCCTCCATCACGCCGTCCTCCGTGGCTTCGCGCGCGAACACCCAGGTGCGGCAGAGCCCGAGGTAGCTGAAGAAGTGGTAGTCCGACGCGCCGATGGCCGTGAGCCGGTGGCCCCTCGCGAGCGACCCCTCGTAGAAGTCCGCCATCTGCTGCCAGTCCCAGCCTCCGCGCCCCGAGCCGAACGCGATCGGGTGCATGATCTCCGCGCCGTCGAGTCGTTCGCGCACGGGCATGAGCGCGGGCCAGAAATCGCGCACCGGGTGGGCCGCCACCACCAGACCGCCCTGCGCGTGGACGCGCTCGATCACCGTCGTCGCGTCGTACGTCGGGCGCACGCGCTCGCGCAGTCCATACGCATGAACGTGGTAGCGCGACGAGGTCACCTCCTCGCCGACGATCACGATGGGCCCGCCCGTCGCCCGCGCAAACCACCGCGCCATGAGCCCCGGGAACACCAGGTTGTGCTCCGTCACGGCGATCGCGTGGAGCCCCTGACGTCGCGCGTGGATCACGAGATCGATGGGCGAGAGGAAGCCGTCGCTGAAGCGGGTGTGGGCGTGCATCTCGGCCTCGAGCACCACGTACCCGTCGCGTCGCTCGGGCGCGGGCACGTCGCGCACATCCCACGCCACGCCGCCCGCCATGCCGAGCGCGAACATCACCGCTGACACGGCAAACGCGCGCGTCACACGAACACCCCGAACAGCGGCAGCAGCGCCCCCGCGCCCACGTACCACGCCACGATGCACCCGCCGAGCGTGAGGTAGAACGTCACCGCCGCGCCCGCCGTCCGCCCCCGCGTCGCGCACACCGAACGGAGCAGCGCGACCTGCACGGCCGCTCCCCACCCGAGCGTCACGAGCAGCGCCGCAGGGAGCGTCCCCGAGCGCAGGAGCCAACGAAACGTCCGACCTGCGTCGGGCGCGCAGAGGCACACGCCCGCCACCGCGAGCAGCAGCGCGTACCACGGCCCGTGCCCCGCGTAGTAGCGCGAGAGCGTCGCGCGAAACGGCGCGTCGGAGCGCCCCGCGGCGAGCGCCACGCGCAGCGCCAGCGCCTGGAGCGCGGGGAGAAACGACCACATCAGCGCGGTGCCGACGACGTGCGCGGGCACCACGCGTCCCGCCGTGGTGAGCGACACGAACACCCCCAGCACCAGGAGCACCGCGCCGAGCCGCCACGGCAGCGCGCGCGTCGCGGCCGCGTCGGTCTCAGCCCGCGGAAAGCGCGCGAGGGGCGGCGTCATCGCGTCGACCCACTCGGAGCGCCACGCCGGCATCGCGCGCTACTTCTTCTTCGGCGCAGGCGCCTTGGCGTTGACCTTGTTCATCGCCGCCTCGATGCCCTGGGCGACGGCGTACTCGGCGGCGTCGGCGGCGCGCGTAAGCACGTCGGCGAGCGTCACCGCCTCCTCGCTGGAGAAGGCCGTGAGGACGAAGTGCTCCACCGTGCCAACCGTCGGTCGGCCGATGCCCACGCGGACGCGGGCGTAGTCAGCGCCGACGGTCGCGTTGATGTCGCGCAGGCCGTTGTGACCGCCGTGACCGCCGCCCTGCTTCGCCCGCACCTCGCCGTACGGGAGGTCGAGGTCGTCGTGGACCACGAGGATGTCTTGCGGGCGAACGCCCATCTGCTGGCAGGCGCGCTGCACCGAGCGGCCCGAGAGGTTCATGAAGGTCTGAGGCTTGAGGAGGGTCACCTCGCGGCCGGCGAGCACGCCGCGCGCCGCGAGGCCCACGTACTTCTCCCGCCACTCCGAGCCCGACGCGCGCTCGTGCAGCGCGTCGAGCACCATGAAGCCCGCGTTGTGGCGGTGCCGGCTGTACTGGTTCCCAGGGTTGCCGAGGCCGACGAGGAGCTTCATGGCGGCGGAGCGACGTCAGCGCGTCACTTCTTCTTGGCGTCCTTGGCCGGAGCGGCCTTGGCGTCCTTGGCGGGAGCGGCCTTGGCGTCCTTGGCGGGCGCAGCGGCGGCAGCGGCGGCGGGAGCGCCCGGCGTGGCGGCCTTGGCCTCCTCCTTCTCCGGCGCGACGATGGAGGCCACCGTCTGGCCCGGGTCGAGCTTCACCGTCACACCCGCCGGGAGCGTGAGCTCCTTCACGTGGAAGCTCTGCCCGAGGCCGAGGTTGGTCACGTCCGCCTCGATCTTCGCCGGGATCTTGTCCGCGGTCGTGAGCACCGGGAGCTCGCGGTAGATCTGGCGCAGCACGCCGCCCTCGGTCGCCACGCCCTTCGCCTTGCCCGTGAGCACGAACGGCACGCGCACGAGGATCTTGCGGTCGAGCGTCACCGTGTAGAAGTCCGCGTGGCGGATCTCACGGGTGAGCGGGTGGTGATCGAAGGACTTGAGCAGCGCGAGGGTGCTCTTGCCCTCCAGGGAGAGCGTCACCACGGTGTTCTTCCCGAGCGGCGACGTGAGGATCGCCTTCACGTCCTTCGCCGTGATGGCGATGGGGTGGCCCGCGTCGCCGGGGCCGTACATCACCGCCGGGAGCTTCGCCTCGCCGCGGGTGCGACGAGCGGGGCCCTTGCCGGTGTTGGAGCGCGTGGTCGCCTGAATCGTGATGCTGGTCGTCGTCATGGTCGTCCTCGGGGTCCCCTACTGCCGTTCTCGAACCGCGCGACCTTCGCGCGGACTTCGCGGCCATGGGTGGAGTACAGGGGGGCGGACGACTACCGCAGGGACGCGGATTTGTCTAGACGAAGAGGGAGCTGATCGAGTCGCTGTTGTGGATGCGCCGGATGGCCTCGGCCAGCAGCCGCGACACCGACGCCACGCGGAACTTCGCGTGCCCACGAGCCTCCTCGCGCAGCGGAATGGTGTCGGTCACGATCACCTCGGTGAGCGGCGAGTCGATGATGCGACCGACCGCCGGACCCGACAGCACCGCGTGGGCCGCCGCGGCGTAGATGCGCCGGGCGCCCGCCTCGTGCAGGGCCTTGGCCGCGTTGGTGAGCGTGCCCGCCGTGTCGATCATGTCGTCGAGGAGCACGCAGTCGCGGCCCTTCACGTCGCCGATGATGTTCATCACCTCGGAGACGTTGGCGCGCTCGCGGCGCTTGTCGATGATGGCGAGGGAGGCGTTGAGGCGCTTGGCGTAGGCCCGCGCCCGCTCCACCCCGCCCGCGTCGGGCGACACCATCACGGGCTCGTGGAAGGTCATCGCGCGGAGCTCGTCGAGGAGCACAGGCATCGCGTAGAGGTTGTCCACGGGGATGTTGAAGAAGCCCTGGATCTGCCCCGCGTGCAGGTCGATCGTGAGCACCCGGTCGATGCCCGCGGTGGCGATGAGGTCGGCGACGAGCTTGGCCGTGATGGGCGTGCGGCCGGCCACCTTGCGGTCCTGCCGGGCGTAGCCGTAGTACGGCATGATGGCCGTGATGCTCGCGGCGCTCGCGCGGCGGAGCGCGTCGCACATGATGAGCATCTCCATCAGCGCGTCATTCACGGGCGTGCAGGTGCTCTGGAGCACGTACACGTCGAGCCCGCGCACGTTCTCCCCGATCTCCACCGCGATCTCCCCGTCGGAGAAGCGGCCGATCTTGACGCGCGCCAGAGGCACCTCGAGCGACCCGGCGATGGCCGCCGCGAGGGCGGGGTTGGCGTTGCCGGAGAAGAGAGAGATCGACTTCATCATGGACGTCACCCTCGAAATCCGTCGGGCGTGTGCGCGGTCGCCGTCGGATGGAGCGGCGTCTAACACCCACCGCGAAGGAGTGTCAAACCTCCCGCAGGACTACCAGGCCTGACGGCGCATGGAGACGTTCATGAGGAGCCCGACGCCGAGGAGGATGGTGAGCACGCTCGACCCGCCGTACGAGAAGAACGGCAGCGTCACGCCCACCACCGGGAGCGAGCGGGTGACCATCCCAGCGTTGAACACCACCTGCCAGAAGAAGAGGGCCGACACCCCCACCGCGAGGGCCGTCCCGAAGCGGTCGCGCGCGAGGGACGCGATGCGCAGCCCCCACAGCACGAGCGCCAGGAAGAGGAGCACCACGAGGCTCGCGCCGGCGAAGCCCTGCTCCTGCGCCCACACGGGGAAGGCGAAATCGGTGTGCGTGTCGGGGAGGAAGTGGTGCTGGTTCTGCGTGCCGCGCATGAAGCCCTGGCCGGTGAGCCGCCCCGAGCCCACCGCGACGATGCTCTGAAATGCCTGCCACCCGGAGCCGTGCACGTCCCGGTCGTCGGCGAGGAAGGAGGTGAGCCGCTCCTTCTGGTAAGCCTTCATCCCGAAGCTCCACAGGAGGACCGAGCCCACCACGGAGCCGACGGCGATGATGCCGAAGGTGTTGCGCTCGATGCGCACGAGGCCCATCACGCTCACGGAGACGAGGCCCACGATGAGGGCGGTGCCGAGGTCGGGCTGGGCCATGATGAGCCCGAGCGGGAGCCCGATGAGCGCGCCCGGCACCACGAGGTCGCGCAGCGTCCACTTGTCGCCGCGGTTGTCGCGGTGGATGTACCGCGCCACCGCGAGCATCAAGCTCAGCTTCACGAACTCGCTCGGCTGGAAGAGGAAGCTCCCGATCGGGATCCAGCGCCGCGTGTTGCGGATGTTGTCGCCGACCAGGAACACCAGCACCAGCGCCATGATCGACGCCGCGTAGGCCGCGTAGGCGTAGCGCTCGTAGACGCGGTAGTCGATCGACGCGACGATCACCGCCGCGCCCGCGCCGAGGGCGAGCCAGTAGATCTGCTGGATGTAGAGCTCGCTGCGCACGCCCGTGTACGCGCTGGTGGCCGAGTAGAGGTTGACCACCCCGAGCGTCGCGATCACCGCGACGAGCAGGAAGAGCGGCCAGTCGAACTGGTCTCGGAGCCGGTGCTGGAGCGATCGCGCCATCGGTTGTCCGCGACCTGTATCACAGGTCGGGCGCGGCCGTCGCCTCAGCGGGCGTCGTCGCCGAGGGCCGCCACCACCCCGCGGTACAGCCGCAGCGCGCGCCGCGACGACGTCGCCCGCACCATCGCCGCGTAGCGCCCTTCGGCCCGCAGGAGGGCGGCCTGCGCGTCGGCGAGCGCGGGGCCGCGGACGGCGTCGTCGACCACCGTCACGGGCGCGTCAGACCCGCCCGTCACCGCGCGGCGGAGCCCGAGCGCGAGCATCACGTCGGCGGCGGCGCGCGACGCCTCGCGGGGGTAGCGCGGGTCGAGGGTGGCGGCGAGGTCGATGAGGTCGTCGCGGAAGCGCGCGCAGGCCCTCGCGTCGGCGGCGGTGAAGGGGCGCCCCGCGACGCCCCCCACCAGCTCAGGGCAGCGCGCGTCGAGGGCCCACGACCCGAACGCGCGGCGGTACGACAGCGGCACGCGCAGCAGCGTGTCGGCAAGCGGCTCGACCTCGCCGTCGTCCCCGGGCGGCGCGACGTTGCGCTCCCAGCGCAGCGCGAACCACGCGATGCGGGCGGCGCGCGTCGCGTACCAGGAGGCCCCCTCGCCCGCGAGCCCGTGCCGCGCGGCGACGCGGCTGAGCGGCGCCCGCGGGTCGTCGAGCTGCGCGAGGAAGCGCTCGGTGGCGGCGGCGCGGAGGGTGTCCTGCGCGGCCCGCACGCGCCCGGTGGCGTCGGCGAGACGGGTGGCGAAGGTCTCGCGGGTGGCGTGGGCGGACGCAGCGTCTCCGCGGGCGGCGGCGGTCGACCACGCGTCCCACGCGGCGAGCACCTCGCGCGTCGCGGGCGGGAGCGGGCGCGCGAGGGCGGCGCGGTGGTCGCGCAGCACCGCGGGCTCGTCGACGGGGAGGTGCGCGAGCTCGGTGGGGTACGCGGCGGTGACGTGCGACAGCGGGACGAAGAGCGCGAGGAGGAGCGCGATGAGCGCGCCCGCGAGCGCGAGCGGGACGTCGTGGCGAGGCGCGGCGGAGGTCATGGCGTACGGTCAGCGCACCGGGCGGAGGATGATCGCGGAGACGCTGTCGCTCCCGCGGTTGCTGAAGCTGTCGAGGACGACGGTGACGGTGCCCGAGAGCATGCGGCGGCCCCAGGTGTCGGTCTCCAAGGTGAGCGAGCCGGTGCCGGTGCGCTGATCGATGCGGCGCGACTCGCCGTTGACGATGAAGAGGGCCATCGCCGTGTTGCGGTTGGTCGAGTGGCGCGACGTGATGAGGATGTCGTACTGGGCCGGGACGACGTTGGGGAAGGTCCACGTGCCGCGCGCGCGGAGCGTCCCGTCGGGGGCATAGCGCCCTTCACAGTCGGTGGTGATGTGGTCGGCGCCACGGGCCGTGTACGCGTAGTTGGCGTCGCAGCGAAACACCACGTTGTTGCGGTTGACCCAGGTCGCCTGCGTGTACGAGAGCCGACGCTCGACCGCGGGAGCGCCCGGCGGCGGAGGCGGTGGCGGTGGCGGAGGGGGAGGCGGTGGAGGCGGGGGCGCGGCGCCACCACACGGCGTCGCGCTGCGCGCGGTGACGTCGAGCAGCACGCGCCCGATGCGGAAGAACGACCGGCTCAGCGGCCCCGCGCCGAACTCCACCGCGTTGCTCCCGGGCGCCACCAGCGCGGTGACGTCGACGGCGTTGCCCGCGATGGTGACGTTGTCCCACGCGACGTTGGCGGGGATGTCGAGCGCGCCGCGGCCGTTGACGTAGATGCGCCCCTCCTGCATCGGGTGGTCGGCGTCGTGGCTGTCGAAGCGGAGCGTCGCCGCGGTCACGCCCGTCGGCACGCCCGCCACCGTGAAGCGCAGGCGCGTCGCCGAGCCCGCGCCGACGTCGAGCTCCTGCATCGCGGCGTCGTACGTGGTGGAGACGATCCGACAGCGCTGCTCGGGGAGGCCCGCAGGCGGCGGTGGAGGGGGCGGCGGAGGAGGCGGAGGTGGCGGAGGTGGCGGGGGTGGCGGAGGGGGCGGAGGGGGCGCGACATCGGGCGTGGCAGCGACATCGGGCGCAGGCGCGGCATCGGGCACCGGCGCGACGTCCGCGGGCGCCTTGGGGACGTCCGTCACCCACGCGTCGTTGTCGGAGGAGCCCGCGTCGTCGGCGTCGACGTCGACGATGGTCGGTGGCTCCTTCGGGGTCGAGCCGTCCATGGGTTGCGCCCCGGGAACCTCCGCGACCTCGCCAGGCGAGCACGCCATCAACAACGCGACCACCCACTGCCCGCGGGGAGAGAGGCTCATGGGGGCGATGGTCGCACACCCGCAACGCGCGGGGGAAGGGCCCTTCAGCGCACGGTGACGTGGTGGTGGGCGACGGGTTCGACGGGATCGTTCATCACCCCTAGGTGGAAGACGCGCTCGTCGTGGACGCGGAAGCGGTCGACCATGCCCGAGCGCCCGAAGGTGATGAGCTCGTAGGGCCACGCCCCCTCCGCGCGGCGCGGGGAGAGCCAGAGGAGGCCGTGGGGGTAGTCGATGTCGATGCTCACGCGGTGGAGGACGTCGTAGGTCTTCGCATCGTAGAGCCAGAGCTCCTTGTCGTAGTTGATCACGGCGAGGAAGCGCCCGTCGTCGCTCCAATCGAGGTCTTCGGCGGTGTTGGGGTGGTCGTCGATCACCCGCCTCACCTCGTCGCGGTCGACGTCGATTTCGGTGGCTCCTCCGCCGACGCACGCCAGCAGCACGCCCGGGCGCACCCATCGCGCTCGCTTGGCCCGAGCGATGTTCGCGTAGGTCTTGATGGGCGCGAGGGTGTCGGCGTGGAGGAGGTCGAGCGTCCCCATGCGCTCGAGCACCGCGAGGCGCCGCGTCGTGTGGCAGTACGCGAGCGACCAGAGGGGCTCACCGGTCGCCGACCGCCAGGTCGCATCGACGCGCCCGGTCTCCAGGTCGACCCGGTGCGCGCTGCCGTCCTCGCAGGCGACGAAGGCCGCGAAGCCCTGCTCGGCCACGGCCACGTCGCGCACCGCGGCGCCCACGTCGGCGATGACTCGCGCTCGCCCCTTGCTGCTCACCAGCACGAGCGTACCGTCCGAGCGGCCGTGGAGGACGGACCCGGTGGGTTGGTGCAGCGCCATGCGCTTGGTGAACGCGCCGGGGTTCATGGCGTCGTGGCGCTGCCAGGTGGCGCTCCAGCGGGTCTCCAGGCGCCGCGGGTCGGCGCCGGTGGCTTCGAGGCGGAGCACGTGGGGGCCCTCGCCGGCCACGAGCACCGTCCGCTCGTCGGTGGCGACGGCCGTCCAGAACGAGTCGGGCGTCTCTTTGAGGAAGGCGCGGACGGACTTCGTCGCGAGGTCGCACTTGTAAAGAGCGCCGTTGCGGCACTGGACCACGAGGGTGGAGGGATCGCGCTCCAGCGCGTGGATCCAGCGGCATTTGAAGGGGGTCTCCACGACGATGCCCTTCGAGGCGCCGGTGCGCGGGTCGACCTCGTAGATGTTGCGGTCGAAGCTCGACGCGTAGGCCCGATCGGCCGCGCGGTTGTAGAAGACGCGCTCCAGGTGGTCGCGGGTGACGATCGGGTTGGCTACGGGCTCGCCTCCGACGCGGAGGTCGAGGGAGTAGGTGCGGCGCGTGTCGGAGGCGATGAGGTAGCGCGACCCGTCGATGTGGGTGCACTGATGGACGGCCTCCTCGCCGAGGTTCCAGTGGCCGACGGGGCGGGTCATGTCGGCGGTGTCGAGGAGGACGAGGTGCCCGCCCGCGCCCCCGACGAAGACGCGCTCGAGCCCCTCGACGTAGTGGACGAAGGTCACCTCGTCGGCCTCGCCGGTGTCCGCGCCGGTCTCGACGTCGCGGCGCTGGAAGTAGCGACGGCACAGGGTGGGCTCGACGCGCGCGTCGTCGAAGCGGAGCTCGAGCACGGCCGCCGTGGCGTTGCGCGTGAGCAGCTTGCGCTCCCGCGGGTGGAAGCAGAGCGCGGTGCTCTGCAGGGGAAGCGTCGGGTAGTGCCGCTCGGGCTCGTCGGTGGGAAAGTCGCGGAGCATCACCCGATGCAGGACCGAGAGGCCGCCGTCGGCGTCGAAGCGCCAGAGGACGAGCGTGTGCTCGCTGCTCACCGACGCGGCGTAGGGGAGCGTCGGGTGAAAGGCGACGGCCTCGATGCTGCCGGCGTGCGCGTGCACCTCGCGGGCAACTTCGAAGGTGTCGACGTCGACGAGCGAGACGTGACCGAGGAGGTTGCCCGTGAGGGCCCAGCGCTCGCTCGGGTCGAGCGCGAACGAGATGAACTTCCGACCGTGGACTGCGACCATGGGGACTCTCCTGCTTGTCATCACGCCTGCTGGCTGAGGGCCAGACGGAAGCCCGTGTACTTGAACGAAGGCCCCGGGTGCGGCCCGTGTCGACGCGCCGAGCGCGCCAGGTCGCCGCCCAGGAAGAACGATCCCCCCCGGAGCACCATGTAGTGTTCGCCGAGCGCGTCGACGAGGTCGTCGCAGATCGCGTCCCCGCCGGGGTAGGGGCGGTACGCGCTGCTCGTCCACTCCTCGACGTTGCCGGCGAGGTCGCGCAGTCCCCAGCCCGACGGGGCGTGGTCGTGCGCGTCGACGGGCGACGAGGCGCCGCGGCCCGACTCGCGGGTGTTGCACAGTCGCGCGTCGAACACGTCGCCGAAGGGGTACGCCCACCCGCCGGGGCCGCGCGCGGCGTACTCCCACTCGGGCTCGGTGAGCAGGCGGACGGCGGCGCCGCTCCGGTCGCTCAGCCACGCGCAGAAGGCCTCCGCCTCGCCGTACCGCACGCCCCACGCGGGGTGCCGCCCAGGCTCGCCGCCGCGCATCGACTCGGGCGCGCGCGCGCCCGTGGCCGCGACAAACTCCGCGTACTGCGCGTTGGTGACCGGGTAGCGTGAGGCCGCGAAGGCGCCCACGGCGACCGCGCAGCGAGGGAACTCTTTGAGGATCCAGGCGCGAAACTTCTCGCGGGTGTAATCCGGCGAGACGAGCCGCGTCGCCCACTCGTCGACGCAGCGCTCGACCTCGTCGAGCGTCGAGCCCACCCGCGCGGTTCCGGCGGGGAGCGGAATCATTTCGTAGCGGCCGATCACGTCCATGGTGACCTCCATCTCGCGGGGGCGACGGTCGTTGAGAGGGGGGCGACGGTGGGGGGAGAGAGAAGGGTCGACCGGCCGCGGGTGCTGCCGATCGCCCCGCCCTCTCCCCCCACCGCGCGCGTCGATCAGTAGGTGCGCACGAGCGAGATCGAGCGGACGATGCGCGTCTCCTGGCCCGCCACGATGCGGCCCGCGCGGAGCTGGGTCTTCACCGTGAGGTTCTTGGCGGCGACGGGGGCGACGGTCTCGATCTTCTTGGTCTGGTTCATGGTCTCTTCTCCGTGTTGATCTCAGCGCGGGCTGGATTGCCGCGCAGAGCTTTGCTGGGGGCCAAGGCGGTGCTCCATCCGCACGCGCTTCGCCTCCAGGTACCCGGCGGACCACGGGTTGGCCGCGATCTCGATGGGTACGATCTCTTCGACCCGCACGCCCAGCGCGGCGAGGGCGCGGGCCTTGGCGGGGTTGTTGGTCATCAGCCGGACGCTCTTCACGCCGAGGTGCGCGAGCACCTGCGCGGCCACGTCGTAGCGCCGCGCGTCGTCGGGGAGCCCGAGGGCCCGGTTGGCGTCCACCGTGTCGAGCCCCTCGGCCTGGAGCGCGTAGGCCCGCACCTTGGCCGCCAGCCCGATGCCGCGGCCCTCCTGCCGGAGGTAGATCACCGCGCCCGCGTCGGCCTCAGCCACCATCGCGAGGGAGCGCTCGAGCTGCTCGCGGCAGTCGCACTTGAGCGAGCCCATCACCTCGCTCGTGAGGCACTCCGAGTGGAGGCGAACCAGCACCCGCTCAGCCCCCCGCAGCGCGCCGCGCGCCATCACCACGTGCTCCCGGTCGACCTCATCCCCCTCCACCCCCACGCCGCGAAACACCGAGCATTCGAACATCCCCCAGCGCGTGGGCAGCGGGGCGACGGCGACCAGGCCGCGGGCCGACACCGGGGCGCTCACAGCGCCACCTCGGAGATGCGGTCGCGCAGCACCGGGACGCGCGTGCCGTCGCGCCGCGGGGCGTAGGTGTGCGTCCACCCGGTCGTGTCGCGCGAGGCGGGGACAGACACCTCGGCGCGGCCGTCCTTGCCCATGCGGTACACCGACCCGTCGTACGACGACGCGAGAAACTCCCCCGGCAGCGCGCCCGGCGTGATCGACGAGATGCCCGAGGAGGTCGGGCGGTCGTTGTGGATCCAGCGGCCGTCGTTCATGCTCCACACGGCGACGCGGCCGTCGTAGGAGGCGGTGGCGACGCGGCGGGTGGCGGCGCACACGGCCACGCACTTGATCGAGTGCGAGTGCGGCGAGCGGACACGCTCCACCGTGCCGTCGGGGCGCCACACGCGGAGCGAGAGGTCGCGCGACACGCTGACGAAGGTGCCGTCGCCGAGGCTCGCGGCCCCGTTGGCGATCTTGTCGTGGGCGCGCGTCACCACCCGCAGCGGCGCGAGGGCCTCGGCGTCGTGCCACGCGGCGTCGCCATTCGCGCACACGCTGAACAGCGTCTCCCCGTCGCTCGCGAGGGACTTCACCGCGTTGGGGTGCAGCTTCACCTGGGCGGCGAAGCGAACCTCGGCGCCCACCCGTTCGAACACCAGCCCCTCGCCCACGTAGGTGCCGATCACCAGCGCGGAGACGCCCTTGCGCTGGATGACGGCGCCGCAGTTGAGCGGCGACCCCGCGGAGAAGACCCGCTCGCCGGTGCGCGCGTCGAAGAGCTCGCCCGTCTGGCCGCCCGTGTAGACGCGACCGTCCCAGGCCACGAGGAAGTTGCAGAGGCTCGGGAGCCGCGTGAAGAGCCGCCCGTTGAGCCGAACCACCCCCGCGTCGCCGACCGTGTAGACCCCCTCGCGCGTCTGGAGCGCGGCGTTGACGCCGGGGGTGTCACGCACGTGGGAGAGGTCCCAGCGCGCGGTGGCCGGGTCGTACACCGCGAAGCTCGACCCGAAGGTGCCGAACACCAGGCGACCCACCCCGTCGACGGCCACCGAACGGAGCCACACCTCGGCGGGGGCGGTGGTCTCGTGGACGAGCCGCGGCGCGCCGTCGAGGCCGAGCGACCACACGCGGACGAAGCGGTCGTACGAGAGGCTCACGAGCTGCCCCGTGCGCGGGTCGTGGGCGAGGCGCTTCACGCCGGCCTTGTGGGCGGCGAAGCGACGGACAGAGCCCGCCGCGATCACCACCAGCTCGCCCTCGTCGTTGCCCGCGATCACCGTGCCCTCGGGGGTGACGACGAGGGTGTCGGTCTCCACGTCGCCGAGGTCGAGCGTGCGGAGGAGCGTCCCGTCGGCGGCCGACCAGACGCGCACGGTGCCGTCGTCGCTGCTGGAGACGAGCTCGCTGCCGCCGTGGCACCACTGGACGGAGATCACGTCGGCGGTGTGGCCCCGCAGCGTGTGGAGGAGCTCGCCCTGCACGTCGAACACCCGCACACAGGCGTCGCGCGAGGCCGTGGCGACGAGCTTCCCGTCGGGGCTGAAGGCCGCCATCTCGACGTCGTCGGTGTGCTGGTGGAGCACGGCGACGAGGCGGAGGTCGGGGACGCGCCAGAGCCGCGCGGTGTGGTCGCTGCTCGCCGTGACGAGGAGCTTGCCGTCGGGGCTGAAGGCGCACTGGTTGGCGAGGTGATCGTGGAAGGCGCGGGCCACCGAGCGGCGCGAGCGGGCGTCCCAGAGGATCACGCGGTTGTCGTAGCCGGCGGTGGCGACGAAGCGGTCTTCGAAGCAGGCGACGCCGGAGATGGGAGACAGGTGGCCTTGCATGGTGGTGTTCCTTTCACATCCCGTAGGGGAAGCGGGCCCGGTCGATGACGCCGCTCTGGCGCACGCCCTTGAGCGCGCGGCCGTACTCGCGGAGCAGCGCGAGCGCGTACTCGACGCGGCCGCGGAGGTAGGCGTCGGCGTCGCCCGCGGGGGGGCCGTCGTGCAGCGCGTCCGCCGCGTCGCGCACGATCACGTGCTCCGGGATGAAGCAGAGGTGGTTGTTCTTGTACCCGCTCATGCGGAGCTCGGCGACGGGGTAGGCGCCGCCGCGGGCGTGCGACACCGTCACCAGGAGCGCCGGCTTGTGACCCACCGCCGCCGACGGGCACAGCAGCAGGAAGTTCTTGATCGCAGGCGTCGCCATGCCGCCCCACTCGGGGGTGACGACGACGATCGCGTCGGCGGCTTCGAGCTCGCGGACGAGGGGCGCGAGGTGCTCCTCCCACTCCGCGGTGCGGGCCCACACGCCCTCGTCCCAGAGAGGGAGCGGGTCGGTGCCGAGGTCGCGGAGGTGAACCGCGTCGTCCCAGTGCCGGCGGAGCTTGTCCGCCAGGAAGGTTGCCACCCGCGCCGACTCCGACTCCGCCCGGTGACTCCCGCTGATGATCACGATCTTCACGCCGCGCCTCGCAGTCCGTTCATCCACTCGCCGATGAGCCCGAAGGCCTCGGACTCGCACACGCCCACCACCACCTCGACGCCCGCGGCGCGCAGCCGCTCGACGCCGCCGCCGCCCACCCGCGGGTTGAGGTCGCGGCACCCGATCACCACCCGCGCGACGCCCTCCCGCAGGATCGCGTCGCAGCACGGCGGCGTCCGCCCGTGGTGGTTGCAGGGCTCGAGCGTCACGTAGAGCGTCGCGCCGCGCACGTCGTAGTCGGCGTCGGCCATCGCGGCGATCTCGGCGTGGGCGCCGCCGGCCCGGTCGTGGTGCCCGACCCCGATCACCGCACCGTCGCGCACGAGGACGGCGCCGACGTGGGGGTTGGGGGCGGGCGTCCCGGCGCTCCCGTGCGAGAGCGCAAGGCGCATCATCTGGACATCGAAGTCCGTGGGGGCGCGCGGTGACTGCATGGTGTGGTTCCTCCCGAAGCGCCGCGGGGTGGAGACACCGTCGCGGGGCGGAAGGGCGTATCGCAACGCACGTGCCGCCACGGAAATGCGGGCAGAACGTGCGGGAGGAGGGTGTGCAGCGTGCAGCGGGATGCACGGCTGTGCAGCCGGAGGGTGAGCGGGGCGTTGCCGTTCTCCGCCGCGTCAGCGTGCGTCGCGGCAGGCGTCGCTGCCCGGCCCGATGGGGCAGGGCAGGCCGTGCGGGTTGCGCCCACGCACCCACGGGTCGGCGAGGCACGGCGCGGAGGTCGGGTCGACGCGGTGGTCGACGCCGCCACACGTGACGGTCCAAGGGCCACCCCCGTCAGGGCGGGCGACGGTGGCGATCACGGCGCCCGCGGCGTCGCGGTAGGTGTCGGTGGTGAGCGTCGCCGCCCCCACCGACTGGACCGACGCGCACACCGTCGCGCCGCGGCGGTAGCGGTGTGCGCCCATCAGCTGCGCCTCGACGATGAGCCCGTGGTCGAAGCAACGGCGCCAGTTGTCAGGGGCCGCGGTGATGTACGCGACGCAGCTCCCGGAGGGCGGGCCGCAGGGGGCGAGGGCATGCGCAAGACACGGCGGGAGGCACGACGGCGGGGCGTCGGCCGACACGTCGACCGAGGCATCGCGCGTGGCCGTGACGGCGCCCGTCGAGGCGCCGCAGTGGGTGGCGAGGAACAGTAGCCAGCGAGCGCGCATGGCGGCGACGCTATCACCTGGAGGCAGCGGCCGTCCGACCCGGGACGGCGGGGCGCGCTATCAACAGAAGCCCTGCGGCGCGCCGCCCTCCGGCGGCACACACGCGAGGCAGTCGCCGCGCGGACGCTGGGTGATGCGCGGGTCGGGCGTGCACACCGAGCAGCGAAAGCCCGTGGGCTGGCCGAGGTGCAATAGAGCCGCACGGGGAGACGTTTGAGGGAAGGGAGACGATCGCGTCGATCCCACCCCGGACGACTGCGTGGCGTGATTGCACGCGTCGCTCACCCCCGCGTCGGGCGAAACTGCCACAGCCAGTCGCCCGGCCGCACGCGCTCACACCCGTGCTCCTCATGCGCGCCGCCGAAGTACAGCGTCACGCGCGAGTGGAGCCGCTCCCCCGGGCGCGCGTCGAGCCGGCACCGCGCCGACTCCTCGATCGGCCCGTCGCAGGTGTCGTGCGCGAACCGCCACGACCACGGCCCCGCGGTGACGTCCCCCGCCGCCCCCACCTCCAGCACGTAGCGCGTCTTCGAACGAATGAGCCGATCGAGCAGCGTCCCCGGCGGCAGCCACGACGCGAGCACCAGGTCGGGCGCGAGCGTCTCCACGGCCCGCAGCGCGCCCATCCGCCGCACGTGCGCCCCCGCCCGCACGCCCGGCACGGCGACCTTCGCGTGCGCGCGCCGCTCCTTCGCGCTCATGCGCGCCTCGGGCTTCGCCCACGCCCCCGAGTCGGTCGCGATCACCTCCACCCCGGGCATCGCCCGCTGCAACGCCGCCGACAAGAACCCGTCGCCCGCCGCCACCTCCACCACGCGGCGCGCGCCGAGCGCGGTGATCTTCTGCGCGAGCGCCCCCACGAAGCGCCGCGTCGGCAGGAGGTACAGCGGCCCGAGGGGCGCGAACTCGCACACCCACACGAGCTCCGCCTCGGGCAGCGCGCGCAGGGCCTCGTCGAGCGCGCGCTCCCCCGGTAGTCGCCGCGCGCCGTCGCGTCGCCAGAGCGCCTTCGCCAGCGCCGCCCGCGCGCGCCTCACCCGCGGCGTCCCTGCGCGCGACGGGAAGCCGGCGTGCGCGTCGGCGGCGAGGAGCGCGAGCGAAGTCATCGGTCGCTCACGCACCGGGCCGCCTCTTCGTAGCGCCCCGCCGACGCGCCGATGCGCCAGCGAAACCGCTCCTCCGCGGTCGCCCCCTCCACCACGTCCGCGATCATGTCTCCGAGCACGGGAGCGAACTTGAACCCGTGCCCGCTGTCCCCCGCGGCGACGGTGACGTGGGGGCGCGCGGGGTCGCGGTCGATCCAGAAGTGCCCGTCGTCGGAGTCGCAGTAGAGGCACACGCGGGTCGCGGCGATCTCGGCGTCGACGAGGTCGGGGAAGGTGTCGGCGAGAAACGACCGCAGCGCGCGGTAGTCGTCGTCGGTGACAGCCCGCGCGGGCGACTCGGGGTGGAGCGCGCGCCCGACGCCGTGCCGCGCCACCTTCACGACGCCGGCCCGCGGGTGCAGGGGAAACCCGTACCACCCCGTGTCCGCGATGGCCGCGCCGAACACCGGGAAGCGCCGCCCCACGAAGCGCCCCGGCTCCTTCGGCCGCAGGTGAAACACCGGATGCCCCGTGGCGCGGAGCGAGGGCGTGAGCTGCGGGAGCGCGAAGGGCGTCCACGCGCCGAGGGCGAGCACCACGCGGTCGGCGGCGAGGGCCTCACCGTCCGTGGTGGTCACGCCCTGGTCGGTGACGGCGGCGAAGGTCACCCCCGCGCGCAGCGTGACGCCCTCCGCGGCGGCGCGGCGGGCCAGCGCCTCGACGACGCGCCCGCTCTCCACGAAGCCGCCGCGCGCGTGGAAGAAGCCGTCGACGTAGCGCCCCGTCCGCCATGCCGGGAAGCGCGCGGTGAGCCCGGCCGCGTCGAGCCGCTCGGGGCGGTGGCCGCGCGCGATCAGGGTCGCGTGGCTGTCGTGTTCGAAGCCTCCCCGTACCATCGGGGACGGGCGGACGAAGAGGACGCCGGTCTCGTGGAAGAGGGCGTCGCCGAGCTCGCGGTTCCACCGGTGCCACCCGTCCAGGGAGCGCTCGCCGAGGGCCATGTAGTACGGGTCGTCGCCGTACTCGACGCGAACCACCTTGCTGATGTCCGTCGACGCCGCGAGCGGGTGCGGCAGCGGCCCCGGGTCGCAGAGCGTCACCCGATGCCCCCGCGCCGCGAGCGACCGCGCCGCCGTCGCGCCCATCACCCCGGCGCCCATCACCACCACGCGCAGTCCGCTCACATCGCCCTCCGCACCGCCACGGGCTCGAAGTCGAGGTGCCCCTCTTCGACGTCAAACGCCAGGAGCCGCGCCTGCACGTGCGCCCCCACGTCGAGCCCCGCGGCCCCGCGCACCAGCCGCCCCTCCACCGCCGGGCGCAGCAAGCGAACCCACACCCCGCTCCCGTTCACCCCGCTCACCACCGCTTCGAAGACGTGCCCCACCCGATCGGCGAGCAGCAGCGCCGCGGCGCTCTTCCAGATGCGCCGCTCGACCTTGCGGGCGGCGACCGTCCGCTCCGTGCAGCGATCGGCGACGAGGGCGAGCGCGTCGCGGTCATAGGGCGACGGCTCGCCGCGGAGCGCGGCGTGGAGGATGCGCTGCACGACGATGTCGGGATACCGCCGGTTGGGCGCGGTGGAGTGCGCGTAGGCCTCCGTGGCGAGGGCGAAGTGTCCGGCGGGCTCGTCGCCGGGCCACCACGCGCGGTACTCCCCGCGGCCGATGAGCTTCATCACCGCCACCTGCACCTCCTCCAGCGCCTCGGGCTGCGACGCGCGAACGCCACTCAGGAAGCCGGCCACCCCTGCGGCGTCCGGGGCCTCGGGCAGGGTGACGCCCCAGGTCGCCGCGAGCTCGCGGAGGCGGCGCCAGCGCGGGGGCGCGCTCACCACACGGCGCAGGCAGGGGTAGCCCGCGTCGGCGAGGCTGCGCGCGACGGCCTCGTTCACCGCGAGCATCAGGGACTCGACGACGCGGTTGGCCCGCGTGGTGGTGCGCGTCACAATGTCCACGACGCGCTTCTCGTCGTCGTACACCAGCTCGGGCTCCGGGGTCGTGAACCCCAGGGCCCCCGCGGTCTCACGGCGCACGCGCAACCGCCCCGCGACCTCCTCCTGCAAACGAACCTGCGACTGCATCGAGGGGTCGCCGCGGAGCGCGGGCGGCGGCTCCGTGGCGCCGTCGAGCCACGCGCTGACGGTGACGTAGTCGAGCCGGCACCGATTGCGTACCAGTGCGGGGAAGTGCTCGCGGCGCAGCACCGATCCGTCGTCCGCGACGTCGAGCGAGGTCACCAGCGCGAGGCGATCGGCGCCGCCGAGGAGCGACGTGCGATCCTCCGAGAGGCCGCGCGCCAGCATCGGGAAGAGCCCGCCGGCGGTGTACACCGTGGTGGCGTTGGCCGCGGCGAAGTCATCCGACGCGCCGCCCCGGGGGACGTAGGCCGCCACCTCGGCGATCCCCACCATCACGCGGGTGAAGCCGTCGCCCCGCTCGGCCAGCTCCACCTGGTCGAGGTCGCGCGAATCTTCGTTGTCGATCGAGCTCCAGGGCAGGTCCGTCAGGTCGCGGACGCGCGGGTCGTCGGCGATCGGCGCCACGTCCCACGGCGTGACCTCGTCCGTACGGAAGCCGCGCTCGGCCATCGCCCGTTGCGCGAGACGAGCGAGGTCGTCCCGATCGTCCAGCCCGTTTCCGTCGCGATCGATCATGACGTCGTTGAGCACTGGAGAAATTCATGGCCGAGGTCAAGCGCGAGTGTCCAAAAGCCTGGACGCCAAACTGAAATGTGATGGGTGCGACCGGCGGGAACTTCGGGCACAATACCTCCTATGAATTTCTCCGAGCGTCGTCGGTACGTGCGGGTGGTCCCCAGCGCCGACCTGCCGCTCCGCGCGATGATCCCGGGTCGAGGCGTCTTGCAGCAGCCCATCACGGTGTTGGACGTGAGCGTGGGCGGGGTTGCGGTCGCGCGGTCGGGGTCGTTTGCGTCGGTCAAGGTGGGCGATCAGCTACGCCTCAAGCTCACCCTCGCAGCCTTTGGGGCGCACGAGGTGACGGTCGAGGTTCGTCGGGCGGACGCGTTCGTTGTCGGGTTGCAGTTTCTCGATGCGTCGAGCGAAATGACGACGGCCGCGACGCGCTATGTGTCCGAGCTGATGGAGCGGGGGGCTGCCGCGTAGGCAGCCCCGGGGTCACCGTCGACCCACATGCCAGGACATTGACAGGAAGGGGCGCGCGTGGCGTAGCGTCGGCCTCGTGTCGCCGCCTGACCCCTCGCATGAGTCCGCTCGCACGCAGCACGCGCTCGCACAAATGCTCGCTCACGACATGCGCAACCCGCTGGCTGCGATCGTGGCCAACCTGTCGTTCCTCGACCACGCCTGCCGCGACGCGGAGCGGGAGGTGCGTGAGACCCTCGCCGACCTCCACGCCTCCTGCGACGTGCTCCTTCGGCTCATCGACAGCACGGTGACCATCGCCGCCCTGGAGGTGCCCGACCTGGGCACCGCCCCGCGCTCCCGCGTCTCCCTGCGCGACATCTCCCGCACCGCCGTGCAGGCGGCGACGACCCACGGCCGCGTCTCGCTGCGCGTCGATGAGCGCGGCCCTGACGCCGAGGTGCTCGCCGACCTCGCGCTCCTCACCACGGCCGCGACGCATCTGGCCAACAACGGCGCCCAGCACTCCCGCCGCGGCGCCGAGGTCGTCCTCTCCGTCGAGCGCCGGGGCCATCGCGCCGCGCTGGTGCTGTCCGACGAGGGCCCCGCGTTCGGCCCCCCGGAGCAACACTTCACCCGCGAGGCGCAGGTCGACCTCAAGCTCCGCACCGGCGGACGCTACGAGCGCGGCCTCGGCCTCTACGTCGTCGGCCTCGTGGCGAAGGTCTATGGCGGATCGGTCGAGACCGCGCGCGACGGCGTCCGCTCGATCGTGCGGGTATGGTTCCCGCTAGCCCCTGAGGAGGAGACACCATGAGCACCTGGCAGCCTGCGCACGTCGTCGATGTCGTGCTGCGCTTCGACCGAGACTACGGCCCCGCGATGAAGGCCACCGCCGAGGGAGCCCTCCGCAACGCGCTCGCCCCCGACGATCAGGCGCGCGAGGTGCTCCGTGGGCTCGCGCGCGGCGTCGGCGTCGCCACCCACGGCTACGTCTGGGCCGCGCCGGCGCAGCCGCTCACCCACGTCCGCCTCCCCGTCGACACCGACGAGGACGGCACCCACGTCGCGCTGCGCATCCACCTCAACGTCCCCATGACGCAGCCGGTCAACTACGCCGACGGCAACGCCATCGCGGCGCTCCTCCAGACGCTGGTCGGGCTCCCCCGCGGCTCCCTCGTCCGCGTGGAGGTGGGCTTCCCCGGGGTGGCGAAGATGGGCGAACCGTCCCCGCTGCTCACCGCGCTCAACCCCGAGACGCTCCCGGGCCAGAAGCTCTGCCCGTACTGCCGCAACCCGATGCCCGACTACGAGGTCGAGTGCCGGTCGTGCGGAGCCCGCGCCACGAGCTGAGCGCGTTGTCGGGAGTTGACATCCCGACGAAGTTTCTGACACCAATCGCGCAAGGTGTTTTGCGCGTGGTTCACACCCTCTCGATCGCGCAACGCGACGCTCGGCGTCGGCGCGGCGGTGCTTGCGCTGGGCCTCGCGCGCTACGACATGGTCGCCACCAACGACGGCCCGCACCACCTGCACGCCGCGGTGGTCGCGCACCGCTACGGCGACTCGGCCTCACGCGCGGCGGAGTGTTTTGCGCTCAACACGCCGTTGACCTCGCGTGGGGCGCACGAGCTGCTCCGCGCCGCCCTCACCGTGTGGGACCCGATGACGGCCGGGCGCGTCGTGGGCGTTGTCATCGCCACGTTGCTCGGGCTCGCCGCGGGCGTCTTCGTGGCGACGTGCCGGCGGCGCATCGACGCCTGGGCGCTGCTCGCGGTAGCGGTCACCTTCAACAGCGGGCTCGCGCTTGGTCTCGCGGCCTACCTCCTTGCGACGGCGCTCGCGCTGCTCGCCGGGTCGCTCTGGCAGTGGCGCGCGGCGCCTCCGGTGCCCCTTGCAGCGGGCGTGGCGACGCTCGCATTTGTCGCGGCCACGTGTCACGTCGTCGGCGCGGGTGCGGTGTTCGCGGGCCTCGTGATCCTCACAGGCGTCAACGAGCGTCAGCGCCTCGCCCACCTGCTCGTCGCGCTCACGCCCTCCGCGGCGCTCGCGTGGGCCGCCTCGCGCACGCCCCTCGGCGCGGGGTGGTCGTTCATGTTGGCCTCCCCCCGTGAGGTGGCGCTCGCCACGGTGCCGCTGCATCCCCTCTTTGGGGGTACGCTGCTCGTCCTCGCCGCGGCTACGGCGCTGAGCGGATTAGCTCATCGCGAGCGACGCGCGGCCGGAGCTTTTGCGCTCGGGCTCCTGCTGCTCACCTTCACGCTGCCACTGCACCTTGGGACGTGGCACTACGGCGGACGGCGGTTGCTGCCCGCGGCGATCGTCTTCGCCATGACGGCTGGACCCATGCGGGGTCGGAGCGAGGCGCCGCTGATCGCACTAGCCGCGGCTCTTTTGTTGACGCTCGCGGCCGCATTCTCGCGCGCCGCTGCGGAGGCCGCGTCGGACACCGCGGCAGTGGTGCGGGAGATCCGTCACGCGCGGGGCGCTGCACCGTTGCTCCGCGCGGGGATCCAGCGGATGGCCCCGAGCGCCTTCGCGTTCGCAGGGGTGGGCGCGCCCCGCGCAAATTTCACCGCGCTGGTCGCGAGCCTGCACGGCGGCGCCAGTTTGCAAGGGCATCAGTACAGGGATGGGATCCACACGGTGCTGCTTCGCTGCGGCCCGCGGCGTGTGCCGCCAGGCGTCGACATCAGCGCGAACTTCACCAACCGACCGCTCCGCGCGGGTGACCCCTACACCGCCCACGTCCTGACGCTCGCGAGCCTCACGGAGGGCATCGCCGCGCTCGTCGGCCCAGCGGACATGGACTATCTGGAACACCAGGCCGGCTTCGTCACCGAGCACCGCGGCGCGGCCCTCTACCTCGGCCGCCGCCCATCCTGCAGCGTCGAGCTCGAGTTGCACGACGTGACCCGCCCGGTGGTGGTGGAGGTTGGCTTCGCGCCGGGACGCGAACCCGTGCGCAGCGCGATCGTGCCCGCTGGCGGGCAGGGCGGGCGTGTCAGCGGGCTGCCCTGCGGCCCGATGTGGCTGCGGCTGTCGCCGGGAGCCCGCTGCGCCGATCCGGCCGCGCTGCGGTGGCGCACCTCTCCCGCTGCGCCCGTGGCACGCGTGCGGTGCGACGTCGTCCCCTAGCGAGTTTGTTGCACCGCAACAAATCTCCTTGCCAGCGCCTCCCCCCAGGCACTATGACGCGCCCCACAACCGGAGGAACGCCATGGAACTCAAGGATTTCAAGATCATCGTCACGGGCGCGGCGCAGGGCATGGGCGCTCACTTCGCGCAGCGGCTCGCGGCAGCGGGCGCGCAGGTGGCGGCGGGCGACGTGAAGGAAGACGGCCTCGCGGCCCTCGTCGAGTCGACGCAGGGGATGCCGGGCAAGGTTCACGCGCGCAAGCTCAACGTCGCCGACGAGGCCGACGTGGTGGCCTTCGTGGCGTGGGCCAACGAGGCGATGGGCGGGCTCAACGGCCTCATCAACAACGCGGGCATCCTCCGCGACGGCCTGCTCGTGAAGAAGGATCGTGAGACCGGCAAGGTCATCCGCCTCTCCAAGGAGCAGTGGGACGCGGTCATCGGCGTCAACCTCACGGGCGCCACCTTCATGGTGCGCGAGACCGTGGCGAAGATGGTCGAGACCGGCTCCCGCCCCGGCGTGGTGGTCAACATGTCGTCGATCGCGCGCCACGGCAACCGCGGCCAGTCGAACTACACCTCGGCCAAGGCCGCCCTCGCCGCCAACACGGTGACCTGGTCGCGCGAGTTCGGCGCCTTCGGCGTGCGCGTCGGCGCGGTCGCCCCCGGCATGATCGAGACCCCCATGACCCAGGGGATGAACCAGAAGGCCCGCGACGCCCTCGTCGCCAACATCCCCGTCGGGCGCATCGGCGTCCCCGAGGACATCTGGCTCGCGGTGAAGTTCGTGCTCGAGTGCGACTACTTCAACGGCCGCACCATCGACGTCGACGGCGGCCTCACGATGTGATCACCGCGCGCGCGGCGGAGGTGCCTCCACCACGCGCAGCCCGCCTCGCACCTGCTCCATCACCGCCCGCATCCGCCCGAGCCGCGTCGCGTTCGTCGCCGCGAGGTCGGTCCGCTCCGCCGCATCGGCCGCGAGGTCGTACAGCATGAAGCGCCGCGCCCCGCGCTCCAGCAGCTTCGCGCCTTCGAACACCAGCGCGCGGCGCAGGCTGTTGTAGGGCCCCTCGGGCAGCTCGATGTACACCGGCCGCTCCGGCGCCGCCTCGCCCAGCATCTCTGGCACCAGCGAGCGCCCCGAGAACGCGTCGGGCGCATCCGCCGCGGGCGCCGGGAGCCGCAGCACCTCCAACAGCGTCGGCGCGAGGTCGATCTGGCTCCGCGCCGCGGTGATGTGACGCGGCGCCACGCCGGGCACCCGCATCACCCACGGGACGCGCACCAGCTCCTCCCACAGCTCGACGCCGTGGTAGCTCATCCCGTGCTCGCCGAAGGCCTCGCCGTGGTCGGAGGTCACCACCACCACGGTGCGCTCGGCGACGCCCCCGGGCAGCGCGCGCAGGGCCGCGAGGATGCGCCCGATCTGCCGGTCGCTGTTCATCACCTCGCGGTCGTAGCGGCCGCGCTCACCGCGGGCGAACACCGGCAGGTCGGGGTGATCGACGTACTGCTTGTGCGGGTCGAAGAAGTGGGCCCACGCGAAGAAGCGCCCCGCGGTGTTCTCGGGTCGCCGGAGCTGCGCGATCACCCGATCGGCCACGGCGGCGTCGGCGCTGGTGGTCTCCTGCCCGTCGCCCTCGGGCTTCGCGGACAGGTCCCACGCGTCGACGCCCTGCGAGAGCCCGAAGCGCGGCTCGAAGTAGAAGTGCGACGCGGCGCCGAAGGTGGTGAAGCCCGCCGCCTTCAGCCGCTCGGCGAGAAAGACATTGGCCGCCGTGTACCGGGTGAAATGCTCGCCGTCGCGGGGGCACTCGGTGGGGTAGCGCCCCGTCATCATCGGCCCGATCGCGCGCCCGGTGTACGAGCTGATCGCGTACGCCCGATCGAACACCACCGACTCCGCCGCGAGGGCGTCGAGGCTCGGTGACATCGGGTGCGCGTAGCCCGCGTAGTGCAGGTCGGCCCGCATCGTGTCGACCGTGATGAACAAGAGGTTCAGGTCGCGCGAGGCCGCCAGCGTCGGGCGCGGGACGTCCGTCCGCGGCGGCGGCGTTTCGATCACCACCCGCCGCGCGTCGGCCCCGGAGCAGTCCTCGTCCACGCCGTTGCCCGCGACGTCCGCCGCGCCCGGGTTGCGCCGGGGGTTGTGGTCGTCGCAGTCGCCGCCGCCGAAGGTCGCCGCGAAGCCGTCGCGGTCGCGGTCGGAGCGTCGTCGCAGCGCGCGCAGCACCGTTCGAGGCAGGCCCGGCCGCGCGTCGATGTCCGCGGCCACCGGCGCGTCACCGAACTCCTTCGACGCCTTCACCAGCAGCAGCCCCATCGCGCACAGCGCCAGCGGCAGCGCCACGAACCACACGCGCCGCAGCGCCGCCCCCAGCGCCAGCGTGAGCGCCCCGATGGACGCGAGCATCGCCACCGGGGCGAGGTCGAGCTCGGGCTTCTTCAGCACGCCGTACGCGCCCATGAAGAGCGCGCGCAGCGCCCCGTGGCCGTGAATGTCCCCGTGGTACGCGCCGTGGCCCACCACCGCGGCCGCGAGGCCGAGACCCACCGCCCCCGGGACGAGCACCGCGCGGGTGAGCGACGCGTCGTCGGAGATGCGCGCCGCGACGCCGCGAGCCACCAGCGCCGCCGCCGCCGCCACCGCGAGCGTGAGCACGAGCAGGGCCACCGACTGCGCGAAGGTCGCGAGGCCCACGTGGTGGTAGGCCGTCATGAAATGGCGCCCCGCGAGGGAGGCCAGGCCCACCCACACCGCGCACGCCGCGGGCCCCACCAGCAGCGCCGCGCCGAGGGGACGTCGCCGCGCCAGGAGCCACGCGCGCACCCGCTGACTGCGGGCGTCGGTGAGGGGCGCGAGGGCCGCGGCGAGGCAGCACCCGAGCGCCAGCCCAGGCACCGACAGGAGCGCGGCGAGACGCCAGGCGAGATCGCCCCGCGCGGTCGAAGCGCGCAACGCGAAGAGGGCGCCGGTGGCGAGACCAGCGAACACACCGCCGGCGAGGGCGGCGAACACACGAGCGAGGAGGGGGGTCACGGCTTGCGGGCGCGGAGGGCGGCGGTGTCGATGTTGTGCTTCTTGAAGAGCTCGCGGAGGTAGCGGCGGTGCACCCCCGAGCGGCGCGCGGCCTCGGAGAGGTTGAAGCCCGACGCTTCGAAGAGCCGCACGAGGTACTCGCGTTCGAAGGTCTCCACGGCGGCTTGCTTCGCGTCTTGAAAGCTCATCGCCAGGAGCCGCTGGCCCTCCGCGCTCTGCATCGCGCCGAGGAGCGCCTCGGACGGTGACACCAGCGGCGGCGCCTCGCTGTCGCGCGCGTCGAGGTCGTCGTCGTCGTCGAGGTCGTCGAGGTTGGCCACCAGCGCGCCGTGTCCGCCCGCGAGCATCACCATGCGCTCGACGGCGTTACGGAGCTCGCGGACGTTGCCGGGCCACGCCCGCGCGGCCAGGGCGTCAAGGGCCGCGGGCGCGAAGCTGGCGCCGTAGGCCCGCGCAAAATGCATCGCCAGCACGGGGACGTCCTCCGGGCGCTGGCGGAGCGACGGGACCTTCACCCGCCCCACCGCGAGGCGAAACAAGAGGTCTTTGCGGAAGCGCCCCGCGGCCACCTCGTCTTCGAGCGCGCGGTTGGTCGCGGCCACCACCCGCACGTCCACCGGCACGTACTGCTCGCCGCCGACGGGCTTCACCTGCCGGGCCTCCAGCGCGCGCAACAGCGCCGGCTGAAGCTCCAGCGGCAGCTCGCCGATCTCGTCGAGGAAGAGCGTCCCCCCGTGGGCCGCGCGGAACGACCCCTCGCTCGACCCCACCGCCCCCGTGAAGGCTCCCTTGACGTGACCGAAGAGCTCCGACGCGATGAGGGACGGCGACACCGCCGCGCAGTCGAACACCACCAGGGGCTTCGAAGCCCGACCCGAGAGGCGGTGCAGCGTGCGGGCCACCACCTCCTTGCCCGTCCCCGTCTCCCCCTCGATGAGCACCGTGAGGTGCGACGGCCCGAGCTTCGTCAGCGCCCCGCGGAGCCGGTGCATCGCCGGCGAGTCGCCGACCAGGTCGACCTCCTCGCGGCCGCGTTGCGCGGGCGCCCCGTCGTCGCCCACGCGGACGCGCACCGTGGCGTGCTTGCCGAGGAGCAGCGTGACCTCGTCCTTCACCGGGAGCTCACGGATGCGAGCCCCCTGGTAGTGGGTGCCGTTCTTCGTGTCGAGGTCGACCACCTCGACGCCGTGCGGGAAGATGCGCACCTCCAGGTGAATGCGCGACAGGAAGGGGTCGTCGATCACCACCTCGTTGCCCGCGTCGCGCCCGATGCGCACCACCCCCTCCCGCGCCTTGTAGGACGCCGGACGCCCCTGCGAGATCACCTCGACGTAGCGGGTGGTGGGGGCGCGCGGGCGCATCGCGGGCACCGTCATCGTGCGGTCGTCGCTCATCGGCGACCGCGATGATATCCCATCGGACGCGGGGAGCGGCGCCGGGAAGATTGCACTACCACCGCCCGTGGCCTTCGGTGTTACTGTCGCCCGCCGCGGCGTGCGCAGCGCGCGCTCGGCGAGCACGAGACGAAGGGAAGAGACCCGTTAGCGATGCTGGCGCTCCTGGTACGCGTGGATAGCCTCGATGACGGGTCGACGCGCTCGTACACGTTCACGCGCTCCCCGGTGAGAATCGGGCGCAACCCGCTCAACGACCTCGCGCTGCCGTGGCCCTTCGTGTCGCAGTGGCACGCGGTGATCCAGTTCGACGACAGCGTCGCGGCCTACTACGACCTCGGCGCCACCAACGGCACCACCTGCAACGGCCAGCGCCTCGCCAAGAACGCGCCCGTCGCGCTCACCGGCGCCGAAGACGTGCGGGTTGGCGCCCTGCGGCTCAGCTTCTCGCGGGCCCACGTCTCCGACGCGGTCGCCGCCCAGCACCAGCGCCTCGGGGGCGCCGGCGGTGACGCCTCCGAGCGCACCATGATGGCCGACGCGTTCCTCGGGTCGCAGCGGCCTGCCCAGGACGACGGCCCGGAGCCCGGCAGCTCCACGATGATGCTCGACTCGACGGCGCTCCTCGCGGGCGCCGCCGGGGCCACGATGGTGACGCCCGGCGCCGCACCTGGGCAGCGCCCCGCCGCGGGTTCGACGCAGCTCGGCCCCGCCCGCGCGCAGCTGCTCGCCCTCGGCCAGTACGTCACCGCCTACCGCCAGGCGTGGAACAACCTCTACACCGCCCTCTACAGCGTGCTCCAGTCGATGCCCCCGCACCTCGTCCCCGCGGCGGTGGCCTTCATCCTGGAGCAGTTTGGCGAGCTCGCGCACGAGCCGCAGATGCAGGCGCTGGCGCAGTCGCAGGGCGTGCCGGCCCCGTCGTCGGGCGCGGGCACGCAGCTCATCGCCCGCCTCGCGCAGGCCATCGCGCCCGCCCAGCCCCCGCCCAACACCCCCGAGGAGATGGAGGGCTTCCTGGTGCGCATCCTCACGGCCCTGGACGCCTTCGCGACGGCCTACGTGGGGCTTCGGCAGGGGCACGAGCAGTTTGAGACCGAGCTCGTCGGGGCCTCCCGGCGCAACGCCCAGCCGACGCCCATCGACGAGGCCAACGACCCGCGCGCCGTCCTCGCGTACCTCCTCGACTGGCGCGCACCCGACCCCGCCGCCCGCACGGGGGCGCTGACAGGCGCCTACGCGGAGATCATGACGCACCAGGTGGCCCTCCTCGGCGGGCTGATGGAGGGCGTCCGCAAGCTCATGTCCGAGCGGCTCGCGCCCCAGCGCCTCGCCAACAAGGCCGAGGAGACTGCCCAGGGGCTGTGGAAGTTCTGGCCGTTCCGCGGCGGGCTCTACTGGAAGCAGTACCTCACCGAGCACGACGACCTGTCGGAGGAGAAGCAGCTCACGCAGGCCGTGCTCGGCAAGGGGTTCGCGCGGGCGTACAGCCGCGCCCTCGGAGAAAACTTCTCGGAGGCCGGTCCGCGGCGTATAGGGGCTCCTGGCGGCCCGCGATAGAATCCGCGGGAAGCGACACCAACGGTACCGATGGGGAAGATCATGCAGTCCACGGAGCAGCATCCGAGCGTGTGGAGAGGTCTCGTGAAGGTCAGCGCAGCCGGGGCCCTGGTGGCCACGGTGGTCGCGGCCGCGTGCTCGTCCACGAACACGACGCGAACGGCCCCGCCGCCGCCCCTCCCGATCCCGGTGCTCTGCGCCATCCCTGGCCCGCCGGTGCGCGAGGGCGTGGTGCCGACGCTGCGCTGGGAGCAGTGGACCCGGCTCCTCCTGCGCGACTACAGCCCCGGCTTCGCGGCCAACAACCCGCGCGACTGCACCAACCAGCCCGTGGCGTGGCGCGAGTTCAACGGCGCCTGCGCGGAGTACTGCGACGAGCCGTCGAACCAGCAGCGCGCCGAGGGCGAGCGGTGCCGCGTGCCGCTCAGCGACGTGGTGGCCCAGCGGCCCATCACCGAAGACGACGTGGTGGTGTCGCGCGTGTCGGGCAACCTCCGCCTCGTGTGGGTGGTCACCGACCGCTTCACCAACGGCGAGGCCATCGGCCCCGTCGCGCTCGCGGAGTTTGCGAGCGACAACCGCGTGGTGGTGCGCGCCATCGGCACCGTGCGCAACTACCCCAAGCGCGCTCGCATGCGGCTGGAGACGGTGGGCGAGCGCCGCGTCCTCGTCCACGAGGGCGAGATCTGCGGCAACGAGGAAGACCGCACCACCTGCCGCCGCGCCGCGCGGATGATGCTCCTCCAGTCGACGGGCGGGGCGACGGGGGCGCGCTTCCTCCCCGAGCCGCTGCGCAGCGTGCGGGGGCGGTGCTTCGGGCCGGCCCGCTTCGAGTTCACGCGCGACGAGGAGGTCACGCTGGCCACGGGGTTCCACCGTCGCTTCGCGCTCTCGACGGGCATCCAGGTGCGGGCCGAGGGCATCCAGGTGCACGAGACCGTGCTCGTGCAGGACGCCGACCCGTCGCACCCCAACGACCCGCCCCGCTCCTTCCGCCGCGCCGGTCAAGACCGCGCGGTGTACGTCCGCGGCAACACCTTCGTCTCGTCCGACCCGTCGCTCTGGAGCCGCGTCCTCTCGCAGGACGCGCGCGTCGATCGCCCCGCCGACGCCGGCACCGGGCGCGACGCCTCGGCCGATGTCCGCGACGGTGACGTCGTCGACGCGGGCGACGACTTCCGCGGCGACTTCATCGACGGCGGCGTCTGATCACACCCCCTCAGGGAGACCACCACAGCACCTATGGAAGCTACCGAGCAGAAGACAGGCACGAGCGTTCGCTGGCTGGTCGTCGGCGCCTACAGCGCCACCCCCGCCGGGCGGCGCTTCCAGCTCTCCACCAACGACCTCGCCGCCGCCCTCGAAGCAGCGAAGGTGAGCGCCCGCGCGACGGTGACCGACCGCCTCGGCGCCGACGCCACGCGCGCCTTCGACGTCACCTTCCCCACGTTCAAGTCCTTCCAGGCGAGCGACGTGGTGGCCAGCGTCTCGCCCCTCCGCGAGCTGCAAGCCCTCGCGGCCGGCCTCGCCCACACCGACCCGACGAAGCGCCCCGCCCCCGATGAGGCCATCGCGCGGGTCGTCGCGCTGGTCGGCGACGGCAAGCTCGCCGCGGCCCTCCGCCCGAAGCTCGGCGTGGCGAAGCCCGCCGCCCCCGCCGCGTCTCCTGCTTCGCCCGCGGCCCCCGCGGCGGGCGGCGCGACGATGTCGGTCGACGATCTCCTCGACGCCACGGCCCCCACCGCGCCGCACGCCCCCACGGCGTCGTCGGCCATCGGGAGCTTCCTCAAGGCCGTCCGTGAGCCCTCCGCGCCCGCCACCGCCCCCTCCGCGGGCCGGGCCGCGCGCGACCTCATCGAGGGCGAGATCTTCCTCACCGCGGTGGACATCCTCAAGGAGCCCGGCGTCGCGGCGCTCGAGTCCGCGTGGCGCGGCGTGAAGATGCTCGTCGACGCCTCGCCCGCCAACGCGGGGATGGGCATCGAGGTGGTCGACGTCGCCCCCGACGGCGCCATCGACGCTGCCCGCGGCGCGCTCGCCGACGTGGAGCTCGACGACCTGCCCGACGCGGTGTTCGTG
Organism: Polyangiales bacterium; assembly: GCA_044375895.1. Taxonomy (GTDB): domain Bacteria; phylum Myxococcota_A; class Polyangia; order Polyangiales; genus CAISKJ01. The sequence continues at coordinate 57,508 of JBILLV010000002.1, read as the reverse complement.
AGCGACCCGTGCGACGACGTCGAGGGCCTCTCGGCCTGGGCCAACTTCGGCGCGGACTACGACATCCCCGTGCTCGCGAGCGTGACGCACCGCTTCTTCCGCGTGGCCGACGCGGGCGCGGTGGCGGCGAAGCTCGACGACGAGGACGGCGGCCTCCCCGACGCGTGGAAGGCCCTGCGCAACGACGACGCCTCGCGCTGGCTCTCCGTGGTGACCAACCGCGTGGTGCTCCGCCTCGAGGGCACCGGCACGGTGAAGCGCCCGGTGTTCGGCTCGCCAGTGCTCGCGCTCGCGGCGATGATCGCGCAGAGCTACAACCGCACCGGCGCCTTCGCGCAGGTGGTGGGCGAGAGCGTGTCGATGCCCGCGCCGGGCTCGTGGGAGCTGCCCACGGGCCGCGACGCGGGGATGCTGGTGCCGACGGAGAACTTCCTCTCGGCGTCGGCGCAGACGGCCCTGTGGCGCCTCGGGATCATCGGCTTCGGCAGCCGGCGCAACTCGGGCAACCTCGTGCTGAAGGGCGTGCCGACGGTGCGCGCGGGCGAGGACGTGATCCCGCTGCCCGCGCAGATGCTCACGGGCCGCATCGTGCGCTTCGCCCGCTGGGTGCTCGCGCAGCTTCCCCCCAACTGCCCCGAGCCCGACGTGAAGAACCTCTTCGAACAGGCCGCGGCGGTGTTCCTCTTCCCCGCGGCGCAGGAGGCCGCGCGGCTGGAGGCGCAGGTGGTGGCGGCGAAGGACGGCGGCGCGCGGAGCGTGGTGCTGCAGGTGTCGGCGGCGCCGATCCTGGCGGGCATCATGTTCCACCTCGGCTTCTCGCTGCCGCTGCCCGACTGACGGCGCGCCTCCGCTCCCTCCCTCAGACCTTCTCTCCGCCTACGTCACTGCCCCGCGAGCCACGCGCCGAGCGCGTCGGGCTCACGGCGCACCACGAGCCTCGCGACCCGCGCCGGGCCGAGGCGTTCCCAACGCCCCGGCGGGAGCGCCCCCCCGCGAAGCGCCGCTGACTCACCCGCCGCTGGCGCCGCGGGCGCGCGTCTTCGCCCAGTGCCGCAGCGCCGCGATGTCCTCCGCCATCGTCGTCGACAGCGGCACCGTCTCCCGCGCCGCCGCCGTGATGTCCTCCGTCGTCACCTCGCGGTTGGCGCTGAAGGCGCTGTACATCGCCGACACCAGCGCCAGCTCGATCTCCGCCCCGTTGAACCCGTCCGTGGCCGCGCTCACCGCCGCCGCGTCGAAGCGCGCGAGGTCCCGGCGCCGCTTGCGCAGGTGGATCGCGAAGATCGCCTCGCGCTCCCGCGCCGTCGGCAGGTCGACGAAGAAGATCTCGTCGAAGCGCCCCTTGCGCAGCAGCTCCGGCGGCAGGTCGCGGATCCGGTTGGCCGTCGCCACCACGAACACCGGCCGCTTGCGCTCCTGCATCCACGTGAGAAAGGTGGAGAACACCCGCAGCGAGGCCCCCGCGTCGGAGTTGCCGCTCCCGCTGGTGCCGCCGAAGCCCTTCTCCACCTCGTCGATCCAGAGCACGCAGGGCGCGAGCCCCTCGGCCGCCACCAGCGCCTTGCGCATGTTGGCCTCGCTCCCGCCGATGTAGGGGCTGAAGACGCTGCCGATGTCGAGGCGCAGGAGCGCGAGGCGCCAGTGCGACGCGATGGCCTTCGCCGTGAGGCTCTTGCCGCAGCCTTGCACCCCCAGCAGCAGCAGGCCGCGCGGCTGCGGGAGCCCGTAGTCCCGCGCCCGGTCGCCGAACGCGCGGCTCCGCGACGAGAGCCACTGCTTGAGCCCGTCGATGCCCCCCACCGTCGCCAGCGACTCGTCGTGTTCGAAGAACTCCAGCGTCCCCGTGCGCCGCACGATCTGCTTCTTCTCCGCGAGGAGGAGCGGGACGTCGCCGAGGCCGAAGCGCATGTCGTTGACCGCCGCCCGTGAGAAGGCCTGGATCGCCTGCGCCTCGGTGAGCCCCCGCACCGCGTGGACGACGCGCTCGGTGAGGGAGGGGTCGTCGTCCACCGGGATCTTCCCCACCGCGCGGAGCGACTCGACGAACTGCCGCAGCAGCAGCGCGAGCTCGGCGTCGTCGGGGAGCGGCACCTCCAGCACGGTGACGTCGCGGGCGAGCTCGTCGGGCACCTTCGCCGCGGGCGACACCAGCAGCACCGTCTTGTGCGTGCGCCGGGCGTGCGCCACCACGTCGCGCAGCTTGCGGACGACGGCGGGGTCTTCGAGGAAGGGGTGCAGGTCGTGGAGGACAAAGATCGCCCGCTCGGAGTGCTGGACGATCCAGTCGAGGGCCTTGTCGGGCGCGCGCATCGCGGCCCCCGTGGCGGCGTCGACGCTCTTGGCGAGGCCCCGCTCCAGCACGCCGCGCGCGTCGTCGAAGCCGGCCGTGCAGGTCCACGTCCACACGGCCCGCTTGAGGTCGCTGGCGACGGCGGCGATCATGCGGCCCGTGCGCTCCTCCTCCTCGGAGGTGAGCCACACCACGGGGTAGCGGGCGCGGATGTAGACCTTGAGCTCTTCGCGGACGGCGTCGATGGGCATCGCGCCGGGGACGATATCAGCCCTGGACGACGCCGAGGCTCCGGCCGACGCGGGTGAAGGCCGCGATCGCCTGGTCGATGTCCGAGTCCTCGTGCACGGCCGAGAGCTGCACCCGGATGCGCGCCTCCCCCTTCGGCACCACGGGGAAGAAGAACCCGATCGCGTAGATGCCCTCCTCCAGCAGGGCCGCGGCCATCTTCTGCGCGAGGACGGCGTCGCCGAGCATCACGGGGACGATGGGGTGGATGCCCGGCTTGATGGTGAAGCCCGCCGCCGTCATCCCCGCGCGGAAGCGCAGCGCGTTGGCCATCACCTTGTCGCGCAGGGCGGTGGAGCCCGAGAGGAGGTCGAGCGCCGCGATGGCCGCCCCCACGATGGAGGGCGCCACGGTGTTGGAGAAGAGGTACGGGCGCGAGCGCTGGCGGAGGAGCGAGACGATCTCGCGGCGGGCGGCGGTGAAGCCCCCGGAGGCGCCGCCGAGGGCCTTGCCGAAGGTGCCGGTGATGATGTCGACGCGGGCGGTGACGCCGCAGTGCTCGGCGGTGCCGCGGCCCGTCGCGCCGATGAAGCCGGTGGCGTGCGAGTCGTCGACCATGAGGATCGCGTCGTAGCGGTCGCAGAGGTCGGCGATGGCGTCGAGCTTCGCGAGGTAGCCGTCCATCGAGAAGACGCCGTCGGTGGCCACCATGCGGAGGCGCTTGCCCTGCGTGGCCTGGAGGGCCTTCTCGAGGGCGTCGAGGTCGCCGTTGGGGTAGCGGTGACGCTCGGCCTTGCAGAGCCGGATGCCGTCGATGATGGAGGCGTGGTTGAGCGCGTCGGAGATGATCGCGTCGTCCTCGCCGAGGAGCGTCTCGAAGAGCCCGCCGTTGGCGTCGAAGGCCGAGCCGTAGAGGATCGCGTCCTCCATCCCGACGAAGGCCGCGATCTTGGCCTCGAGCTCCTTGTGGATGTCCTGCGTGCCGCAGATGAAGCGCACGCTGGAGAGCCCGTGGCCGTGGGTGTCGAGGGCGCGGTGGGCGGCGGCGATGACGGCGGGGTGGGCGCTCAGGCCGAGGTAGTTGTTGGCGCAGAAGTTGAGCACCTCCCGGCGCGACCCGGGCGCTCCCTCGCGGACGACGCCGATGCGCGCGCCCTGCGGCGTCACGAGGACGCGCTCCTGCTTGTAGAGCCCCGCCGCGCGGATTTCGTCGAGGGTGCTGGTGTAGAGGTCCTTCGCCCGGGTGTACATGGCGCGGGAGGGTAGTTATCCTCCGCGCCGCCGTCGATGACCTTCGTCGCATACGAGCCCGTGATCGGTCTGGAGGTGCACGCCCAGCTCCGCACCCGCACGAAGATCTTCTGCCGCTGCCCGGCGGCCTTCGGCGCTCCCCCCAACACGCACGTGTGCCCGACGTGCCTCGGGCTCCCGGGGGCCCTCCCCGCGCTCAACGGCGAGGCCGTGGCGATGGCCGTCCGCGCGGGCCTCGCCCTGGGCTGCACCATCCGCCGCACGAGCCGCTTCGCGCGGAAGAACTACTTCTACCCCGACCTCCCGAAGGGCTACCAGATCAGCCAGTACGACGCGGCCCTCTGCGAGGACGGCGCGCTCGACGTACCCCTCCCCGACGGCGGGAGCAGCACGGTGCGCATCCAGCGCGCCCACATGGAAGAAGACGCGGGGAAGAACCTCCACGGCGATCACGGCCGCGGCGTGTCGCTCGTCGACCTCAACCGCGCGGGCGTGCCCCTCTTGGAGATCGTGAGCCACCCCGACATCCGCTCGGCGGCGGAGGCGGCGGAGTATCTCCGTCAGCTCCGCACGGTGCTTCTCTTCGTGGGGGTCAACGACGGCAACCTGGAGGCGGGGTCGTTTCGCTGCGACGCCAACGTGTCGGTGCGGCCGAAGGGGAGCACCGCCTTCGGGACGCGCGTGGAGATCAAGAACGTCAACTCGTTCCGCTTCGTGCAGAAGGCGATCGAGTGGGAGGTGGCCGAGCAGGTGGCGACGCTCGCCGCAGGGGGCCGGGTCGAGCAGGTGACCAAGACCTGGGACGACGTCGCCTCGCGCTGCGACCTCCTGCGCAAGAAGGAAGGGAGCGACGACTACCGCTACTTCCCCGACCCCGACCTTCCCCCCCTCGTGGTCACCGATGATTTCGTCGAGGGCATCCGTCGCTCGCTGCCGATGCTGCCGGCGGCGCGGCGGGCGCGCTACGAGTCCGAGCTGGCGCTCCCCGCGGCCGACGCGCGCGTGCTCACCGAGCACCCGCGGCTGTCGGACTACTTCGAAGCGCTGGTGGCGCAGACGGGTGACGCGAAGCGGGCGGCCAACTGGGTGTGCAACGTGCTCAAGCCCGCCATCACGACGGACGGCCTCGACGCGACCTTCCCGGTGACGGTGGCGCAGCTCGCGGGCGTCTTCGCGCGCCTGGACGACGGCACGGTGTCGGGGAAGCTCGCGCGGGACGTCTACGCCCAGATGGCGGGGACGCACGACGACGCCGACGCCGTCATCGACCGCAACGGCTGGCGCGTGGTGAGCGACGCGGGGGCCATCGAGGCGGCGTGCCGGGCGGTGCTCGACGCCAACCCGAAGCAGGTGGCCCAGTACCGCGCGGGCAAGAAGAACCTCGCGGGGTTCTTCAAGGGCGCGGTGATGAAGGCCACGGGGGGGAGGGCCGACCCGCGGGCCCTCGACGCGGTGCTCACCCGGCTGTTGGAGGAGGGTTCATGAGCGAATCGAACGACGCTGCGCAGCGGGGGATGCTGGCGCTCGACGCGGTGCTCGACGCGCTGGAGCGACAGCTCAAGAGCCCGGAGGTCGCGAAGGAGCTGGCGGCCCGCGGGGTCAACAGCTCGCTCGCGCTCACCGCGGCGCTCGGCCTCGCGGCGTACCTGCGCGGCGACAAGGTGACCGCCATCGAGGACTTCTCCACGGTGGCCGAGGAGATCGCCACGCGGAGCCACAACAAGGCGTAGCGCGCGTCAGTGCTGGTCTTCGGCGACGCTGTACTTGCCGTAGAGCCGCAGGTAGGTCTCGTCGAAGCGGACGAGGGTGATGTCGTCGAGGGGGATCTTCGTGGCCTCGCGGTCGCGCGTCCCGTCGATGTGGATGTAGAGCAGGTGGAGGTGCTCGTCGTCGACGCGGGCGATCTCACCGAGGAAGAAGTCGTCGTCGTCGGCCCCCTCGCACTCCACGATGGCGTGGCGGTAGTGGGCGCGGATCGACTCCAGCGCGGTGCGCATCGAGCGCAGAAGAATGGGCTTCGGCGGCGCGAGGTCGCGGTCGAGCCCCTCGGCCTTGATCACCCGTTCGAAGAAGCGCTCGACGTCCCCCGAGCGCACCTCGGAGACGTCGCCGAGGCGCAGCAGCGAGAAGCCGTCGAACACGAAATCCCGCAGCGTACGCGCCAGCACGAGCTCGTCGCCGAGCACCAGGGGGAAGCCGTTCCACGAGTCCTGGAGGAACTCCGCGCGGACGAGCTGGGCCTTGCGGCCCGAGTCGATGGCCGACTGGATCGCCTCCACGATCGCCTCCCGATCCACCGGCGGGCCTGGCGGGGCGTCGTCGTCTTCCTCGTGATCGTGGTCGTGGTCGTGGTCGTCGTGATCGTGGGCCATGGGAACCGCCTTGTTGGGGGGTCCACGCTATGCCCCCCCTCCCGACGCCCCGTCAAGACCGCTCGGTGTGCAGGAGCCAGCCCTCGCCGCTCGCCGCCACCTCCCGCGCCCGCGCGAGCTCGTCTTCGGGCCAGGGCTCCAGGTACGATTCGAAGACCCCGTGGTCGAAGGGCTTCCCCTCCGCGGGGGTCACCTGCCGGAGCCGCTCGCGCAGCCCCTGACCGAGGTATTCGAGGGCCCGGTGGTGGCAGAAGGGGTTGTTGCCGATGCGCCCGAACACCACGTGGGCCGTCCACGAGCACCCGCCGCGGCACTCGTCGCCGTAGTAGCACTCCTTGCAGTAGCCCCAGAGGTCGTCGCTGGTGCGATCGCGGGTAAAGCGAAGGGCGCCGGCCTGCTCCCAGATGTCACGGAGCGAGTGGTCGCGGACGTTGCCGCCGACGTAGTCCTTGGTCGGCAGGGAGGGGCAGCCCTTGATCGACCCGTCGGCTTCGATGCCGAGCGTGAGCCGCCCGGCGCCGCAGGAGGCCATGTGACCGCGCGGCATCGTCCCGCGGAGGAGCGTCTCGTAGGGGCCGAAGTACCCGATGTCGTTGCCCGGCCACAGACGAATCTTGTGGGCCATCAGCTTGCGCTTGGCGCGGGCGATGAGGGGCATCACCTCCAGCACCTGGAAGGGCTCCAGGATGAGCTCGGGCTCGTCGGCCGCGCGCCCCATCGGCACCGTCATCGACACCTGCCACGAGTGCATCCCCGCCTCGATGAGCTGGTCGATGAGGGGCTCGATGTCGCGCAGCGCGGGCCGGGCGATCTGCGTGTTGGCGGAGACGGGGATGCCGACGGCCTTCAGGTTGCGAATCGCGTCGAGGGCCGCCCGCCAGCTCCCCTTCACGCCGCGGAGCTGGTCGTGCATCGGCTCGAGCGCGTCGACCGACACCGACGCGCTCTCGACGCCGGCCTCGCGCGCCTCCGCGGCCCGTTCGGGGGTCATTCCCCGGCCGCCGGTCACCATGGTGAGCTCCATCCCGTGGGCGCGGACGGCCTTCGCGATGGTGACCCAGTCTTCGCGGAGGTAGGCCTCACCGCCGATGAGCGTCACCTCCTTGGTGCCGAGCTCGGCCATCTGCCGCACGAGGTCGAGGGCCTCGTCGGTGCTGAGCTCATCGGGGCGCTTGCGACCTGCGCGCGAGCCGCAGTGACGGCACGCAAGGTCGCACTGGAGCGTGAGCTCCCACACCGCGATGATGGGGCGCCAGTGCTTGTCGATCGCGCGCGCCTCCCCCGCGAGCGGCAGGTGGCGGCGCGCGGGGTCGGCGGTGGGGGCGATGGGGAGCGAGCGAGGGCGGGCGGGGAGCGGCGGAGCCATCGGGCGGAGGATACCGCTCAGACGTCGCGGGGAGGGGCGCCGTAACGCACGCCGATGCTCCCGTCGCTCGCGTCCTGGTCGCCCGCGTCGGGGGCCGGGACGGCGCCGTAGAGGGGAGCCACGCCGCCGCCGTCGCGCACGTCGACGTCGGGCGCGGGCCCCGCGTCGGCCGGGGCGCCGTAGAGGGGAGCCGGGCCGCCGTTGTCGTTGACGACATCGGGACCGGGACCCGCGTCGGCGGGGGCGCCGTAGAGAGGCGCCGGGCCGCCGTTGTCGTTGACCACGTCGGGCGTGGCGTCGGGGGCGGGCATCGCGTCGGCCGGGGCGCCGTAGAGAGGCGCCACGCCACCGTCCGCGTCGGCCGCGGCGGCGTCGGTGGGGGCCGGGGTGGTGCCCGGGCCGCAGTTGGCCATCGAGAGCGTCGCGGTGAACGCGAAGGCCGCCGCGCGCGAGAGGCGCTGCGTGGTGCCGGGGATCGCCTTCGTGGCGATGGCGGCGCTGATCGACGACCCGCAGAAGGGGCAGGCGCGCTCGCCGGTGCGGATGTGTCGTTGACAGCTCGGGCAGGGGACCAGGCTCATGTCAGTCTTCTCCTTCGTTCATAGAACCTTCTACACCATCTCGTCTGCGGGCGGGGAGCCGTAGAGGGGCGCGATCACCACGGCGTCACCGTCGACGCTCGCATCGCGGGGAGGTGCCCCGTAGAGGTTGTTGTTGCCCGCGTCCATCGGGGGAGGGCCGCCGTACTCGGCCACCGGGCCGCCGTCGTCGTCGGGTCCCGCGTCTTTGGAGGGCGAGATCCCGTACGCCGGAATGGCGCCGCCCTCGTCGTTGACGACGTCGGCGGGCGACGCGTCGGCGCGCGCATCCGGTGCGGGCGCATCCGGTGCGGGTGCGTCGGCGCGCGCATCCGGTGCGGCGTCGGCGGTGGGCGCATCGACGGGCGCGCTGCCGTCACCGCCCGCGACGGTGCTGCTGCACGCGGAGAGCGTGAGGGCGGCGCCGAGCGCGGCCAGCGCCGAGCGGCTCATGCGGCCCTTCATTTCGGGGCGCACGCGGGCGGAGAAATCCGCGGGCATGGCGGCGGCGCAGAAGGGGCACGCGCGCTCGGACGAGAGGACGTGGCGGGCGCAACCAGGACAGGGAATCAGCGGGCGGTACATCGTTCGGTCTCCGTACGATCGGTCAGTCGGTGAGCCAGCCTTCGCCCGTCTCGGCGAGCTTCTTCGCGCGGGCGAGCTCGTCGGCGGGCCAGTCTTCGAGGACGATCTCCCAGGTGCCGTGGTCGAAGGGGAGGCCCGGCGCGGCCTCGGTGCGCACCATGCGCTCGCGCTTGCCCTCGCGGAGCAGCTCGAGCGCGCGGTGGTGGCAGTAGGGGTTGTTGCCCGGCTTGCCGAAGAGAACCTGCGTCGTCCACGTGCAGCCTGCCCGGCACGTGTCGTTGTAGTAGCAGGTGCGGCAGTAGCCCCAGAGGTCTTCGACGGTGCGGTCGCGGGTGAAGCGCAGGGCGCCGGCGCGCTCCCAGATGTCGCGGAGCGAGTTGTCGCGGATGTTGCCGCCGACGTACTCCTTCGTGGTGAGCGAGGGGCAGCCCTTGATCGACCCGTCGGCCTCGACGCCGAGCGTGCTGCGCCCGGCGCCGCAGGAGGCCATGTGGCCGCGCGGGAGCGTGCCGCGGAGCAGGTGCTCGTAGGGGCCGAAGTACCCGATGTTGTTGCCGGGCCAGATGCGCACACGTGCCTCGTCGGCCCGCTTCTTCAGCCGGGCGAGCATCGCCATCACCTCGAGCACCTGGTAGGGCTCGAGCAGCAGGTCAGGCTCGTCCGCGGCGCGGCCCATCGCGACGGTGAGCTGCACCTGCCACGAGTGGATCCCCGCGGCGATGAGGTGTTCGAACACCTCGGGCATCTGCCGCAGCGAGTGGCGGCCAAACTGCGAGTTGGCGGAGACGTGGACGCCCGCGGCCTTGAGGTTCTTGAGGGCGTCCATGGCGGCGCGCCAGCTCCCCTTCACGCCGCGGAGCTTGTCGTGCGTCTCCTCCAGGCCGTCGATGGACACCGACGTGCTCTGGATGCCCGCCTCCTTCGCCTGCCGCGCGCGCTCGGCCGTCATCCCGCGGCCGCCGGTGGTCATCGTGCACTCCATGCCGTGCGCGCGGATGGCCTTGGCGATGGTGACCCAGTCCTCGCGGAGGTAGGCCTCGCCGCCGATGAGCGTCACCTCCTTGGTGCCGAGCTCCGCCATCTGACGCACAAAATCGAGGGCCTCCTCGGTGCTGAGCTCATCGGGCCGGGCGTGGCCCGCGCGGGAGCCGCAGTGGCGGCACGCGAGGTCGCACTGGAGCGTGATCTCCCACACGGCGTAGATGGGCTGCCAGCGCTTGTCGATCGCGCGCACCTCGTCGGCGAGCGGGAGGTGACGGCGCGCGGGTTCGGCCTTCGGGGCGATGGGGAGGTGGCGGGGGCGGGGGCCGATCTCTGACATGGCTGTCGCGGTACCTCGGGGTGTGGCGCACGAGCGCTCACCGAACGCTTCTCGGCGAGCAATAGAGCAACGAGCGTGCCCGACTGTACCGAAGGCGCGGCCGATGTCTACGTTGTCGGAAACTGGAGCGGTTTGCACGCGAGGTGCTACCCGCGAGGCATGAACCGGAAGATCCGCGTGGGCATCGTGTTCGGTGGTCGATCGGGCGAGCACGAGGTGTCGCTGCGTTCGGCCCGGTCGATCTTCGACGCGCTTGATCGGGGACGCTACGAGCCCGTGCTGCTGGGCATCGACCACGACGGGCGCTGGCACCTGCAGGAGTCCGCGCGGGCGCTGCTGGAGGCCCCGGGGACGCCCCTCGCGCTGCACGCCGAGGCGCCGTCGGTGGCGGTCGCGCCGGGGTCGGTCTCCGACGATCGCTCGCTCGTCGCGGCGGGCGGCGGCGCGGTGGGGGCGCTCGATGTGGTGTTCCCGGTGCTGCACGGGACGTACGGCGAGGACGGGACCATCCAGGGGCTGCTGGAGATGGCGGGGATTCCGTACGTCGGGAGCGGGGTGCTGGGGTCGGCCGCGGGGATGGACAAGGACTTCGCGCGGCGGCTGTTTCGTGGCGCCGGGCTCCCGCTGGTGGACGGCTTCGTCGTGCGGGCGTCGGAGAATCGCAGCGCGGACGATCTCCACCGCGAGGTGAGCGAGCGACTGGGGTACCCGTGCTTCGTGAAGCCCTGCAACATGGGGAGCTCGGTGGGCGTGTCGAAGGCGCGCGACGCGGGGCAGCTCGCGGCGGCGGTGGCGGCGGCGTTTCGCTACGACACCAAGGTGCTCATCGAGCGGGGCCACGCGGTGCGCGAGATCGAGGTGGCCGTCCTCGGCAACGAGCGCCCGGAGGCTTCCGTGGCGGGCGAGATCGTGCCCACGCATGATTTCTACTCCTACGAGGCGAAGTACCTCGACGAGAACGGGGCCATCCTGAAGATCCCGGCCGACCTCGACGACGCGCAGATGCGCATGGTGCGGGGGATGGCGGTGGAGGCGTTCCAGTGCCTCGATCTCCAGGGGCTGGCGCGGGTGGATTTTTTCCTCGAGAAGGAGACCGGGCGGTGGTTTCTCAACGAGGTGAACACCATGCCGGGCTTCACGAGCATCAGCATGTACCCGAAGCTCTGGGAGGCGACGGGCGTCCCCTACGCGGCCCTGGTGGACAAGCTCATCACCCTCGCGCTGGAGCGCCACGCCACCCGCCGCGCGCTCTCCACGCGCTACGTGCCTGACGCGAAGTGACGGAGTATGTCCTCTCTGCCGTCGCTCGCCCTGGACGGGGTGGGGCGCATGGGGCACCGTTCGCGGCGGAGAGGCAGTAGAATGCACGCGATGAGCACCGACGACTCCGAGAACCCCGACCTGGCGCTCCGCCGGCCGATCCGACCCGAAGACCAGAACCCGCGCCTGTGGCACGACGTGGGGTGGACGGCCCGCGTGGTGAAGAACCTCGACGACGACGGGTGGGCCGTGGAGATGACCCGCGACGGCGAGCCCGAGCCCGCCCTCGTGGGCCCCTGGACGATGGGCCGCGACAAGAAGAACCCGAAGCCCCTCGACCAGTCGGCCTTCGCCACGCTGGTGAAGACCGCGACCGAGGTGCTCCAGCGCCACGCCCAGCAGCGCCGCGCGATGCTGCACAAGACGGTGACGGTGGAGGCCGACGGGCAGCGGGTGCGCGTCGACCTCGACGTGGTGCCCGACGAGGACGACCCCCACGCCCTGCTGTCGGCGTGGGACGAGTCGAGCGAGAAGACCGCGCAGGTGCGGGTGATGCCGAACTTCAAGCTCACGGCCGAGAGCGCGCGCCGCTGGGTCGTCGGCGGCTACCGCGAGCCGTAACGACCCCCTTCACACGTCGAGGTGCATCCCGTCGTGGGCCACCTCGATGGCGTGGGCGGCGAGCCAGGCCCGCGCCTCCGACCCCTCGTGGAGGATGGGGTTGGAGTTGTTGATGTGAACCAGCACCTTCCGCGGCCCGCTCACCGTGTCGAGGAAGTCCACCAGCCCCCCCTCCCCCCGCAGCGGCGCGTGCCCCATCTGGAGCGAGGTCTTCGCCGAGGCTCCCATCGCGACGAGCTCGTCGTCGGTGAGGAAGGTCCCGTCGATGCACACGCAGCCCGCCGCGGAGAGCTCGGTTCGAAGCGCCGCGTCGAGCACCCGCACGCCCGGCACGTACACCAGCGCCCTCCCCTCGCCCGCCGTGATGACGTAGCCCACCGTGTCGACGTCGCCGTCCACGGGAGCGCGCCCGGTCATGTAGGGCGGCGGCTTGCTGGTCACGGCGAAGGCCCGCACCGTCACCCCCGTCGGCTCGCCGTCGCGGTCGCACACGGGCTGCGCCTCGCCGCACACCACCCGCCGCACGCACACCCGCCCGTAGGCCGCGAGCGTCGGGAGGATGCGGAGCCCCTCGGTGAGCGCCTCCTCGACCCGCGCGGTGCAATAGATCGCCGGCGCGCCGCCTTCACGGAGCACCAGGAGGCCCGCGGCGTGGTCGATGTCGGCGTTGGTGAGCACCACCGCGCGCACGGGGCTGTGACGCAGCGCGCGGGGCCACAGGGCGGGCGTCGCGGCGAGCTGTGTGCGTACGTCGGGGGAGGCGTTGAAGAGCACCCAGCGCTCGCCGTCGGCCGAGACGCAGAGCGACGACTGGTTGCGCGGGCGCACGTCGTCGGTGAGCGAGCGGGCGGCGACGCAGCGGGGGCAGCCGCAGTTCCATTGGGGAAGGCCACCGCCAGCGGCGGAGCCCAGGACGATGACGCGCATGGGGGATTTGGGGGCGGAGGGAGGAGGGAGGGGATCAGCCGGTGAAGGCGTAGGCGCCGATCTCAGCGCAGGCCGAGAGCTCGACGAAATCGGGCTTCTGCCAGGCGCGAGGGGCGGTCTTGCGGGTGTCACGGCGCTCGGTGCGCGTCTCGCGGCGGTTCGTCTTCATGGGGTGCATCTCCGGGTGAAGCGGTAGAGGTTGAGCGGGAGCGTACGGGCATCGCGCGCGGGCCGTCAAGCGCCGGGGTGGGCGCGACGCGCTACTCGTCGCTCAGCTTCTCGGTCAGCGGCCGTCCGGGCGGCGCAACGTACTGCGTCCGCGCCGTGGCGAGCTCGTCGTGGAGGCCCGTCGCCTCGTCGCCCTCGACGTAGCTGTACGCGTCCTCCGCGCCGAGGATGACGCTCGTCGCCACTTCCAACGCCCGCCGCCGCGTCGCCTCGTCGAGGAACACGAAACGCACCTGCTCCAGCCGCGACCCGCCGAGCAGCACGTGCATCCGCAGCGCGCCCACCATCGCGTCGACGCTCGCCTCCACCGAGATGCGGCTCCGGCCCGTCCCCAGCGCGGGGAGGCTCAGCGTGCGGTACCCCCGCTCCTCGGCCAGCAGCAGCGCCCGGTGCGTCACGCGGGCGATGCACGACACCTCGTTCCACGCGGCGACGGCGTGGATGACGCCGCGCACGGGGAGCCCTCCGCCCGCCGTATGGACGCACTCGCCGAGCGCGCGTTCGCCTTGCGCGAGGGCCTCCGCCTCGATCGCGTCGCCGCCCCGTCGTCGCAGCGCGTCGCCGATGCCCGCCCGCATCGTGAGGGCCGTGCTCGCGGAGTTGACCACCGCGTCGACCGACTGGGTCGCGAGGTCGCCGAGTTCGAAGCTCACCCGCACGCCGCCCATCACGAAGCGCCCGTCGCCCGTCGCCGTGGGGGGCGTGCGCGGCGACGTGGCGCGCGCGATGCCGTGGAGCTGGTGGCGGGCGACGAGGATGTGCGGGTCGCGACGGTCGTATTCGCGCGTCAGCATCCGCGCGATGACGTGCTGGAAGTACGCCTCCTCCGGCGTACGGGCGGCGGGAAACGGGTCGGGGCGCTGCTTCGCGAGCACCACCGCGAGGGAGTCCCACGGCACGCGCCCGTGGCGCAGCGCGAAGCCCGTCGCCCCGAGCGCGTACACGTCGGCGCGACGCCCCACCTTGCCGCCCTCAAACTGCTCGGGGGCCATGTACAGCGCCGTCCCCGCGCGCGGCGCGTCCTCGGCGCCCGCCGCCGCCGCGATGCCGAAATCACCCACCTTCACCTGGCCGTGCCCGTGCCCGAACAGGTTGCTCGGCTTCACGTCCCGATGCACCACCCCCGCCTGGTGCGCCGCGTGGAGCCCCTCCGCCGCCTGCGCGAGCACGTCGCACACGAACCACAGCGGCAACCCGCGACGCAGCACCCGCCGCCGCTCGTGATCGAGCTCGGCGAGGTCGATGCCGTCGACGTACTCCTCCACGAGGTACGCCTGCCCCGGCGCGCCGCCTTCGCCGTCGAGGCGCCCCGCGTCGATCACGCGGACCACCCGCGGCGACGTGAGCCGCGCGCTCATCCGCGCCTCCGTCAGCAGCTTCGCCCACTCGGCGTCAGCCGTCGCCGGGTCGTGGCCCTGGAGCGTCTTGATCACCACCGGGAGCGCGAGCTCGGCGTGCCGCGCGAGCCACACCTCGCCCATCCCCCCAGCCGAGAGCTGCCCCCAGACGTGGTAGTGCCGCACCGTACTTCCGAGCATCGCGCCGGGAGCCTACTACCGCTCCGCGCGCAAAACGCGCCCTATCGCGGGCGGCGCCACCTGGGATACCTTCCGCGCCCCTCCCGTGGTTTCGCACCAAGACCTCCAGCGCGGCGCCGAGACGTACAAGCGCATCAAGCTGCTCCAGTGGGCCTTCGTCCCGGTGGCCCTCGCGCTCGTCGTGGGCCTCGGGTTCGGGCTGCGGGCCTTCATCGTCCGTGGGGGCTCCGTGCGCCTGCCCTTCACCTCGCAGCCCACGGAGCTCGACGCGCAGCTCCGCGACCGCTCGACGGTGCTGGTGGCGGGGGAGGTGCCGTGGTCGGTGCGGCGCGGGGAGACGCCGCTCACGTCGCTCTCGCAGCACCCGACGATCGCGCGGGCCCTCGATGGCACCGACGAGGCCGCGGCCCTCGCCGCGTACCGAAGCGCCCACCTGGACGGCCTCCTCGTGCAGACGAGCGCCCCGGTCGGCGCCGCGGGGAGCGCGCTGCGGGCGCTGTCGTCGATGCGCCCGGCGGAGCGCTTCGGGGCGGTGTACCTCGACGACGCGGCGGCGGTGTACGAGCCCCGCGAGCCCCTCACGATCGACCCCGCCGACGCGCGCCGGCTCATCACGGTGGCCCGGTTCATCCTGCAGGGCGCGGTGGCGCCGCCGGAGCGGGCCTTCCCCGAGTCGCTGCGCCGCACGCGCCCGGTGGAGGTGGCCCTCTTCGTGCGCGACGGGCGCGAGGCCATCCTGTGGCGCTCGACGCGCGGCGGCTCGGTCGCGCGCGCCTTCCTCGACGTGTGCTTCGCCGTCCTCGACCGCTGGACCTCGCGGCAGACCGAGCGCTACGGGCGCCTGCGCGACGCGCTCCGCACGCTCACGATCACGGTGGCGGTCTTCTACGACAAGGGCGTGCTCGGGTCGCGGTCGCCGGAGTTTCTGCGCCGGGCGGCCGACCCGCGGGTGTGGGCCGTCGGGTACGAGCGGCTCGCGGCCTGGGAGTACGCGCTCCCGCCGTCGCCGTGGAAGCCCGCGATGGATCCCTCCGACGCGCTCCGCTCGCTCACCCGCGAGCGGGGGGTGCCGCCGCCGGGCCATCTGCGCCAGGAGCTCACGCTCTACCGCTTCCGCGCGCTCCAGCTCGTCGAGCAGGCGGCGGCGGGCGACGTCACCATCTTCGACCCGCGCTGAACGAAGCCATCGCGGCGCGCGGGGGCCGGTGCTAGGCTCCGCCCCCCTCCGCGCGTGCTGGACGCGCGGACGTTCTCGGAGACAGAGAGGATTCTTCTCGTGGCCAGGTTCATCGACGAACTCAAGCGCACCCATTCGTGCGGACAGCTCCGCGCGGGGGACATCGGCAAGGAGGTCGTTCTGTTCGGGTGGGTGCAGTACTACCGAGACTTCGGCGGGCTGCGCTTCATCGACGTGCGCGACCGCGACGGGCTCACGCAGGTGGTGTTCGACCCCGACGTGGCGGCCGACGCGCACGCGCTCGCCAACGAGATGCGGCACGAGTTCGTCGTCGGCGTCCGCGGCGTGGTGCGCGACCGCGGGATGCAGTTCTCCAAGAAGAAGGGCGAGATGGTCTCGGCCCACAACGCCACCCTCGCGACCGGCGAGGTGGAGGTGCTGGTGAAGGAGGCCGTGATCTTCAACCGCTCGGAGACGCCGCCCTTCGAGGTCGAAGACGCCACCGAGACCAACGAGGAGAAGCGCCTCCAGTACCGGTACATCGACCTGCGGCGCCCGAAGCTCCAGAAGGTGTTTCGCACGCGCCACCTCATGAACCAGACGGTGCGGCGCTACTTCACGGGCAACGGCTTCTACGAGCTGGAGACGCCCGTGCTGGTGAAGTACACGCCGGGCGGGGCGCGCAACTTCCTCGTGCCGTCGCGCCTGCACGCGGGCAAGTTCTACGCGCTCGCCGAGAGCCCGCAGCTCTTCAAGCAGCTCTACATGGTGGCGGGCTTCGACCGCTACTTCCAGATCACGAAGTGCTTCCGCGATGAGGACCTCCGCCTCGACCGGCAGCCCGAGTTCACCCAGATCGACGTGGAGATGTCCTTCGTCAACCAGGACGACATCTTCCGCATGATCGAGGGGCTCGTCTTCGCGCTGTGGAAGGAGGCCCTCGGCATCGACCTGAACGAGCGCTACCCCGAGGGGCGCTTCCCCCGCATGCGCTTCGACGACTCGATGCGGCGCTACGGCAACGACAAGCCCGACCTGCGCTTCGGCCTCGCCCACACCGACCTCACGGCCCTCGTCGTGGAGCACAACGGCGGCGGCGTGCCGATGCTCGCGGAGATCGCGGAGGCGTACCGCAAGGGCGAGGACCGCCACGAGGTGCCCCGGCGCATCGTGAAGGCCCTCGTGGTGCCCGCCAGCGCAGCGCTCTCGCGCGCCGACACCGACAAGCTGGAGGACTACGTCAAGCAGATGGGCGCCAAGGGCCTGGCCCGCGCGCGCGTCGGCGAGGACGGCACGTGGACGCAGTCGCCGCTGGCCAAGTCGGCGTCGGCGGAGTTCCGCGCGGCGGTCAACGCGGCCGTCGAGGCGAAGGCCGGCGACCTGATCATTTTCCAGTTCGGGTCGGCGGCGATGGTGCACACGGTGATGGCCAACCTGCGGCTCCACCTCGGGAAGAAGCTCGGGCTCATCCCCGAGTTCGGCACCCGCGACAACGACTGGAACTTCCTCTGGGTCATCGACCCGCCGCTCTTCGAGTACGACGAGAAGGAGAACCGCTGGGCGGCCGCGCACCACGCCTTCACGCGCCCCCACGACGAGTCCGTCCCGCTGCTGGAGACCGACCCCGGCCGCGTGCTCTGCTACCGCTACGACCTCGTGCTCAACGGCTTCGAAGTGGGCGGCGGCAGCGTGCGCCTCCACGACCCCGAGGTGCAGGCGCGGGTGTTCCGCGCGCTCGGGATCACCGACGACGACGCCAAGGCGAAGTTCGGCTTCCTCCTCGAGGCGCTGCGCTTCGGCGCTCCCCCGCACGGCGGCATCGCCCTCGGGATGGACCGCCTCGTGATGCTCCTCTCGGGCGCCGAGAGCATCCGCGACGTGGTCGCCTACCCCAAGACCCAGAAGGGCACCGACCTCATGACCGACGCGCCCAACCAGGTCTCCCCCGCCCAGCTCGCCGAGCTCCGCGTCCGCACCGTCGAAGGCTCCTGAAGCCCTTCACTTCCCTCCCGCCTCGTTGACGGCGGAATGCCCGATGCTTACGGTCTGCACTGCCCGACGGTGAGTGGCGTCGGCGCGCTGTGATGTTCTCCCCCAACGTGAGAGGAGCGGTGTATTGCCATGCGTTTCGATCGACTCACCACGAAGTCCCGTGAGGCCCTCCAGGCGGCCCAGTCCGAGGCGTCGCGCCGGGGCAACCCCGAGCTGACGCCCGAGCACGTCATCCTCGCGATGCTCACCCAGGAGGGGGGCGTCGTGCCCGCCCTCTTCACCAAGGCCGGCAGCGATCCGAAGGCCGCCGCGGCGGAGTTCGAGCGCGCGGTGGAGAAGCTCCCGCGGGTGTCGGGCGGCGCCGATCCGAGCCTGTCGCGTCGGCTCAACGTCGCGCTCCAGAAGGCCGAAGACGAGGCGAAGGCCCTCAAGGACGACTACACCTCCGTCGAGCACGTGCTCCTCGCGATGCTCAAGCACGACCGCGACGTGGCGGGCGTGCTCAAGCGCTTCAACCTCGACGAGGCGCGCTTCATGGCGGCCCTCAAGGATGTGCGCGGCAACCAGCGCGTCACCACCGCCGACCCGGAGGGCACCTTCCAGGCGCTGGAGAAGTACTGCCGCGACTACACGCAGCTCGCGAAGCTCGGCAAGCTCGACCCGGTCATCGGGCGCGACGAGGAGATCCGCCGTGTGATGCAGGTGCTCTCGCGCCGCACCAAGAACAACCCCGTGCTCATCGGCGAGCCCGGCGTCGGCAAGACCGCCATCGTCGAGGGGATCGCCCAGCGCGTGGTGCGCGGCGACGTCCCCGAGTCGCTGAAGGACCGGCGCATCGTGGCGCTCGACCTCGCGGCCATGGTGGCGGGGGCGAAGTTTCGCGGGGAGTTCGAGGAGCGGCTCAAGGCCGTGCTGAAGGAGGTGGAGGGGGCCGGCAACGTGGTTCTCTTCATCGACGAGCTGCACACGCTGGTGGGAGCGGGCGCGGCCGAGGGGGCGATGGACGCGAGCAACATGCTCAAGCCGGCCCTCGCGCGCGGCGAGCTCCACTGCATCGGCGCGACGACGCTCGACGAGTACCGCAAGCACATCGAGAAGGACGCGGCCCTCGAGCGGCGCTTCCAGCAGGTGTACATCGCGCCGCCGACGGTGGAGGACACCGTGGCCATCCTCCGCGGGCTCAAGGAGCGCTACGAGGTGCACCACGGCATCCGCATCCAGGACGGCGCGCTGGTGGCCGCGGCGACGCTCTCCAACCGCTACATCACCGACCGCTTCCTCCCCGACAAGGCCATCGACCTCGTCGACGAGGCGGCGGCCAAGCTCAAGATGGAGCTCGGCTCGATGCCCCTGGAGATCGACCAGGCGCAGCGGCGCATCACGCAGCTCGAGATCGAGCGCCAGGCCCTCACCCGCGAGCCCGACAAGGCCTCGCAGGCGCGGCTGGAGGAGGTGGGGCGCGAGCTCGCCGACCGCCGCGGCGAGGTCGAGGGGATGAAGGCCCGCTGGCTCCACGAGAAGGAGCTCGTCGCCAAGGTGCGCACCGCCAAGGAGGGCATCGAGCGCGCGAAGCACGACCTGGAGAAGGTCACGCGCGAGGGCAAGTTCGAGCAGGCCGGGCAGATCAAGTACGACCAGATCCCGAAGCTGGAGCGCGAGCTCGCGGCCGCGCAGGAGAGCTTCGCCGCGGCGCAGAAGGGCGGCGGCGGGTACCTCAAGGAGGAGGTCACCGCGGAGAGCATCGCGGAGATCGTGGCGAAGTGGACCGGCGTCCCCGTGCGCAAGATGCTCGAGGGCGAGCAGTCGAAGCTCATCAAGATGGAGGATCAGCTCGCGAAGCGCGTGGTGGGTCAGCGCGAGGCGGTGGTGGCCGTCGCCAACGCGGTGCGCCGCGCGCGGGCGGGCCTCGGCGACGAGCGCCGGCCCCTCGGGAGCTTCCTCTTCCTCGGCCCGACGGGCGTGGGGAAGACGGAGCTGGCGAAGGCGCTGGCGGAGTTTCTCTTCGACGACGAGCGCTCGATGATCCGGCTCGACATGAGCGAGTACATGGAGAAGCACTCGGTGTCGCGGCTCATCGGCGCGCCGCCGGGCTACGTGGGCTACGACGAGGGCGGCCAGCTCACCGAGCCCGTGCGCCGCCGCCCGTACTCCGTCGTGCTCTTCGACGAGGTGGAGAAGGCCCACCCCGACGTGTGGAACGTGCTCCTCCAGGTGCTCGACGACGGGCGCCTGACGGATGGCCAGGGCCGCACGGTGGACTTCCGCAACACGGTGGTGATCCTCACGAGCAACGTCGGGAGCCAGCACATCCTCGACACCGACAACGAGGCGCAGATGCGCGCCGCGGTGATGGAGGAGCTGCGGCGGGCCTTCCGGCCGGAGTTTCTCAACCGCCTCGACGAGACGATCATCTTCCACCGGCTCTCGAAGGACGACCTGCGCTCGATCGTGGACATCCAGCTCGTCGGCTTCGAGCGCCGGCTGGAGCGCCGCGAGCTGAAGCTGTCCATCGATGTCGCCGCGAAGGACTACCTCGGCGAGATCGGGTGGGACCCGGTGTACGGCGCCCGCCCCCTCAAGCGCGCCATCCAGCAGCACCTGGAGAACCCCCTCGCGCAGCGCATCCTCGCGGGGGACTTCATGCCGGGTGACACCGTGAAGGTGACCCGCGCGCCGGGCGGCGACTTCCGCTTCGAGCGCTCGCTCGAGAACTGACCGGCCCGCCGCCCCCCAGAGCCCTCCCTACAACGCCCTCCCCCGAAGCCCTGTGGTAGAGAAGCGGCGATGACGACGCAGCGCGTGCTCGCGATCACCCTCGGCGTACTCCTGTGGTTCGCGTCGCGCTTCGCGGTCCCCGCGGGGGCGGGGTGGGTCGCGGCGCAGCTCTGGGGGCCGGGCGCCGGGCTCGTTGGTGGCGCGGCGGGCTTCGTGTTCGTGCTGGTGGGCACCATCGTCGGCGCCTTCGTCGGCCTGTCATGGAGCGAGCGCCGCGCCGCCGAGCAGGTGCGCCGCGAGGGCGTGCGCTGCGTGGCGCAGGTGAAGAGCTACCGGCGCGTGAGCATGACGCAGCACCGGGTGCTCTTCGTGATCCACTTCCCGACGGGCGCTGCGGGGCGGGAGTACATGCTCGCGGGGCTCAGCGACGCGTGGCTCGCGGACGTGTGCGCGCTGGAGCGGCCAGTGCGGGTGATCGCGCACCCGACCGCGGAGACGCTGGTGATCGAGGGGTGAGGCGCGGTCAGCGCTCGGCGGGAGGCTCGGCGCTCCCTGCCGACGCCGCTCACCCGCGGTCGTCGCTACCGCTGCCGTAGGTGAGCCCCAGCTCTTCGGCGAGCTTACTCTCCTCCGCGCGCAGGTGGTCCCCCCGCAGCCGCACGAATCCCTCCCAATCACCCGCCCGCAGCGCCTCGACCGCCTTCTGCGGGATCGCGTGGCTCTTCAACAGCGTCTCGTCGCACGGGGATGCCTCCTCGAAGAGCGGCGTCCCTGACTCGCCGAAGAGGCAAGCGCGCAGCCGTACGAGGTGACGTTCGCGCACGAGCACGATGTTGCCCACATCGTGCAGCAGCGCGGCTTCGAGCTTCTTCCCGTCGGGGCGCCGCGCCGGGAGGAGCTCATGGAGCGCAGCCTCACCAAGCTCCGCGAGGAGCGACGTGGCATCCTCCACCGCGTCACCTTCATCGATCTCGGGAACGCGCGGCCCGCGCAGGGCGAGCTGGATCGCGAGCGCCTTGTCGCGGGCCCGACCATACCGGAAGCGCCCCATCGGGACTGCCGCACGGGCCTCCGGGAGCACCTCACGCTGGGTGCCATCGAGTAGCGATTCCAGGTCCTTCAGCGTACCCTGCACGCGACGCTGGCTGGCGAAATGGTGCGTCAGGGTCGTCGCCCAGAACCAGCGTCGCGCCGACTCGATCTGCGCGTCGGTGAGCGGCCATCGCGTACGAAGCGCGCGGGCCATGAGCACCAGTTGAAACATGTAGGGGAGCACCCGCGGACCGCCGACACAGCATTGCTCGCGCAGGAAGGTCACCGCGCATTGAACCCCTTCCGCGACGCGATCGATCACTTCTGGCGCGGCGCGCAGGTCGCGGACAAAACGCTCGTGGTCGTCGGAGTAGATCGGGACGCGCAACTCCGCAAAGGTGATGTGTCGGAGCGTCTCGTCCTCGAGCTCCTTGACAGGCGACCACACCGCCGCGACGCGCTCACGGACCTGATCGAAGCCTCGCAGCAGGTCAACAGCAGGCGCGTCGCCCTCGCCCCCTTTGCGGTAGGAGAGCGCGTGGAGAATGGCGGCGGTGTCGAGGTGGGTCCCGGCGGTGTTGAGCCGGGTGAAGCTCTGCACGGCGGCGTCGATCTTCTCCGTGATGAGTGGGAGGATCGGCACCTGATACTGGTTGATCTTCCGGAGCAGATTCTCGGCCTGCGCGATGCGCTCGGGATGGTCGCCCTTCCGATGGGCTTCGAGTTCGTCCAGGAAGCGCCTCGTATTGAGGATTACGGAGAGCGGGAGCTGTCGACTCCACACCGCGGGGTTGGCACCATGCAGATCGGCCGCTGACGTGAAGGTCTCCTTGTCGAGGTCGAAGTACACCTCCCATGCCCCCCCGCTCGGAGGTACCGTCTGCTCGGGGAGGAGCGCCGGCCCGAGTGCTCCGTAGAGGGTCGAAATGCGCTGGAGCCCGTCGAGCACGTACTCCTTCACGGACGCGGTGCGGAGGGCTTCGTCGTCAGGCACGAGCAGGTCCGCGACGGTCGCCTCACAGGCGAGCAGGTTGTCCCGCGTGCGCCAGACGGTGAGCGTGCCGATGGGATAGCCGTGGTAGACGCTGTCGAGCAACAACACCCGCTGACGGTCGCTCCAGGTGAACCTACGCTGCAGGCGCGCGATGCGAAGGCCCCCCTCGCGCACGGCCTCAAGCAGCGCGGGGATCGACACGAGGTTGGGCAGGCGGCCGTAGTAGGGGAGCGTCACGACCTCACCTCATGCACTCCGCAGGATGCTCTCGACGATGTGCTCGGCCTCGGCCGCGCAGTCGCCCCGCCGCAGCCACGCAGGCTGCACGACGAAGCGCTCGGGCTGCGGTCCATCGCCCGACCTCGCCTTCCCCGCGACGTAGCCTGCGAACACCCGCTCTGCGATGTCCGGTGCGAGCAGGTTCTTGAGGGGCGCATGGCGGCGGTCGGCTTCGTCCATCGCATCCCACTTCTGGAGCGCCTCCCTTCGTTCCGCCAGCATGGCCTCACGGCCAGGGTTCTGGAGAATCTTGTCCCACTTCTCCGGGGTGACCTCCTTGCGCACGAAGAGCTCGCCGCGGCCCCAGCGCTCCAACGCCTCCCGCGGAGCGTAGTTCTCGATGGCGCGGCGTCGCAGGCGGAGGAAGGGGACGCCGTACTCGTCGCAGACCTCCTGGGCGAAGCATGACTTCGGCGACGGGAGGTCCGTCGAGTCTCAATCGTGATCGACCACGACCTGGCACCGAAGCCGCTGCACGGGCACCTCATCGAGCGCCCGCAGGAGCCTCGGGATGGAGCTGATGCCGCCGCCGTGCGCCACGCGGAGCCACGACCGTGACAGCCGCTCACGGAGCCGACGCCCCGCGTCCCCCGCGACTTCCGAGAGGGTGAGCAAGAACGCGCCGTCGTTCACCGCGTCTTCGAGAATGATGGCGAGGGGCTCCCGAACGAGGCGGCGCGCGTCCTCTGGGGTCACGCAGGGTGGCGTTGTGTTCCACGCGCTGCGTTGCGACACGACGACCCGGACTACCGTCTGAACGGTGACGCGGTCGTCACGCGTCGCGGCGCGCAGGTAGTGCTCGGTGAGCGAACGCGCGATCGAACCTCCCGGCGCGAGGAGTCGCTCGACCCAACGCGTGAAGGCCGTCCGCGCCTCGGTGTTCGTGCGAAGCGGCGGGTCGATCACGACGACGTGCCGCCCCTCGACCCCCGTGACCAGCACGTCGAGCAGTGCGAGCGCGTCGTCGCCCGGGTCGTCGAAGACCACCGCGTCGACGATCACCCTCACCGCGCGGCCCTCACCTTCTGCCGCAGCACGAAGAGCTCGTCCGACACCGCACCGATCTCGTCAAAGGCGGGGCTCGGCCACGCATCATCGAGGCGGCTCTCCGCGTCGAGCGTCACGCGGCGGAGACGGCTTGTACCCGTCTCACGGTCGAGCGCAGCCCAGTAGAGCGCGAGCGCCTCGTGAGGGAGCTTGACGCCGTCGACGGCCGTCCCCTGCCCTGCGAGCGACGCCCGCACCGCCGCCCGCTGCACCCCGAGCAGGAAGGCCTCCGAGTGCGTCTCGATCAGCAGCACGCCCGCGTCGGGCCGCGCGGCGAGGGCGCAGAGGTCCTCCGCGAGCGCGAGCTGGAGGTCGCCGTGGAGGTGCGACTCGGGCTCCTCCATCGCGAGGATGGCCGGGTCGCCCTCGGCGCGGTGCGCGATGAGGGCGGCCCCCGTGACGATCGGGAGCACCTGGATCATGCCTTCGCCCGCATCGATGAGGTCGGCGGTGTGACCCGTACCGAGCGTGAAGCGGCTCAACACCTGGTTGCCGCCCACCGAATCGACGGAGAACTCCGCGCCGGTGCGGTCGTGGTACCAGCGCGAGACGTAGTCGCCCACGTCGCGCCGCGCGGCGACGATCGCCGCCGCGTTGACGCCCGTCGGGTCGAGGCGCGCAGGACTGCCTCCCTGCGCGTCGATCGTGGCGACCGTGCGGTCCACCTGTGGCCGCGAAGCCTGGAGCCACTGCACCGCGCCCGAGAAGGCGCGGAGCCGCGAGGCCAGCTCATGCAGCGCCGGCCGTGCGACGTCGGGGACGGACGACTCGTCGAGGTCGGGGTACACGCCGCGAAAGGCGACCGTGTGGAGTCCCAGGTCTTCGTCTCCCGCGTGGAGATGGTAGCGGAGCTTCCGCTGCGAGAGGTCGTAGGCACCGCCGCGCATGCCCTCCCAGGTGGCCACGAGGAGCGGCCGATCTTCCGCTCCGAGCACCTGGACGGACGAGATGAGCGCGCGCCTTCCCTGCACCAGGAAGGCAAAGCGAACGGCCCGCACGCTCCCATCGTCCCAGTGGAGGGCGAGCTCCATTCCCGCGGGGACGGCTTTGTGAAAGAGCTCACCGAAACGGGCCTTGCGCGCCGCGGGGCTCTCCAGAGCGAGGGCGCCGAGCTCGTTGGCCGGCGACGCGAGCGCCGCGAGGATGGGCACCGCGCGCACGATGGCGCTCTTGCCGGAGTTGTTGCGGCCGTAGAGCAGGGTGAGCGGACGGAGCTCGACGCGAGTCGGCTCCTCGAAGCAGCGGTAGCGAGCGAGCTCGATCGCCGAGGGGATCACGCGCGCAAAGCTATCACCAACGCCCACCGCGGCGCCGGACTTTTGCGCCATTGGCGCCCCTACCGCAGCCCCGACCCGAAGCTCTGCTTCCGCGCGTTCGCATCGGGCGGGAGCAGCTTCCACAGCTCCCGGCACTGCGTCTCCACCCCCTTCGCGTCGCCCCGCCCCTGCGCCTGCCGCGCCTCGCGGATGAGCTTCTGCCCCCTGGGCACGTCGCGCATCGAGTCGAGCAGGCCCTCCAGCGCGTCGAGCTCGTGGTCCCACACGCCCGGCGAGCGGTAGTACGCCGCCGTGCCGAGCTGCGCGGCGAGGCTCTGCTGCCGCGTCACGTCCGCGGCGCTGCGCGCGGTGATCGCCTTCTCCATCGCCGCGGAGATGCCCTCGATGGACTTCTTCTCCGCGTCCGTCCCGTACTGGCCCACCCACCCGAGCGCGCTCGCGAGGCGACGACGCGCCGACTCGATGAGCTCGGGCCACGCCCGCTCGGACTCGGCCCCCGCGAGCAGCCCGTCGAGGTCGAGCTGCGTGCGGCGCGCCCGCTCCAGCGCGTCGACGTCGCCGCCGTCGGCCGCGCCGAGGTCGCGCTCCAGCTCGTGGAAGAGCGTCTCCAGCCGCGAGAGCTGGCTCATCGCCTTCGCGTTGCCCGAGCGGAAGAGCGCGCCCTGCGCCTCGGCCGCGCGCTCGCGGAGCGACTGGAGGTTGGCCCGCAGCTCGGCCGCCGACACCTTCGGCGCCACCAGCACCGCTACCTCGTCGAACACCTGGTTGAGCGCCGGCACCCGCGCGCTCGCCTGCAAGCGCCCGCCGCGATCGAGCTCCAGCGTCACCTCCACCGCGGAGTCCGCGGGGAGCGTGGCGTTCACCTTCTCGCCGGGGATGCGCAGCGTGCCGACGAGGCGGCAGAGGTGCGCGAGGGGGAAGTCGCCCTGCACGATGGGCACATCGAGCGCGAAGCCCGCGGCCCCCTTCGACACCGTGTCCACCGTACGAAGCCGGTGCGTGCGCCGCATCGGCAGCGGTGAGCCGCGCTCGAAGAACACCTGCACGCCGCCGTTGGCGAGCGCCACGCCCACCGCGCGTGGGAGCGGCGGGTCACCGATGTTCACGCCGTGCACGATGGTGATGCTGGCGGGCGTGAGGGCGAGGCGAGAGCCGTCCTCGCGCGTCCCTTCGACGAGGAAGGTGTTGGCCTTGCGCGCTTCGAGCTGCACCGGCACCGCAAACGTCCCCTCCGCGTCGAGCGCCTCGGGGTTGCTCTGCCACGATCCGTCCTCGCGGCGGAGCGACACCGCGGTGATCTTCTCCCCCTCGATGAAGCGGCCCACCACCCAGGGCGACAGGTCGCTCGACATCGCGGGGTACTGGAGCCACACGCGCGGCCCCGCGGCCACCAGGGCCTTCTCGCGCGGGCGCGCGTCGAGGTTGGCCGAGGCCGCGTAGAGGGCGGCCCCCTGCGCGACGAGGGTCATCGGGTCGAGGCCCTCGCCAAGGGTCGTGCCGAGCTGCTCGGCGACGCGGCGGCGCAGGAGCGGCGTCGCCGTGGGTCCGCCCACCAGCACCACGCGCGAGAGCTTCGCCTGCGTGAGGCCGTGGCGCTCCAGGAGGCGGCGGCACACCATGATCGAGCGCTCGACGAGCGGCAGCAGGAGGAGCTCGCACACCGCGCGGGGGAGCGTGAGGTCGACGTCGAGGGTCGTCCCACCGACAACGAGGGCGGGGACGGTGATGGAGGCCTCGGACGCGCGGGTGAGCTCGATGCGGGCCTCCTCGCAGGCGGCGCGGAGGCGGCGCAGCGCGGTGGCGTGCTGCGGGTCGTCGCGGTGGAGCTCGACCTCGCCCTGACGCGCGAGCTCGGCGACGGCCCAGTCGCACACGGCGCTGTCGAAGTCGCGGCCGCCGAGGAAGTTGTCGCCGTCGTGGCCCACCACGCGGAGCATCCCGTCCTGCGTCTCCAGCAGCGAGACGTCGAAGGTGCCGCCGCCCAGGTCGTAGACGAGCCACGGGTCGGGGTCGTCGGCCTCGGCCTTCCAGCCCGCGACAATGGCCGAGGCGACGGGCTCCTGGAGCAGCTCGACGCGCGCGAAGCCGGCGGCGCGGGCGGCCTCGGCGGTGGCGGTGGTCTGCGGGAGTTCGAAGAGGGCGGGGACGGTGATCACCGCGCTCTCGGGGGCGAAGCCGAACTGCTGGCGGACGTCCTCGCGGAGGGCTTCGAGCACCTTGGCGGAGAGCTCTTCGGGGCGGAGGGTGCGTTTGGCGGCGGGGAAGTCGACCGCGTGGGCGGTGCCGAGGAGGCGCTTGAACTCGCCGCGGACGTTCTCCGGGTCGCTGTCGCGGAGCTTGCGGGCGCGCTCGCCGACCGTGAAGCGACCCCGCGCGTCGAGGCGAACCACCGAGGGGGTGATGTTGCTGCCGTCGGCGCTCCGCACGACGGAGAGCGTCGTCCCGTCGAAGACGGCGGCGGCGGAGTTGGTGGTGCCGAGGTCGATGCCGAGGTAGAGGGGCTTCGCGGACATGAGGGGGCGAGTGAAGCGCAAACGCGTGGTGGATGTCGAGTGTTCCCGCGGCCCCTGCGCCGGGTGCGATGAACTCCCCCGCGCGACGCGGCGGATGAGGCTGTTGCGCCTCGCGCGGAGGCGGTAGCGTACGACCATGTCCATCGCGGCCCCCAAACCCATCGTGGTCTACATCGGAATCGAGTGGAGCGAGCTCCCGCCGAGCTTCTCCGACGAGATGAAGCTCAAGGTGAAGGCCGGCGTGGAGGGCGCGATGGTCGAACTGCGCGGCCTCGGCTATGACGCGAGCTGGTGCGGCGTCGGGCTCGACCCCGACGCGGCGGCGGCCACGGTGCGCGAGGCGCTGCGGGGCCGGGACGTCGCCGGCGTGCTCATCGGCGCGGGCCTCCGCAAGACCGACTCGGCGCTGGTGCTGTTCGAGCGCATCGTCAACGAGGTCCACACGTCGTGCCCGCGCGCGGCGATCTGCTTCAACAGCACGCCCGATGACTCGGCCGCCGCGCTGCGACGCTGGATCGACGTGTCGCCGGTCGAGGGGAGGGCGTGATGGTGGAGGGTGAGGTCTGCGTGGCGTTCCTGGGTCCCAAGGAGATCCAGAAGCGCCTGACCTTCGGGGTGGTGATGGGGCTCGCGACCTTCGCCACGCTGGCGGGTGTCCTCTCCGTCGACGCGGCGCCGCGGCTGGCGCGCGCGGTGGTCTTCCTGCCGGCGGTGATGGCGGCCTTCGGGGTGTTTCAAGCGCGCGAGAAGACTTGAGTCTCGCTCGCGTCGCGCGGTCAGCGCGACATGGACGGCGGCCCCGAATCCGTCGACGACTCGCTCCGCGACGCCCTCCAGGAGCAGGCGCGCAGCATCACACGACGCTCCCTCGTGACCGCGGTGGTCGTGACGCTGCTCGCGCTCGCGATCCCGTAGCGCGCCGCCTGCGACTACGGCGCCCGCCGCTGGCACGCGCCGTTGAAGCTCCGGTCGGTGTTGGTCTGCACGCAGGCCCCGCTCGCCGCGCCGTTGGGCACGAGCGGCAGCACGTCGCACGCCGCCCCGCCGTCGCGCATCCGCACGTCCGCCACGCGCCAGAACGACGACGCCCGGTCGAAGCCACCGAGCCCGCTGGTGAAGCCCGCCACCGGCGACGATCCGTAGAGTGTGCCGCCCACCATCGCCCCACCAAACGTCGCCCGCAGCGCGCCGCCGCAGTAGATGTTCACCATCGGCTGCACGGGGACGCTCCCGCGCCAGTAGTACGCGCCGATGCGGAAGGTGTCGCCGTCGCGGGGGTTGTCGACGTTGACGTTCTCCGGGTCGACGTCGCTGTGCGCGGCGTCGTTGAGGCCGTTGTTGTCGAGGTCGAGGCGGGGGTTCTTGCAGACGCCGCCGGCCTCGGGCGTGCGGCAGGCGCCCGTGCGCGTCGGCGCGTAGCCCCAGTCGGGCCGCGAGGCGCGGAAGATCGAGGGGATGTCCGCGTCGCGGTTGAAGCAGTTGTAGGGGCCGCAGGTCTCGTCGGCTTCGAAGCCCGGCGGGAAGCCCCACGTCCCCATGCCCCGCGGGCTGTGCACCCAGAGGTCGACGTCGGCGCCCATGGTCATGTCGGTCGCGCGGGGGTTGCCCGTGCGGTCCCAGCAGAGCTCGACGCGCAGGCCCGGCGCCCGCACCGACACCACGAAGGTGCACTCGAACACGGGGCCCGTCGTGGGCGTCACCGTGAGCGTCACCGTGTAGTCGCCCGAGAGCGTCGGGGTGAACCCGAGGTTCTCGCTCGTCGTCTCGCGGGGATCGGTGCCCGCGCCGTCGAGGCGGTACGACACCCGCGAGCGCGTCGCGTACACGAGCTGGTCGCAGGGGCCGCCGACCACGCGCCACCGCCACGCGCGCGCGCTGCCGGGGAAGAAGGTCGACCCGCGCAGGCTGTACGCGGTGAAGGGAGCCCCCGTCGGCACGCGCGGATCACCCGCCGCCGGGCACGTCCCCGCCGGGCGGCAGCAGAGCCCGTTGTCGACGCAGCCGTCGCAGTCGTTGTCCGCGCCGTCGCAGGTCTCTCCGCTCGGCGAGATGGCGCCCGCGCACGCGCTCCAGGTGCCGAACTCCCCCGTCCCCGTGCACGTCTGGTTGCCGTCGCTGCACGTCCCCACGGCGCGGCGTCCGGGCGGCGCGAGCGAGCAGCGCTGCACCGTCCCGGGGATGCACGGGCAGGTCTCGTCGACGCGACCGTCGCAGTTGTTGTCGAGCCCGTCGTTGCACATCTCCCGCGGGCCGCAGCCGTCAGGCCGCGCCGTGCACGTGCCCCCCGCGTCGCAGGCCGGCGCGTCGCTCGCGGGCACGACGTCGTAGCGGTTCATGACGTCGCCGCCGCCGTCGGTGGGCGGCGGGGTCACCGCGTCGAGGCCCGCGCGGTCGGGCGTGGGGGTCGTGTCGAGCGTCGCGGCGCGGTCGCTCGCGAGGGGGGCGTCGAGGACGTCCACGCCGCTGTCTGTGCTCGGCTCGTACACGGGGAGGGGAGCGGTCTCACAGGCCACAAGCGACGTTGCGAGGGCCACGAAGCGAAGGGGGGAGCGCACGGCTCCTTCTATCATCCAGCGGCGAATCCAGCACCGAGATCTGGCGGGTCTCGGCGAGGCGTTTTCAGCCGGGGAGCGGCCAGACCAGGAGGACGGCGAAGTCCCAGAGGAGATGGGCGATCAGGGGCGCGAGGAGACCACCCGTGAAGGCGCGGAGGGCGCCCCAGCAGAGGCCGCAACCCAGGCACGCGAGCGTCAGGGAGACCGAGCCGACCGGCCCATGCGCCGCTGCATACGCGAGCGCGCCGAGCACCGCGGCGGCGACAGGACCCACCCGACGCGCGAGGGCCGACTGCACCAGGCCGCGCCAGACGAGCTCCTCGCCGAGGATCGGGATCGGGAGCAGGAGCGCTGTGTGGGTGAGCGGCGACGCGCCGAAGGTCGCATAGAGCCCCGCCACGTCGCGCCCGATCGCGGGAACCGCACGCGTCACGGGGCCGTAGAGCGCGTAGGTCGCCGCGGTCATGAAGGCGCCCATCGCCAGCCCCGCCACCACCGCGCGCCCATCGACGCGAAAGAGAGCCCGCAGCGAACGCCGTTCGAGCACGACCGCGAGGACGCCGAGGAGCACCGCCGCGGTCCCCACGCCGAACCACAGCCCGACCGCGCGTGAGGCGAAGGCCCCCACCAGCCAGAGCCCGCCGCACCACAGCGCGTGCTCGACCTCGCGCCGTGGCCCTGCCGGAGGGTCGCTCACGGCGCCCGCGCGACTCGCTGGAGCGTCCGCTCCACGGCACCCCACGGACCCGTCATCGGCCCGTCGCGCTGCTCTTCGCGCACGGCGCGGCGCGCGGCCTCGTCGAAGCCGATGCGTGGTCCCTGGCCGATCAGCGCCCAGTAGCGATCGTCGCGGGCCAGGAGGTCGTCGGTGAGGCCGACCACGACCTCCCGCGCGACCGACCACTCCGCGCGCGTCACGAGCCGAACCCACCACGACGACAGCCGCGGCGTGAGGAACGGCACCTCCAGCATGCGCGGGTGATGAAGCCCGAGGATGGTCGCCGTCCGGTCGAGGATCTCGCGCCCCGACAGCGCCTCGGGCCCAGGCACGTCGTACCAGGCGCTCGCCGTGAGCGGCACCGTGAGCGCCCCGACGAGCGCCGCGACGACGTCGTCGATGGCCACGGGCTCGGTGCGCGACGTGAGCCAGCGCGGGAGCACCATCACCGGGAGGCGCGCGGCGAGGTCGCGGACGATCACCCAGCTCAAGCTGCCGCGCCCGATGATCATGCTGGCGCGGAGCTCGATCGTCGGCACCGCGCCCGCGCGCAGGGCCTCGCCGACCGCGAGGCGGCTCTGGAGGTGGGCCGAGCCGTGGCCGTCTGCGGGGGCCACGCCGCCGAGGTAGACCACCCGGCGCACGCCAACGCGGGCCGCCGCGCGCGCGAATCGCTCGCCTTGCGCGACCTCGTGCGCGCGGAGCGACCCGCCGCTCGCCGCCATCCCGTGCACGAGATAGAAGGCCATGTCGCAGCCGTCGAGGGCGCGCTCGATCGAGGCTTCGTCGTCGACGTCGCCGCTCACCCACGCGCGCTGCGGGTCGTGACGCGCCGCGCGGGTCGCGTCGCGCGTCATGCATCGCACGTCGTAGCCGGCGCGGCGCAGCGCGGGATAGACGGCGTGGCCGACGAAGCCGGTGGCCCCGGTGAGCAGGACGCGGAGCGGTTCAGCCACGGGAGTCTTCGCCATGCGCCATGTAACCTCAGATGCTCGCCGCGCGGACAGAGATTCCGGGCGCGGCGCGAAGTCCGAGCGACGGGCACAAACCGTCTGGTACGCGCCCCATGGGTTGGGCATCATCCCTCGCCCCGATGACTGACACGGCCCCCCTCGCCATCCCCACCGTCGACCTCCACGACCTCACCAGCGACGACCCCGCGCGCGTCGAGGCCGCGTCCGCCGCCGTCCGCGAGGGCTTCGGGCGCTTCGGGCTCGTGTACGTGCGCTCGCACGGCATCGACCCGGCCCTGCTCGACCGCTACTACGACGTCTTCCTCCGGCTCACGGGCAAGCCCGAGCCGGAGAAGAACAACCTCGCCCGCCCCGACATCTGGTACCAACGCGGGTGGACGCCCCCCAACACCGAGCAGGCCGTCGCGGGCGGCGGTCAGCCCGACTTCAAGGAGTGCTACTTCGCCGCCGCGATGCCCCTCGACCCGGAGTGCGCGGTGTCGCACCCCGAGATCTACGCGGACAACATCTGGCCCGACGGCGACGACGACTTCCGCGAGACCTACCTCGCCATGGGACGCGCCCTCCACGCGGTGGGGCTCGCGCTGCTGCGGGGCTGCGCGGTGGCCCTCGCGATGCCCGACGACACCTTCACCGCCCAGACGGTCGGCGCCCCCCACGTCACCCGCGCGCTGCGGTACCTCCCGCTCGACGAGCACCAGACGCGCGAGGGCATCCTGTGGGGTGAGGAGCACACGGACTTCAACCTCCTCACGATCCTGCCGGGCGGGCGCTTCCTCGACCCCGCGGGCAAGCGCTGCCCGCCGCCCGACCCGGGGAGCGGGCTCTACCTCCGCACGCGCCCCTCGGCGGAGCATCCCGCGGGCAAGCTGGTGCACGGCAAGCCCCCGGAGGGGTGCGTGGTGGCGCAGGTGGGGCAGCAGTTGGAGATTCTCACCGGGGGCACGTTTCAAGCGACCCCGCACGTCATCACGGCGCCGAAGACCCCGGGCTACTCGCGGCTGTCGAGCGCCCACTTCGTCCACCTCCACCCGTACCGACTGCTCTTCCCGATGGAGCGGTTCCGCACGCCGGAGGTCATTCGCGCGTACAGCCCGCCGGTGCTCGCGGGGACGTACGACCTCAAGACCCTGGTGGACATCCACCTCGCCCCGCCCGAAGCCCTCGACCAGCTCGGCTACCGCCACTACGACCGCCTCGAAGGCCAGCGGAGCCTCCGCAAGAACGCCGTCGGTTGACGCGGCGCGCCGTTGGGACCTACACCAGCGGTTGCCATGAACAACGACGAGCGGAAGAGCGTGAACCCAGACGCCCCCGAGCACGAGCGCGCCAACCTCTTCGAGCGCATCGTGAAGAAGGGCATCGAGTCGGGCATCGGCGCGTTTTCGAAGAGCGAGGACACCGTCCGCGGGCTCATCGACAACATGAAGATCCCGAAGGAGGCCGCGACGATCCTGCTCGATCAGGTCGACGAGACCAAGCGCGGGCTCTACCAGGTGGTGGCCAAGGAGATCCGTGATTTTCTCCAGAGCACCAACTTCGCGGGCGACGTGAAGAAGATCCTCACGGGACTGGCCTTCGAGGTGAAGATGGAGGTTCGCTTCAAGCCCACCGAGGACGAGCAGGGCACCACCACCGCGGTGCGCCCCGACGTGCGCGGCGACGTCTCGCTCAAGAGCACGCGCAAGCGGACGAAGACCGTCCCCGCGCCGGAGCCTCCGCCGCGCGACCCGCCCGCCGACGAGTGAGCCGACCGCTCAGCGCGTCCGCGACAGCCGCACCCGCAGCCCGTCGCTCGCCCGATCCATCACCGTGAGCCCGAACACCGCGCCGCCATCGTCGCGCACATACACCGTGCGGCCCGGCGTCGCGGCGATCTTCTCGTGCGTCGTGTCCGTGGTGCCCGCCATCGCCATCGTGCTGCTCGCGCGGCGCGTGAGGGCGGCGTCTTCGAAGAAGCCCGGCGTTGTGTACGTCGGTCCCGGCCCGTCGGCGGGCGCGCGGAAGAAGAGGAATCCCGGGGCGCCCGCGACGCTCGACGGGGTGTAGTACACGTCCACCGCGGAGGCCGCGAGCGCGGAGGAGCCCACCAGCCGCCGCGAGAGCTCGTCGCGCTGGGCCATGAGCGTCGGGCGCAGCGAGCGCACGAGGTCGTCGGCCGTCAGCCCGATGGACACGCGCTGGAGCGTGAACGCGAGGTTCGCCATCCCCTCGGGGACGCCGCCGTCGTGGAGGCGCGTCTGGGCCACCTCGCTGAGCACGTCCCACACGTACGTCGGCGGCGGCGGCGAGCCGAGGCCCCCCGACGTGCGGATGGTGACCCAGCCCCGCTCCCACCCGATGACCGCCGCGTCGGTGATGGCGCCGGCGTTGTAGCGCAGCGTGCGCGCGTAGGCCGTGGCCATGAAGCGGTTGTGGAGCTGGCGGTACGCGGTCTCGGCGACGATCCGCTCGATGTGCCACGGGGCGAGCGACCACACCGCCCCGTCGCCGCGCGCGAAGCCGGGGCGCATCGGGTCGGCCCCGGCGGTTCGGCTGGTGCCCGCGCGGGCGAAGGTGGGCGCTTCTTGAATGGCGAAGCCGAGGTCGACCGTGGGCTGGTCGACGATGCCCACGACAGCGAAGCGATCGGAGGAGAAGTCGAGTTCCAGCACCGCCGCGCCCGCGCCGAGGTAGAGGTAGCGCTTGGCGTTGGCGGCGAGGTCGATCCCCTCGAAGGGACGGAGGTTGCTTCGAACCGGGATCGACATGCTGAAGCCCGACTCCAGCGTGCGGGCGGTGGTCATCCCCGCGAGGAAGCCCGGGTGCGCACCGACGGGGCCGTAGCGGGCCGTCAGGGGGCGGAGGTCTTGGAGCACGTCGTACATCGTGAGCCGGAGCACGATGTCGCCGCGCGCGTTGCGCTGCGCGTTGGGGTGCGTCCCCACGAGCTGATCGAGGAGCACGTCGGCGACGGTGTCGAGGTCGACGAAGGGGGTGACGGGGGTGCTGTCGAGGAGCTGCGCGAGAACGCGCGGCGGCGGCAGCCCGATGGCCCCGGCGATCTGGAGGAGCGCTTCGATGGACGACCCGCGGAGGTCGGCCGTGTCGGGGGTCATGTTGAGGAGGCGGTTGAGGTTCCACTCGGCGGCGCGCCAGCGGGAGGTGTCGACGCCGGAGGTGATGGGGTCGCGGATGGCGCGGAGGGCGCCGAGCATCGCGGGCCGCAGCGAGACCTCCACCAGGTTGATGGCGCGCTGGTCGGCCTCGGTGAAGAGCCGCTCGATGGCGAAGCGGTCGAGGTCGAGCTGCGCGCTGGCCCCCGTCTCCGGCGGCGCCCGCAGCGTGAACACCTTGTCGCGCGAGAGCGTGAAGCGCACCCGTCGCTCGTTGCCCGCGCGATCGAGCGCCACCGCGGTGAGCGCGTTGTCGCCTGGATCGAGTCGTAGTGTCGTTTGAAACGTCGCCGTCGGCTCGACGCGCACCACCGCACCGCCGCCGAGCTCCACCCGCAGCGCGTCGACGCCCGCGGGGTCGCTCACCGCGCCGCGGAGCATGTAGCTCTCGCCGTCGACCCGCGTGGTGCTCCCGTCGGCGATGCCTTCGAGCGTGAGCGTCGGCCCCTCGCTGTCCTGCGTGATCGCCGCGACCGCCTCCGTGCGCTGCCCCCGCGCGTCGGTCGCCGCCACGGTGACGCGCGTCTCGGCGTTGGGGGGAAGGTCGACGGGCGCGGCGAAGCGACCGTCCGCGCCGGGCGTCGCCGCCACGCTCGCCCCTGCGGCCGTGGTGAGCGTGAGCGCGCGCAATGTCTGCCCCGTCGCCAACGTGACCTGGCCGCGGACGCACGCGCGCCGGGCTCGCGTGACGGTCACCGCGGGGGCGTTCGCGTCGGCGCAGGGGTCGGCGCCTTCGCCCACCTGGAGGCGCGCGCGGAGGCCCGGCGCGGCTCCCTCGTAGCGGAGCGCGTAGCCGAGGTACCGGATGCTGCGCTCGTCGGCGGTGGCGACGCGGATGGAGAACGCGTTGGAGCCGTGGGTGAGCCGCACGCTCGCGCGGAAGCGGGCCTGCGCGCCTGCGGCGCCCATCAGGGTCGCGGGGACGATGGATCCGTCGGGCGCGGTGACGGTGACCGTGAGCGCGTCGGTGGGGCGCGCGCGGACGTACGCGCTCACGATGAGCTCGGCGACGGGCGTGGTGAGGGGGACGCTGGCGCGGGGCGCGAGCACCTGGGCGACGATGCCCGCCTGCTCGGTGACGGCCTGCGGGGCGCTGGGGTCGCCGTAGTCGCGGGGGGGAGCGGTCTCGGCGCAGCCGAGGGTGAGCGCGGCGAGGAGCAGGTGACGGGGCGTTGAGGGCGACTGGGGGCGCATGGGACGTTGCCGTGGAGGAGGGTGACGCTCTCCGCCTCCACCGCGCTCCTTGCGGAGGTGACGTTACTGTGCGGCAGTGCGGGGAAACAAGAGGAGCGCAGCGAGCGGCGCAATGGGGAACGCGATACGCGCTTCGCCACCACCTCCACCACCGCCCACAGCCAATCAGAAAGCGATTGCAACGCAGGACGGGTGGATGTGCCTGCATGCCATACGCCGGGAGACACCCCGAACATACCCGCGGGCGTCCTCGACGGGGCCTCGGGGTATGTTCGGGGTGTCTCGGGGGCGCCGTCGACGACGCGGTCGGGTAGGGTCGGGGATGGGCGGGGACCCCATCGAGGGGGCGGTCGGGCATGTTCGGGGTGTCGCGCCGCGCCGTCGGGGGGAGCGGGACGCCACCTCGGGGAGGGCATCGGCCCCGTCGACGAGCGCAGGGATCATTTTCCCGAAGCCCCGCCGCCCACATCGCGACACCATCCGCGGCGTGCCACGACGCTTGCCCCCCACCGCGTTCGCCCTCTGCTTCGCCGCGACGCTCCTCACGTCACCTCGTCTCGCCCGCGCGCAGTCCGACGAAGCGGGCCCCACGCCCCGTCGTCGACTCGCGAACATCACCCTCCCCGTCGTGCCGGAGGCGATGCGCCCCGCGGTCACCGAAGCCCGCGCCCTCGTCGCCCGCTCCATGAACTGCTGGACCAGCGACGGGCGCACCGGCACCAACCGCCCCTCACCCGAGTGCCCATCCCTCTACGCGCGGCTCGCGTCGGGCGGCGACGTGACCCTCCACGCCATCGGCACCTACCTCACCAGCGCCCGCAACGGGCACGCGTTTCACACCGCCGACGAGCTCGCCGGCGCGCTCGAGGCGCACGCGAGCCTCGACGTGGTGCCGTACGTCCTCGCCTTCGTGCGCACGCCCCTCATGTTCGACGACCTCGACTGGGGCAAGGACCGCAGCATCTACCGCTACCTCCGCGTGCTCGCGGCCGTGACGGGCAACGACCTGCGGCCCATCCCGCCGTGGCAATACGAGGCCGACGAGAGCGACGGGGGCCTCACCGCCCCGCAGCTCATGTCGCTCGCCGTTGACGCGTATCGCCTCTGGGCGACGTGGCTGCGCGCCCACCGCGGCGCCTCGATCGAGTCCGTGCGCGCCGAAGGGCTCACGCTCGCCCGAAGCCGACTCGACGCGCGGGACGTCGCGCTGCGCGTCAGCGCCATCCTCCGCCTCGGCGACACGCGCGCGGCGCCCGGCGACCGCGAGGCCGCGCGCCTCTCGCTCCAGCGCCTCCTCGCGGCGCGGGTGGTGTCGAACGCGGGGCGGCGCTACCTCCGCGCCTGGGCCGAACGACAACACCTCACCCTCTCGCCGCCGACGCCCTGAGCGCGTCGCGGAGGTCCGTCGCGACGTTTTTCGAAGGCCGTGGCGGGGGGCGCTGCGGGATAGACTGCGCGCCCAACGGAGGCTCCTAGCTCATGAAGATCCCCGCAGAGGCCGATCGCTTCGTCCGCCCCGCCGGCCACGTGATCGACGGCCGCGTCGTGCCCGCGTCGGGCGGCGCCACCCTTCCCGTCGAAGACCCTTCCACCGAGGAGGCCTTCAGCGCCATCCCCGCGGGCGCCGCCGACGACGTCGATGCGGCCGTGCGCGCCGCCCGGGCGAGCTTCGCGCGCGGCGACTGGTCGCGCGCCGAGCCGAGCCACCGCGGGCGCGTCCTGTGGGAGTTCGCGCGCAAGGTCCGCGAGAACGCCGAGGCCCTCGCGTGGCTCGAGACGCGCGACACCGGCAAGCCCATCGCCGAGTCGCGCGCCGACATCACCGGCACCGCGGACATCATCGAATACTATGCGGGCCTCGCGAGCAAGCTCGCCGGGCAGTCGCTCCCGCTGCCGGGCAAGACGCTCGGGATGGTGCTGCGCGAGCCCGCGGGCGTGGTCGGCCAGATCACCCCGTGGAACTTCCCCCTCTACGTCGGCGCGTGGAAGTTCGCGCCCGCGCTGTGCGTGGGGTGCAGCGTGGTGCTCAAGCCCAGCGAGCTCACGAGCCTCACGATGCTCGCCGCCGCGGCCCTCGCGCTGGAGGCCGGCGTGCCGCCGGGGGTGTTCAACGTGGTGTGCGGCACGGGCGAGTCCGCGGGGGCGGCCCTGGCGGCGCATCCCGACGTCGATGTGCTGGCCTTCACCGGCGGCACGGTCACGGGCAAGAAGGTGCTGCGCGCCCGCGCCGAGCTCGCCCGCCCGTCGCAGCTCGAGCTCGGCGGCAAGTCGCCCAACATCGTGTTCGAAGACGCCGACCTCGCCCAGGCCGTGGCCGGCGGCGCCTTCGGCATCTTCTACAACCAGGGCGAGAACTGCAACGCGGGCAGCAGGATCCTGGTGCACGCGAAGCTCTACGACGCCTACGTCGAGGGCCTCGTGGCGGCGGCGAAGAAGATCCGGGTGCTGCCCCCGCTCGACGAGCGCAGCCAGATGGGCGCGCTCATCTCCCGCGCGCACCGGGACAAGGTGGCGGCCTACGTCGAGGTCGGTCGCGCCGAGGGGGCCACGGTGCTCTGCGGCGGGGTAGCTCCCGACGACGGCCACTTCGCGCGCGGCCACTGGTACCTCCCGACGGTGCTCGTCGAGGTGGGGCCATCGCACCGGGTGTTCCGCGAGGAGATCTTCGGGCCGGTGGTGACGGTGACGCGCTTCCACGACGACGACGAGGCCATCGCGCTCGCCAACGGGACGGAGTTCGGCCTGGCCGCGGGCGCGTGGACGGGCAGCGTGCACCGCGCCCTGCGCTGCGCCAACGAGCTCCAGTCGGGCTACGTGTGGATCAACCAGTACAACCCGACGCCGGTGGAGGTCCCCTTCGGCGGCGTGAAGTCGTCGGGCTTCGGCCGCGACTGCGGCCCGCAGGCGGTCGACACGTACACCACGTGGAAGTCGGTGCTGTGGTCCCTCGCGCCGATGGACGACTGGTACAAGGGATGATCGCCTACGGCGCGCCGGGGCCGGGGCCGACGTCGCGGGCGGCGCCGCCCGTGGCGATGTCGGCGAACCAACGGCTGAGCACGGTGCCCCCGACGCGGGTCTCGTTCCAGCCCGGGAAGAGGAGCCACGTGTGGTTGGTGCCATCGAGGAGGTAGGTGCGGAAGTTGGTTCCCGCGGTGCGCTGACGGAGGCTGAGCAGCCCCGCGCCGTAGTCCGACGCCGGGAAGTCCCCTCGCTGCGTGCAATCGCCGCCGCGCCCCCACGAGAAGAACCCGCGGATGGTGCGGTCGCCCATTGACGAAACGAGGCCCAGGCGCCGCGTGGGGTACTTCTGCACGAGGTGGTCGAGGAGGCGCGAGATGCCGCCGCCGTCGGCCTGCGCACGGCACGCCGCGCAGTCGGCAGGGAGCGTGGCGTCGAGGTTCCAGAGGGTGCGCCAGGTGCGCTGGAGGCACGGCGGGAGGAGGTCGTCGGTGAGCGGCGGGCCCGAGTCGTCGACGAGTGACACGTCCACGGTGGGGCCGAAGGCGGTGGCGATCTGGTCGTAGTTGAAGGCCGCGCCGAAGCCGCCCGCGCTCACGCCCGTGGCGAGCACCCGGCGGATGTGCCCGAGGTGCGGGACGAGACGTCGCAGCGCGAGCCCGACGTTGCGGTGGCCCGTGAACACGTAGTCGCGCCCGCCGACGCGGACGGGGCCCGGGTTGTCGCCCGCGTGCACGTCGCCGGTGCAGTAGCCGACGTAGAGGTAGTTCCAGTCGCGGAGGGGGTTCTCGCCCTCGCGGCGCGAGAGGGGCCCGCCCGCGCCGAGCACCGTGATCTCCGAGCGGAAGCGCCCCTCGCCGAAGCCGTCGGGGTGGAGCGCGCCGTTGCAGGTGTCCTCGTTGAAGCACGCGCCGCCGCCCATGAAGAAGATCACCAACCCGTCGGAGCCCGGCGCGGTGTTGAGCCCGACCCCCGTGGGCGAGCCGTCCATGCAGCGGGATCCTTCGATGGGCACCCACGTCCACGCGCCGGGCCTCGCCGCGGCCACGGGGTCGGCAGGGGCGACGTCCGCGGCGTCGGGCGCGGGTGCGTCGGTGGCAGCGTCGGGCAGCGCAGGGTCGGCGCCACCGCACGCCACGAGGAGCGTCGTCACGAGCGCCAGAGACTCACGCGCGCCGCGCCTCAACGCATCCTCCGCGAGAGGCCGACGGTGATCT
This sequence comes from Polyangiales bacterium, assembly GCA_044375895.1. GTDB lineage: Bacteria > Myxococcota_A > Polyangia > Polyangiales > CAISKJ01. The sequence continues at coordinate 17,143 of JBILLV010000002.1, read as the reverse complement.
CCGACTCGCGGCCCGCCATCACCACCACGCGCAGGCGGTACACGGCGCCCGACTCGTCCTGCGCGTAGAGGACGGTCTCGCCGGGCGTCACGCGGAGCTTCTCGTGCGCGGTGTCGCCCGAGCCCGCGATGTCGGTGCGGCTCACGCGCGCCGCGGCGTCGAGCGTCGGGGCGGAGTAGAGCCCCGGGCGCGTGTAGCGGTAGCCCGCCATCGGTCGAGGGTCGCTCATCGCGGCGAAGAAGAGGTACGGCGCGCCGTCGGCGCCGCGGCGGTAGAAGAGGTCGAGCTGGCCGTTGTTGCGGGAGTAGTCGCCGAGGAGGCGCGACGAGAGCGTCGAGGCCTGCGCCTGGAGGGCGGGTCGCACGGCGGCGCGGATCTGATCGGCGGTGAGCCCCACGGGGACGCCCGAGAGCGTGAAGGCGACGTTGGCGCTCCCCTCGGCGAGCGTGCTCACGGCGCCGCCGACGTTGACGCGGTGGAGCGCGCGCTGGCCCACCTCGTTGACGAGCTCCCACACGTACTGCTGCGGCGGCGGGGAGCCGATGCCGAAGAGGGTGAAGAACTCCGTCCACCCGGCGGGCTGTCCCCCCTGCCCCACGCTCACCCGCGCCGCGCCGAGCACGTACGAGAGCGAGTTGCGCAGCGAGGCGTACTCGGTGAGCGAGGCCGCGCCGACGATGTGCTCGAGCTGCCAGCGCGGCGTCGACCACACGTACGTCGTCCCGCGCGGCGCGTCGGAGGTGTTGGCCTGACACCCGCTGCCCGTGCACGCGGGGACGAAGGCGGGGTTCTCCTGGATGCGGAAGCGCAGGTCGACCGTCGGGGCCGGGGTGATCCCCTGCACGTCGAAGCGCGCCGGGTCGGTGAAGCTGAACTCCAGCACGTCGTTGTAGGTGGGGCCCCGCGTGTCGACCACCATCGCCATGTAGTCCTTGCCGCGCGCGAGCTGCAGGCCGTCGAGCCAGCGGAGGTTGCTGTCGGCGAGGATCACCATCCGAAACGCGGGCGTGAACACCGCGCTCCGCGGCGGAGAGCCCGGGTCGAGTACGCCCGGGTGCCCGCCGGCCGGGCCGAAGCGGGCGCCGAGGGGCGTGAGGTCGTTCATCGCGTCGAAGAGGGTGACCGGGAGCGTGCCGTCGGCGGGAACGTTGGGGTGCGACGCCATCCAGCGCGTGCGGAGCGCGGTGACCACGCTCGCCGTCGTGACGATCTCCCGGGTGCGCGCGATGCGCAGCGTGTCGGCGAGGATCTGGCTGAACCCGCCGCCGAGGCCGAGCGCGTCGGCGATGCCCCGGAGCTGCGCGATGCTGGTGCCGGTGACCTCCACGTTGGCGGGCGTCATCGTGAGGAGCCGCACCAGCGCGAACTCCGGCGACGACTGCCAGCGCCCGTCCGCGCCGCGGAAGGTCTGGCCGAGGGGCGTCCGCGAGCAGTCGAGGTTGGGGTTGGCGCTGTCGGCCCGCCAGCCCGTCCCGCACGCCACCTTGATCGCGTCGAGCGCGTTGGTGAGGAGGGCGGTCGGGTTGATGCGCAGGAGCTCGGTCTCCCGCTGGATCGACGCGTTGATCACCTCGTTGACGCCCGCCCGGTCGAGCGACATGGTGACCGTCGGCGTCGGGTCGCTGTCGCGCAGGCGCAGGGGGTAGCTCACCTCCTGGCTCCACTCGGGGACGAAGTCGTTGGTGAGGGCCACGGTCGCCGTGGTGGCGAGGCCGGCGGCGTCGATCGCGCGCGCCTGCACGCTCACCGCGCCCACGGGGATGGGGAGGTCGGCGCTCCAGCGGGCGAAGCCGTCGGTGCTCCGCGCGACGAGCCACTCGCCCCACGCGGGCTCGACGGCGCCCGGCGCGCGCAGGCCCGCCCGCACCTTCACCTCGCGGAGGGCGCTGTTGTCCGAGGCGGTGCCGGTGAGGGCGACGCGGTCGGCGTTGACGCGGTCGCCGTCGCGGTGCGAGGTGATGGCGACGGCGGGCGGGCTGCGGTCGATCTCCGCGCGGCTCTGGATGCGCACGGACGACGACCCGCTGCCGCCGCGGGCGTCGAAGGCCGTGACGGTGATGAGGTTGAGCGCGCCCGGGTCGAGCGGGACGAGCCGCGCCCAGTGGGCGAACGCGTCGTCGGTGAGCACCGGGCGCTCGGTGAGAAGGACGCCGTTGCGACGCACCTCCACGCGCGCGACGCCGCGGTCGTCGGTGGTGGTCCCCTGCACGAGGGCGAGGGCCGTGAGCGAGGTGCTGCCGTCGGCGGGGGAGGTGATGGTCACCGAGGGGCTCACCGCGTCGGAGGCCAGCGTCGTGCGGAGGACGTTGACCCGCGCGGGCATCTCGCTGCGGCGGCCGGTGTTGTCGACGGCGACAGCTTCGATGGCGAAGGCGCCCGTCGGCAGCGGGGCCTCGACGCTCCAGCGGGCGAAGCCGTCGCTGCTCGCCGCGAGGAGCGGGGCGTTGGGGCCGACGCGCACCTCCACGGCGGCCACGCCAGCGAGCGACGAGGCGGTGCCGGTGATGCGGTAGCGGGCGTCGGCGAGGGTGGCTCCCTCGGAGGGGGCGGTGATGGCGACGGCGGGGGCGCGCGGGTCGAGCGGCGGGAGCGAGACGTCGGCCGCGGCGGCGTCGGGGCGCGCGGTGTCGCCCGCGGCGTCGCGCGGCGTCCAGGCGGCGTCGGAGAGCTCGAGGGCCTCGGCGCAGCCGACGAGCAGAGGCGCGAGAATCGAGGCGAGCGATGGTCTCCGCATGCGACGTTGCCGCGGAGGAGAGTCCGGCTCTCCGCCTCCGCCGCGCTCCTTGCGGGGGTGACGTTACTGCGCGACCGTGCAGGAGAACAAGGCGGCGGTGGGGTTCGCCGAGAGAGGGGGCGGAGAAAGTGAACCCTTCGTCACCCCTGCGGGCTCCCACAGCCGAAGGGAGAAGAAATCGTGAAGGACATCGTGGTGACGTTTCCGGGCGGCAAGCGCGTCGACGCGCAGGTGGGTGAGTACGTGGTTCACACCGATCAGCCCGTGGAGCTGGGGGGTGAAGGGAGCGCGGTGGCGCCGTTTGAGCTGTTTCTCGCGTCGCTGGCGAGCTGCACGGGCATCTACGCGCTGGCGTTCTGCCAGGCGCGCAAGCTGTCCACGGTGGGGCTCTCGCTCACGCAGCACCAGGAGCTCGACCCGGAGACGAAGCTGCCGACGAAGATCACGCTGACGCTCCAGCTCCCGGAGGGCTTCCCGGAGATGTACCGGGCCGCGATCGTCCGGTCGATGGAGGGGTGCAAGGTGAAGAAGTCGGTGGCGGCGCAGCCGACGTTCGAAGTCGTCGCGCTGCCGCCGACGTAGCGGAGCCCGCGCGGAGCACCGCCGTCGCGTCTCAGGCGATGTACTTCGTGAGCGGCGTGTACTCGAGGCCGTGGGCCTGCGCGACCGCCTCGTAGGTGCAGCCGCCGTCGTAGCAGTTGACGCCCAGCGCGAGCGCCGGGTCGCGGCGGACGGCCTCCACGATGCCCTTGTCGGCGATGGCGAGGGCGTACTTCATCGTGGTGTTGGTGAGCGCGAACGTGGACGTGTGCGACACCGCGCCCGGCATGTTGGGGACGCAGTAGTGGATCACGCCGTCGACCTCGTAGGTCGGGTTGTCGTGGCTGGTGGCGCGCACGGTCTCGATGCAGCCGCCCTGGTCGATGGCGACGTCGACGATGACGCTCCCCTTCTCCATGCGGCTCACGAGGTTGCGGTCGACGAGCGTCGGGGCCTTGGCGCCCGTCACGAGCACCGCGCCGATGACGAGGTCGGCGCGGAGAACGGCCTCCTCGATGTTGGCGGGGTTGGAGTAGAGCGTCTCGATGGCGCCGCCGAAGATGTCCTCGAGGTAGTCCATCGTGGTGGCGCTCACGTCGAGCACGGTCACCTGCGCGCCCATGCCCACGGCGATGCGCGCGGCGTTGCGGCCGACGACCCCGCCGCCGAGGATCACCACGCGGCCGCGGCGCGTCCCGGGCACGCCGCCGAGGAGCACCCCTTTGCCGCCGCGCCACTTCTCCAGCGACGTGGCGCCGGCCTGGACGGCCATGCGGCCCGCGACCTCGCTCATCGGGCGGAGCAGCGGGAGCGAGCCGTCGGCGAGCTGGATGGTCTCGTAGGCCACCGCCCGCACCTTCTTCTCCATCAGCTTGCGCGTGAGCTCGGGCTCGGCGGCGAGGTGGAGGTAGGTGTAGACGACGAGGCCCGGGCGGAAGTAGCCGTACTCCGCGGGGAGGGGCTCCTTCACCTTCATCACCATGTCAGCGCGGCCCCACACGTCCGAGGCCGACGGCACGATCTCCGCGCCCGCCGCGACGAACTTCTCGTCGGCGAGCCCCGACCCCTCGCCGGCCCGCGCCTCGATGAGCACCGTGTGCCCGCGCTGGGTGAGCTGGCGGACGCCCGCGGGCGTCATGCCGATGCGGTACTCGCGGGTCTTGATCTCCTTCGGGACTCCAATGATCACTTGCGATTCTCCTTCTGCCGTTGCGCAGCGCGCGGACGTATACCCGATCGCCCCGCGGGAGGAAACGCCCCCGATGGACGCGCTGCGTCGTAACCCGCGGCCGAAGGCGCCGCGGGCCTAACGCACCTGCGTGATGACGACGCGGCGGGCGGCGTAGGAGAGGGCCATGGAGTAGGCGTCGTCGAGGCGAGCGTCCTGCGCGCAGTTGTCGCCCGTGATCGTGACGCCGGTGGTGCCGTCGCGGCAGGTGTCGATGATGCGGTCGCCGTTGGTGTCGCGGAGCACGCGGTTGGCGCCGCCCTGGAAGATCCCGTCGCCGCCCCCATCGATGTCGGGCTGCTGCGCGTTGATCACGGGGATGATGGAGATGGAGCAGCCGATGGCGATGACGTCCATGAGGGAGCTACCGCCGCGGGGGCTGAGGCAGCCGGCGGGGAGGCCCATCGGGGCGGGGATCCGGTCGAGGTCGCCCGCGCTGACGGCCCCGCAGAGGCGCCCGGCGGTGAGCGTGCCGATGCGCATCGCAGCGGTGTCGAGGTTGGTGGTGGCGCGGGTGGTGGCGCGGCTGAGCGCGAGGGGGGTGGGGCCGGCGCCGAGGTCGAGCGTGAGGATGGCCGTGCCGGGGCCCGCGTTGAGGGCGCGCGCGACGATGGATCCGGGCGCGAGCACGGAGACCGGGTCGCGCGCGGCGTTGAGGGCCATCGCGCGGATCGCGAAGGCTTCACCGGGCATGCCGGTGAAGGGGGCGACGGCGTCGAGGCCCTCGAAGAAGGCGACGCGCACGGCGGGGTCATTGACGCCGGTCCGGTCGTCGAGGTCGAGGAGCGCCGCCAGCACGATGGTCCCGCCCGACGAGAAGGACGTCTGGAGGCCCATGTTCACCTGACCGAGGGCGAGGTCGGTGAGGGCCTGGCCGAGGCGGTTGTCGTTGACGCGGTCGCCCGTGAGGTCGCAGGCGTCCGTGATCGCGCGGCCGCCGCCGACGAGCGACGCGGTGTCGATGCGCACGGTCTGCTCCAGGCGGCACACGTCGCTGCATCCGTCCCAGCGGGTGCGGTTGCCGTCGTCGCACTCCTCCGCGGCGTCGATGCGACCGTTGCCGCAGGTGGGGCCGTCCGGTGCGACGTCCGCGGCCACGTCGGGGGCACGATCGGGGGCGACGTCGAGGGCTACGTCGGGCGCGCGGTCGGGAGAGACATCGAGCGCAGCGTCGGGCGCGCGGTCGGGCGCGACATCGAGCGCAGCGTCGGGCGCGCGGTCGGGCGCGACGTCGAGGGCGGCGTCGGGGGCGCGGTCGGGCGCGACATCGAGGGCCGCGTCGGGGGCGCGGTCGGGAGCGACATCGAGGGCCGCGTCGGGGGCGCGGTCGGGCGCGACGTCCAACGCAGCATCGGGCGTCGGGGCGTCGGGGCTCACGACGTCCATCGGGGTGACGGCGGGAGCGTCGTCGCCGGTGTCCGCGACGTCGTCCGCGGTGTCCTGCGGCGGGAGCGCATCGTCGCCGGTCTCCGCGGCGTCGTCGGCGGCATCCTCCCCGGCGTCACCCGCCTCCTCCACCGCGTCCGCGGGAGGGACGTCGGCGCGCGGCGCGACGCCGACGTCATCCGAACCACACCCCGCCGCGATCGCAGTGACCGCAGCGAGAACCCGCAGACGCGCGAAGGTCGACATGCCGTCGACGGTACGCGCAGACTCTGCGGTCAGGCAACGTTCGCGCAGAGGATTGGGCCGCTGCGCACGTTCTGTCGTCCCGTCAGTCCGCGCACCACGGCGGCGCGTACACCGCGCACACCCGCACCCTGTCTCCGTCGGTCGGCGCGCTCGTGCGGAGCATCATGCTGACGGCGAGCACGCTCGGCACCGTCGTCGCCCCCGCGCGCATCCCGAGGCCCTGACCGAGGGCGCGGGCGAAGGCGCCGCGCACGTCTTCATTCACCTTCACGCTCGGCACCGCGAGGTCGGCGGAGAGGATGCGCCCGGTCGGCGTGTCGACGTAGATGCTCGACGCCGCGGGGTCGACCGTCGCCGTGGGGCGGAGGTGGAGCCGGCGGTCGTTGCGGTTGGCGCGGTCGGGGCGGGTCGAGGACGGGGTCGGGGCCGCGTAGCACATGCGCCCGCAGGCGAGGGCGTTCCACGCGTTGACGGACAACTGGAGCGCGGCGAGGTGGGGGGCGAGCGCGGGGTCGTAGGTGACGGCCACGCAGCCCTGCGCGAGCGACCAGTGGAGCGTCGGCCCACCCGGCGTCGCCACGCTCCACGCGCCCGCCGCCGCGGGGGGAGAGGCGCAGACGGCGCCGTCCGGCGGGGCCGCTGGCGGATCGCCGCAGCCCGACATCGCCCACACGAGCAGAACGGCGGCGGAGGATCGCGTCCACGGTGCCATGGCTACGGACGAGCATCCCGCCGAACGCTCCCCGTGGCAAGGACGCGGCAGAAGGGGCGACCGACGTCCACCGCCCGCGGTGCTTGCGACGCTCCCCTGCGCTGGTGCAGCATCACCCTGCATGGACGCAGCCCCTCCCCTCGACTGGAGCGACCTGGCCCAGCTCCTCGCCGTCCGCCGCGCGGGCTCGCTCGCCGGGGCCGCGCGCGCCCTCGGCGTCGACGCCACCACCGTCGGTCGGCGCCTCAAGGCCCTGGAAGACGCCCTCCACGTCCCGCTGGTGAAGCGCAGCGGGCGGGTGATCTCGCTCACCGACGCGGGCGGCGCCCTCGCCGACGTCGCCGAGTCCACCGAGCGCGGCATCGCCGACGTCCGCCGCCGCGTCGCGCAGGAAGACGAGGCGCCGCAGGGATCGGTGCGCCTCACCACCCTGGAGGTGCTCGCCTCCCGCTTCGTCGCCCCCGCCCTCCCGCGGCTGCGCGAGCGCCACCCGGGCCTCCTGCTGGAGATCGACACCAGCACGAAGGTGCGTGACCTCGCGCGCGGCGAGGCCGACATCGCGCTCCGCCTCACGCGCCCCGAGGAGCCCGGCGTCGTGCGGCGCAGCCTCGGGTCGATCGCCCTCTCGGCCTACGTCTCCCCGGCGTGGACCATCGGCCGTCGGAAGCTCACCCGCGCGTCGCTGCGGGAGGTTCCACAGGTGTTGTTCGGGCTGCGCTACGCGGTGGCGGAGGCCGACTGGCTGCGCCTCCAGGTGCCCGACGCGCCGGTGGCGTTGCGCACCGACAGCGTCTCCACCGCGCTGGAGGCGGTACGCGCGGGGGCGGGCCTCGGGCTCCTCCCCGACGCGCTCGCGGAGGGGCTCGTCCGCGTCGACCTCGGCGCGTCACCGCCGCCGCGAGGCGTGTGGATCGCGATGCACCCGACGAGCGCCCGCACGCCGCGGGTGAAGACGGTGGTTCGCTTTCTGAGCGACGCCTTCGCGGCGGTGCGGGGGTGACCCTCAGTCGCGACCGAAGCTGAGGTCGGCGGTCACTTCGGCCTCGGTGAGCGTGTGGGGCGGGGTCGTGGCCTGCACCCGCGACGGTCGCCCCGCGAGCGCGTCATCGAACCACGTGAGCACCTCGGGCCAGAGCGTGTCGGCGTGCTCGGGGCGGAAGAAGCCGAAGTGCCCGACGGCCTTCCCGCCGACGTCGGCGGGGTGGAGCCGGCGGTGCGTCACGGGCGCGTGGGTGAGCGCCGAGAGGTAGCTGCGCACGGCGGGGAGCGGCGCGTACGTGTCGTCGGTGAAGCTGTAGAAGAGGACGGGGCGGGTGAAGCGGGCGAAGCGTTCGCGCGCACCGGGGACGTGGTCGAGGAGGTAGTGGGGGCTCAGGCACCAGCGCGACCACTCGCGGGCCACGCCGCCGGGGAGGTCTTCGCGCATCCCCGCCCAGCCCGGCACGTACCCGTACAGCGCGATCGCCGCAGGAAACACCGCTCCCCAGTACGCCCCGAGCCCCGCCCGCGCCGGCGTCGGCCAGTGCCCGCGGTACCCGAACTGAACGCCCACCATCACCGCCGCGCGCACGTCGTGGAGCGCGTCGTGGAGCCCGAGGGTCTGCCCGCCGAACGAGTGGCCCACCATCAGAATCGGCGCCTCGGGGTAGTCCTCCCGGAGCCGACGGACGGCCGCCACGGCGTCGCGCTCGGCCCAGTCGCTCGCCGTCGCGTCGTCGTCGCGGAGGGAGGCCCGCCGCGAGCCCCCGACGCCCCGGTAGTCGTACGTGAGCACCCGGTAGCCGTGCTCGGCGAGCCAGCGGGCGAAGCGGTCGTAGTAGCGCCGCGGGGTCGCCGTGGCGCCGTGGATCACCACGCTCGCGCGGGCCTCCCCGACGGGCGCGTGGAGCCGGGCGGCGAGCCCGCGGCCGTCGTCGGCGTGGAGGATGAGGTCGTGTTCGGTGATGTCGGTCGCCATGGGGTGCCTCCGGGTGTCGTACCGCGAAGACTTGGGGCGGATGGCGAGGCGCGGTAGGGCGCAGGGATGCAGCTCATGGCTGCACGGATGCAGCGATCAGCCGGGCGCGCAGAGGCCCGCGAGGCAGCTCCCGGAGCAGCAATCGGCCGCGGAGGAGCACATCCCGGAGGTGTTGCGGCACGGCGGCGGCACGCAGCGCCCGCCCATGCACGCCATCGAGCAGCAGTCGCTGTTGCCCGTGCAGGTCATCCCCAGGGGACGACACGGCGGCGGCGCGGTGCAGCGGCCCATCACGCAGGTGTTGGGGGCGCAGCACTCGACGTCGACGCGGCAGATCTCTCCCACGGGGCGGCACGTGGTGGGCGGCGCGCAGCGACCCATCACGCAGGCGTTGGGGGCGCAGCAGTCGGCGTCGCGCGCACACGTCGCGGTGAGGCGAGCGCAGGGCGCGGCGCAGCGGCCGAGGACGCACTCCTGCGGGGCGCAGCACTCGCCCGAGGTGGCGCAGGCGGCGCCGACGCCGGGGCAGGGCTGCCAGAGGCGGTAGGAGATCACCACCTCGTCGCCCATCGCCGGGCGGTAGGTGGCGCCGCGGAACACGATGGTGTTGGAGGCCTGGTCGTAGTCGAAGCCGTCGCGCCGCGAGCGGGGGACGTCGACGCCGCGCACCCGCACCTTGATCGTGCTGGTGATGGGCTGGCGCTCGAGGCGGTAGGGCGAGGAGGCGCCGACGACGGCGGACACGATGCGCCGCATGGCCGCGGCGACGTCCGCCGGGGTGGCGGTGCGGATGGGGATGTACGCGCCGCCGTTGCCCGTGATGACGCACTTGCGCATGTCGGCGACGTTGTTGGCGGCGCAGTCGGTCGCCTGGTCGTTGACCATGCCGAACGTGAGGATGCGGCGGTCGCGGAAGAAGCCGATCGCGCTGGCGAGGCGGGCGGGGTAGGCGGCTCCCCAGCGGGCGGTGTTGCGGGCGAAATAGCGGTTGTCGTCGTTGGCGCCCGTCTCGTCAGCGACGAAGAAGGCCACGAGGCGCGCCCCGTCGCGCGTGCGCTGGGCCTCGGGGGCGCCGGCCATCGCGCCCGCCGCGAGCTGCTCGAACGCGAGGACGCCCGCCGCGAGGGGCTCCTCGTCGAGCTGGACGACGAAGGCGCCGCCATTGCCGTAGGGCCAGAGGCGATCGGTGGCCAGGTTCTGGTAGCGCTCGACGGTGACGCGCCAGGCGAGCTCCTGCGCGCCCGTGGGGGAGGCCCCGGAGACCCACACGAGCCCCGGCGCCGGGCGCGCGAAGTCGAAGGGCGTCGAGGCCGCCTTGAGCACGGCCACGCGGAAGTCGACCCCGGCGGCGTTGAGGTCTTGGAAGAAGCGCTGCGCCGTGTCGCCGATGGACACCTGGTAGGGCCCCATCGACACCGAGACGTCCACCGTCCACACGAAGTCCACCCGCGCGGGCGCCGGCGCCACCACGCGCTGACACTGGAACCCCAGGCCCTTGTCGCTCTCGGCGAGCGCGGTGGTGTTGGTGAGGTCGGCGATGCGCAGCCCGGCGGGCATCGCGTCGTCTTCGGCCAGCGCGCGGGGCGCGACGGTCACCACGACGTCGTCGACGTTGGCCGCGCGGCCCATCGTGCGCCGCACCGTGGTCACGTCGACGAGAAACTCCGCGGCCATCCCGTAGGCCATGCTCATCGTGGGGGTCGCCCCGGTGAGCGGCGCCAGGATCGCGTCGCGCAGCGCGGGCGCCGTCGTCGCGCGGGCCACGCGGTAGGTGGAGGTGACGGCGGGGTTCATCTCGTGCGTGGTGAGCGAGCGGCCGACGAGCACCGGGGTCACGCCCGCGCCGAGGGCCGCGGTGACGATGCCCTCCACGCGCGTCGCCTCGGCGCGGACATCGCCCGTCGCGGGGATCACCGCCGCGAGCGCGGCCACCTGCGCGGCGGCGTCGTCGAGGGCCGCGGCGCTGCGGCTCATGGTGCCGGTGAAGCGACGGGCCGTCCCCCAGCGCGGGTCGAAGCCCACCTGCACGGGGGCCGACGCGAGGGCCGTCTACGTGACCGTGGCGAGCCCGTCGGGGCGGCAGATCGCGAGGCCCGACATCCCGTCGTTGGTGCCGTCGCCGTCGGTGTCCCAGAGGCGCGGATCGGTCTCACCGCGGGCGACCTCGATGCGCCCGTTGGCGTCGGGGTCTTCGGCGCCGTCGGTCACGCCGTCGCCGTCGGAGTCGGGGCGTCGGGGGTCGAGACCGAGGCAGCGCTCGCCCGTCATGCAGCCCGCGTCGGCGGTGCACGCGACGGGCGGGCGTCGCTGGCGCGCCCGGTCGGTGGCGACGCAGACGCGGGGGTAGCGGGCCTCGGCGCCGTCGGAGGCCCCGTCCATGTCGCTGTCGGCGTTGAAGGGATCGGTCCCCGCGGCGCACTCGGCGTCGTTGGTGAGCCCGTCGCCGTCGCTGTCGAGGCCCGTCGCGCAGCGCACCGTCATCGCGTCGGCGTCGGGGGCCGCGTCGGTGACATCGGGCACGTCGGGACGCGCCACGTCGAGGGGCGCGCGGTCGAGGGTGGCGTCGAGCGCGTCGGGGCGCGCGTCGAGCGGGGCGACGTCGGTGGTGGGACGGTCGAGGACGCCGAGGTCGGGGAAGACGGCCGCGTCGGGGGCGATCACCTCGGGGTCGGCCGCACACGCCGAGAGGCCCACCAGCATCGCGAGCGGAGCGAAGGAGCGCATGCGGCAACGAAGCACCGTTGGCGGCGTCGTGTCGAGGGTGCACCGGGGGGAAGCGGGTACCGCATCGAGCTTCGATGTGCCCGGTGGGGCGCTCGCTCCCCGGCGTGGGGCGTCGACGCCCCGCCCAACGGCGCCTCCAAACCACGCAAATTCAAGCGATTTCGTGAGGCACGGGGGCTGCAATGAGTCCAGTCACGCGGCGCACTCGACGCCGCGCGGAAAGCGCAGGTTCACCATGAAGTCCGCCCTCTCGCTCCTCGCCGCTGTTGCCTCGCTCACCGCCCTCTCGCTCGCGGCGCCCGCCGAGGCCCAGTCGTTCTACCGCGGTCACCCGGCGCAGGCGCCGGTGGTGGCGGCGCGCCCCGCGTACTTCCGCCCTTCGTTCGCGCCGCCCGTCCCCGCGCCGCGGCCCTTCTTCCGGCGCCGCGGCCCGGTGGTGATCGTGGTGCAGGCCCCGGCCCAGCCCGCCCCCGTCGTCGCGCCGCCCCCCGCCGATGAGCACGGGGTGCTCGTGCTCGGCAGCACCTGCCTCGCGGAGGGGCAGGCGGTGCGGGTGGAGTGGGGCGCGGGGTACCACAACGCGCAGGTGATCCGCGTCCACGCGGACGGCACGGTGCTGGTGCACTACACGGGCTGGAGCGCGATGTGGGACGAGAGCGTCCCCCGCTATCGCCTGCGCCTCCCGCGCTGATCCGCTCTATCCTCGCGCGGCCCATGACGCGCGACCTCCGCCGCCTCGAGTCCCTCCGCCTCGCCTACGCGCCCGCCGACGCCGACGTGAAGCGCCGCCTGCTGAAGGCCCTCGCGCGCGCCGCGCTCCCTTCCCCCGCCGCGCTGCTGCGCTACCACGAGGCGCTCCTCTGGACGGCCGCGTACCCCGACGACGACGCGCTGCACGCGCAGGCCCTCGACGCCCTCGACGCCTTCTCGCGCCGCCGCGACCTGGCCCGCCACCGCGCCCGGCTCGACGACACCGGCCTCGCGGGGACGTCCCTCCGCTACCGCTTCTTCTGGATGTCGCTCCGCCACCTCGCGCGGCGCTTCCCCGACGCGCTCGCGCTCGACTGGAGCGCGCCGGAGTTCGAAGACCGCCTCCGCGCCGCGTACCCCTTCCTCCTCCGCAAGGACGTCGCCGAGGCCGTGCGCCGGGCGGAGCTCCCGGTGCGCGCCGCCCTCGACCGGCTGCGCGGCGAGTCGACCGACGCCGCCCACCTCGCGTCGCTCATCGCGCGCTTCTCCCCCGACACGCTGGTGCAGGAGCAGCTCCACGAGGCCGTCGACGCCGCGTACGTCCTCCACCCCACCGCCACCACGCCGTCGCGCACCACCGCACGACTGGCCGTCACGGCGCAGCGCACCGTCCCCGTGCGTGGCCGCCCCGACCTCCGCGCCGAGCTCGCGCGCCCGCCTCGGTCCTTCACCCCGCTCACGGGTGCCGCCGCGCGCGCCGCCCTCGACCTCGCCCGCGACTGCATGATCACCCGCCAGCGCGACCTCGCGGCCTTCGCGTGGGGCACCGAGCGCGACGTGGTGTCGGTGGACGACGGCGACGGGCTCTCCTTCGTGCTCATCGGGACCGAAGCCCCGCGACGCCTCCCGCTCCCCGCGGTGTACGGCTGGATCATGCTGCGCAACGGGATCCCCGTGGGCTACGTGCAGACCGACTCGCTGCTCGGTGCGGCGGAGGTGTCGTTCAACACCTTCCCCACCTTCCGCGGCGGTGAGGCGGCGTATCTCTTCGCGCGCGTCCTCGCGGTGGCCCACCACCTGCTCGGGGCGCGGTCGTTCTCCATCGAGCCCTACCAGCTCGGTCAGGGCAACGACGAGGGGATCGCCACGGGGGCCTTCTGGTTCTACCAGAAGCTCGGCTTCGCCCCGCGCGACGTGAGCGCGCAGAAGCTCCTCGCCCGCGAGCTCGCGGCCATGAAGAAGCGCCCCGCGCACCGCTCGTCGGAGACCACCCTCCGCCGCTTCGCCCGTGCCCACGTGTACTGGGAACCGTTCGCCCCCGAACGATCGTGGCTCCCGGCGGCGCCCGCGCTGGGCCTTCGCCTCGCGGGGGTGTCGGGCGACGGCGCCGCGGCGCGCCTCGGGGTGTCGCCCTTCGTCGCGTGGCCCGCCGACGAGCGCCTCGCGTGGGAGTCCTTCGCCCCCGTGGTGTGCGCGCTCGAGGGCGTCGAGGCGTGGCCCGCCGACGCGAAGGCCGCGGCGGTGGAGGTGATCCGCGCGAAGGGTGGGGCGTCGGAGATGGAGTACGTCCGCCGCCTCGACGCGCACCCGCAGCTCCGGGCGGCGCTGACGGCGCTCCTCCGCGGGACGGGTTGACCTCCAAGGTCATGGTCCGCCCCACGCCACCGACCTACGATCGCCCCGATGCAACGTGACGCATGCAACGCCTTCCGCTACGCCGGTCAAGCGGGCGGCCATTACGAGAGCTACTTCCAGCGGGCCAACCACCCGACGCGCCCGCTCGCCTTCTGGATTCGCTACACGGTCTTCTCCCCGCAGGGTCGCCCCAATGACGCCGTGGGTGAGCTCTGGGCCATCTGGTTTGACGGCGAGGCGAACGTCGTCACCGCGGTGAAGGAAGTGGTCCCTCTCGCGCGCTGCGCCTTCTCGGCGAGCGCCTTGTCCGCGCGCATCGGCGACGCCTCCCTCGACCCCGCGAAGCTGTCCGGGAGCGCGTCGTCCAGCGGGCACACCCTCGCCTGGGACCTTCGCTACACCTCGCCCTCCGCGCCGCTGCTCCTGCTCGCCGAGGGGCTCTACGCGGGGCCGCTCCCGAAGGCGAAGGCGCTCGTCGGCTCTCCGCTCGCGGCCTTCCAGGGCGAGGTGCGCGTCGACGGCGAGCGTCACGCCATCGAGGGGTGGGTCGGCAGCCAGAACCACAACTGGGGGGCGCGCCACACCGACGCGTACGCCTGGGGCCAGGTGGCCGGCTTCGACAACGCGCCCGAGAGCTTCCTCGAGGTCTCGACCGCGCGCGTGAAGCTAGGCCCCGTGTGGAGCCCGTGGCTGACGCTCCTGGTGCTCCGGCACGACGGCGAGGAGATCGCGCTCAACGGCCTCGGCACCGCGCTCCGGGCCGACGGGCGCTACGACCTCACGGGCTGGCGCTTCGCCTCACGCCGCGGTGACGTCTCCGTGGAGGGCCGCATCGAAGCCCCCCGCGAGCGCTTCGTCGGCCTCCCCTACGACAACCCGCCCGGCGGCCGGAAGACCTGCCTCAACACCAAGCTCGCCCGCTGCACCCTCACCCTCCGCCGCCCCGGCCGCGCGCCTGTCACGCTCACCACCGAGAGCCGCGCGGCCTTCGAGATCCTCACCGACCGCGACGACCACGGCGTCCCTGTCCTCGCGGTGTGACCGAGCGGTTCGTGCGTGCAACGGGGCGCGCGGGTCGTGTACGCAATCTCTCACCCATGGCCCACGCTGCCCCCGCGCGCCTCCAAGCCTCGCTCGCTGCGTCGCTGCTGCTCGCCGCGCTCGGTTGCGCGTCTCCGGCACCGTCGGCGGCACCCGACGTGGCAGACGCGCCCGCCCCCGATGCGGCGCCGGACATCGCCCGCACGGACGACGCCGCGCCCGACACGACCACAGCCGCCGACGCCGCCAGCGACGCGGCCGTGGAGGCAGCGCTCGACGTCGCCCCCGACGTGGCCCTGGACAGCTCCCCCGACGTAGCCCCCGACGTCGCCCCTGACGCCCCCTCGCGGTGCAGCGCCGACACCGCGGAAGTCCTCCTCCGCGCGCTCCGCACCCCGCCGCCGCCGGGGGTGAGCGTCCTCGTCGCGCCCGGCCTCCGCTTCGAATCGCTGCGCGCCCCCATGGACGCGAACGCCACCGCGCGCACCCTGCTCGAACGCGCCCGAGTGTACGCGCGCGGCAATCCGCCCGCCCTCGCGACGGGCAACGCGGGCGCCTTCCAGACCTTCGCCACGCGCGCGCTCGGGGCCGCCTTCGTCGCGTGGCACGACCGCGACGCGACGGCTGCGTCGGTGAGCCTCCGCACCCTCGCGGCGATGGCCATCTCACCGGAGTGGCTGCGCACAGCGACGGACGTTCCGCTGCGGATGGGGGCGGGGCTGTTGGGGATGGCCGCGGCCGTCGACCTGCTCTCCGCCACTGACGGCGTCACGCCCGAACAGCTCGCCTCCGCCCGCACGGCTGTCGCGACCGCCGCCGCCAGCCTCGACGCGTGGCTCCTCGCGGGCGGGCTCTTCTTCACTGCGGGGCACCTCGACAACCACAGCATGCGCTTCGGCGCGGGCTTCGCGGCGGCGGCGATGGTGACGCCCTCGTCCGCGGTGAGCGACGACGTACTGCGCTGGGCCCTCGCACAGATGAGCGCGTCGGTGCGCCAGCAGACCGGCGATGTGGCGGGCTGGGCCGAGGGGAGCATGTACTTCTCCTACGGCTTCGAGATCGCCGCGCCGGCCCTCGCCGCCGTCGACCGCGCCTGGGGCGGCCCCGACGCGCAGTGCATCCGCTGCCCGGCGCACATGGTCTCCGCGTGCGGTCTGGGCGTGGTGGAGGTGCGACGCCCGTCGACCGACGCGCGCCTCCGCGACCTCGTCCAGTGGAGCGCCTCGCTGGAGACCGACGGAGGCTGGCTCGCCTACGTCGACGACAGCCGTCTGAGCAGCCAGCCGTCCCCGCTCTTCGAATCGATGGTGAACCGCCGGGCCTACGCCCACTGGACCCTCGACGGAGCCACCGGGAGCACGGGGTCGAGCCTCTTCGTGCACCCGTTTCTCGCCTTCGCGCTCGCCGCGCCGTCGCCCGCGGTGATGCTCCCGATGCAGCGGGTGTGGCCCGAGGCGGGGACCGCGCGGGTGGATGGGGTCACCGCAGCGGGCGTTCCGATGCAGGGCTTCGTGCTGGGTGAAAGGGACGGTGCGCTCGCGGGAGCTGGTCACGAGCGCCCTGACGTCGCCACGCTCGCCCTCGCCGTCGGCGGCACGCTGGTGCTCGGCACCTCGGGCTACAACAGCTACGAAGACCGGGCGCCGCTGGCGCGCGCCGACGCGGCCTCGGGCATCACGGTGGAAGACGTGCAGCCCCGCGCGCTCGGGGCGGGTCAGCCGGGGCTACCGGGCGCGCTCACGGTCGCAGGCAACGCGGTGACGTCGCGCTTCGCCGAGGGGGGCGTGACGGTGTCGCGCACGGTGGCGTTCGAAGGGGCGACGCTCGTGGTGCGCGACGGGGTCGAGGTGACCGGCGCGGCGCGCGACGTCGGCTGGCACTGGCACCTGCGCGGCACGCTGGCGGCGGACGCCTGGCAGTGGACGGCGGGCACGAGGCGCTGCGCGGTGACGCAGACCGGCGAGGCGCCGAGGGTGCAGCGCGAGGTGGCCGACCACTACGACGTGTTCGGGCGCGCCGAGACGCACCCGGTGGTGCGACAGCTCGCGCGGCTCGCGGCGGGCCGCCACGAGCTGGTGACGCGGGTGACCTGCGAGTAGCGACGACTCGCGCGGTCAGACTCGGGTTTGGCCGTTGACGCATCGCGGACCGTGTGACGGTGCCGCTCGTCACGGCCCCCTCTCCGCGCTGCCGCGCGCCCTCACCCCCGCGGAGCGGGGGCAAGGGCTCCCTCGTCTGCGAGCGTCTCGC
>JBILLV010000574.1:0-3814 GCA_044375895.1 Polyangiales bacterium | reverse complement strand
TACGCGCGGGACGCCACCTGACGCTCGTGGAGGGCCACCACGCGCTGACGGAGCGAGCAGGTGACGCAGGGGGCGGGGGCGTTCCAGCGGACCCAGGTGGCGAGGTCGGCGCGGCGCGCGGCGGGGACGCGGGGGGCGCCGTAGAGGATCCAGGGGCCGAGGCCGTTCCAGGAGGCGGTGTAGAGCTGGCGGAGGAGGGCGTTGGCGTCGCCCGCGGCCCCGGCGCGCCAGCCGGTGGCGTTGTCGGTGGGCATCGCGCGCTCGGCGCCGAGCAGCACTTCGGCGTCGCGCGACCCCGCGCGGAGGGCCAGGACGGCGTCGAGGCGATGCAGCGCCGCGCTGCCTCCGCGCGCCCGTCCCCGCCACACGCGCGCGTCGTCGTCGCGGCCCGCCATGAGCTCGACCACCGCGCGGAGCGTCGCGACGTCGCGGGAGGCGTCCAGGTGCCAGGGGGCGCGATCGGGTCCTTCGGCGCGGATGAGCGAACCGTAGGCGTCGTCGAGGAAGCCCCGCGCGGCGGCGGCGTCGCCCGCGAGCGCTTCGAAGGCCGCGGTGGAGCAGAGCGCCTCGATGCGCTCGGGGGCCGCGTCGCCGTGCAGGTGGTTGCTCGCGAGCGCGTGGTCGACGCCGGGCCAGCGGCGCTCCATCGCCGCGTCGGTGGCCACCAGGAGCGCCGTCCAGTCTTCGCCGCAGGGGGAACGTACGCGGTTGCTGGTGACGTCGTCGCGGGCGATGCGGAGGTCGACGTGCTGCGCGCCGACGAGCTCCCACATCGAGTCGGCGGGGGCGCGCTCGGGGCGCTGGCGGCGCGCGTCGAGGTACAGCGTGGCGCACCAGTCGCGTGATTGTGGGCGCGCGGCGTTGCGCAGCGAGGCCAGGGTGGACGGCTCGTCGAGGAGGAAGCCGAGGTGGTCGCCGACGCACGCGAGGGTCTGGCGGTACCGGTCGCCGTCGAGGGGGGAGGGGCTGCGGGTGCTGCGGTCGAAGGCGAGCGGCCGCATGACGGCCATCGCGCGCACCACCCGCTGGGCGCGCGCGAGGTCGCCCGCGAGGAGGTGGACGCGGGCGGCGGTGAGCAGCGTGTCGGTGCCCATGTACGCGGCGACTTCAGCGGCGCGCGAGGGGAGGTGATCGCTGGCAGCACCGAGGTCGCCCGCGGCGAAATCGGCGAGGCCCTCGCGGTTGGCGATGACGCGCGGGCAGTGGGCGCTGAGGGCGCGGGCTTCGTTCCAGAGGCCGTGGGCGGAGGCGATGTCGTAGCCGAGCTGGCAGTCGCGCGCGCGGGCGGCGTGCTCGAGCGCCTCGCGCACCGAAGCCTCGTCGTGCCGCGCGCGCAGGTGGGCCGCCTTCGCGAGCGCCACCTCCGCGCGCGCCTCGGCGGTGAACGACAGCCGCGCCCACCGCGCCGCCCAGGGCCGCCCGCTGAACACCCCGTACATCCGCGTCCCTTCGAAGCGGTACTGCACGCCCGGCGCCGCCACGCGGAGGAGGAGCGCGCCGAGGCCCATCAGCGCGAGCGCTCCGAGGAGGCCGCCCTTCACGCCGCCGCGGAGGGTCGCCCCGGCGATGCGACCCGTGTCGGCCGGGGCGTCGCCGTACACGTGGACATGCCCGTCGTCCAACGGGAGGAGCACCGCCCGTCGTACGACGCGGGCCTCGCGGTAGGTGCCGTCGTGCGCCCCCGCGCTCACCTCGATGCGGGCGCGGCCCACCACCACCGCGCGCTCGTCGCGGGCCACCGCGTAGACGGCCCGCACGCTCTTGTCGACCGCCCGCCGCGGTAGCCCGGAGAGCACCGCGACCCACGCCCGCACCCGCTCGCCACTCTCCCCGTGTAGGGGCGCGCGGATCGATCCGCGGCGCACGGTGACGGGGCCGTCGAGGTCGACCTCGCCGCCGTCGTCGAGCGCGAGGTAGAGGCGGGTGACGTTGGCGCGCCACGTCTTGCCCGCGCGGTCGTGGGCGGTGACGGCGAGCGGCTCGTCGTCGGTGGCGCCCCGCGCTCGGAGGCGGCCGTGAAGGGCGACGACCGTGCCCTCGGCGACGCCTTCGAGGGAGCCCACGCGGGCGACGTCCGCAGGGACACCTTCGCGCGCAGCCTCGCGGCGCGTGCGGCGGGCGGCGAGCGCAGCCCCCACGAGGCACGCGCCGCCGAGGAGGAGCCAACGCGTCGTGATCACCGGGTCCATCGGGAGGGAGTCTACCAGCGGAGGGGCAACGCCAGGGCGCCGCGACGCATTCCCGCCCCGCGCCGCTCCGCCCTGTGGTGACATCGACACGCGTGGGCTCGTGCGTCTCCGCATTTGCCCCGCAGGAGTCACACCCTCGATGAAGCCCTCTCTCCCGCTCCTCCTCCCCGCCGCGTGTGCGGTCGCGGTGGCTCTCCTCGCGCCCACGCCCGCGGGCGCGCAGGCGGCCCTCGGGCGCTACGTCTCGCAAGACGACTGTCGCTTTCGCGAGCTCAGCGTCGGCGACTACGCGGGCTACCGGCGCCGTCGCGGCGACAACCTCACGTCGTCGTACGGCGCCGCCGTGCTCGATGACGCGGATGGGACGCTCGTCCAGTGGGGGCGAGGCGGCACGAGCACGCGCCCGGCGGTGACGCTCCGTTCGGCCATGGGGCCGGCCTTCACGGGCGTCCGTCACGTCACCGTCGGGTTCGGCGATGCGTGCGCCGTCACGGCGACCGGCGAGATGTGGTGCTGGGGCGACAACACCGACGGCTGCCGCGGCGCGTGGGAGACCGCGCAGGTGTTTCCGACGCGCTTCCTGCGAGCGGCGGATGGGCCTCCCTTCGCGGCGGTGCCGGGCTCGGTGGCGATGGGCTACGCGGCCGGCTGCGCCACCCAGGCGTCCGACAACGGCGCCTGGTGCTGGGGCTACAACGCCTCGGGGATGAACGGCAACGGCACCCTCAACGTCCGCGACGTCCCCCGCCCCGTGGTCGATGCGATGGGCGTTCCGATGCGCAACTTCACCCGCTACATGATCACGCGCTCGGCGGCGTGCGCGCTGCGCGACGACAGCACGGTGTGGTGCTGGGGGAGCACCGGGGCCATCGGGCTCCTCCCGCCGCTCGACCACGCCGACACGCCCTACGCGCGGCAGGTGGTGCTCGGCGCGGCGCCCTTCACCGCGGCGCAGATTCACACCGAGGACGCCAACGACTCCGACGGCACGCCCGACTACCCCGTCCACCTCTGCGCGGTGCGCCCCGACACCTCCGTGTGGTGCTGGGGTCGCAACACCCGCGGCGCCCTCGGCGACGGAACCACCACCGACCGCGCCACCCCCGCCCCCGTCCTCGCAGGAACCACCCCCCTCACGGGCGCCGCCACCTCGCGCCACGCCCTCACTGGCACCTGCGCGCTCCTCGCCGACGGCACCGTCCGCTGCTGGGGCGACAACCAGTACGGCCAGGTGGGCGACGGCACCACCACGCAGCGCAACACCGCGACCCCGGTGCTCGGCCCCGACGCGCGCCCGCTCGACAACGTCACCCAGATCGCCTCGCTCGGCGCCTTCACGCGCTGCGCCCTCCGCCGCGACGGGTCGCTCTGGTGCTGGGGACGCAACCTCGCCGGCGAGGTGGGCGACGGGACCACCACCAACCGCCCGCTCCCCACGCGGGTGACCTGCGGCGAGTGTCGCAACGACGCCGAGTGCGCGCTCGGGCCCGACGCGTATGCCTCCCGCGGCCTCGCCGTCTGCGACACCGCCCGCCAGCGCTGCGGGGCCTGCGCCCGTGACGCCGACTGCCGCGACCCGATGCTCCCGCTCTGCGACACCGCGGGCGCGCGGGCTCGCTGCGTGG
>JBILLV010000573.1:0-3822 GCA_044375895.1 Polyangiales bacterium | reverse complement strand
GGCATGGGGCGGGATGACGGCGTCGGTGAAGCCGTCGGCGCGCTGCGACATGCGGAAGCAAGGCCGAGGAGGAGCAGCAACGTGGGGCGCATGGTGACGCGAGACCTTTACACCCGTTCGCGCGTGCCATGCGAAGCGCTTGTTGAACCCGCCGAAGGGTAGAGCGTACAAGGCCGCCGTGAATCGCCGCGCAACGCGGGGATGTCACACGTAGGAGTTCACCCATGGTCAGCACTTCTCTCAAGTCGGTCGCCCTGGTCTCGCTGCTGCTCGTCTCTGCGTGCGCGACGACCTCTCCCACCGCGGCCGGGACGACGGCGAGCGCACCCGCGTCGAACGGCTACGGCTTCGTCGTCGCCCCCATGACGATCGTCCCCCCGGCGTCGGGGCCGTCCAACGGGACCGTTCCCACCGCCCTCCAGGCCGACGGGAGCACGGGCGTGGGGACCGACCAATTCGGCCGCGTCGAGCGCAACCGGGTGGTCAGCGTGCGCGGCGACGACCTGCTCCGCCTCAACGCCGATGGCACCGTCACGCTGCCCTGGAGCACCGGCTCTGACGGTCCCCGCTTCCGCTTCACCGCGCAGGGTCTGGAGGCCGTCAACCGCGGGACGACGACCCTCATCACCGTCGATGCCTCCGGCGCCTTCTCGGAGAACGGCACCCCCACCGGCGCCCGCGTCACCCCGTACGAACCCGCCCACCGCGACACGGCGCTCCTCCTGCGCATGATCCACGCCATCGCCTTCATGCACGGCATGGCCACGTCCGGCTCCAACGCCGTCACGCCCGCCCCGTAGCGCACACCCCCCGTTGCCTTCGCGCGCTGGCGACCGGCGAGCTCCGCGCCGACCTCCCCGCCCGCCGGTCGCCCCGCGGGCGCCGACTACGCCGCTTCGTCCGGCGCCGGCGGCGGCGTGTAGAGGGCCTTGCCCGTCACGATCTCCGCCCACTCGTTCGCGATCCACATCGGGCCGATGGCGAGGTAGCGCCAATCGCGCGACGCGAACGACGGCGGCTTCCCCTCGAACCAGTGCCCCAGAAACTGGAGCGCCCACCCAGCGGTGAACATCCCGATGCCCACCTTCGGGCGCTTCACGATCAGCGGGAGCGACGCCACGATCATCGGGATGCCGACGAGGTGGGTGAGTCGGTTCATCGGGTGCTGGTGGTCGCGGTGGTAGGTGCGGAGGTAGTCGTCGAGGGACGCGCTCATGCGCCTCTGTCTACCACGGGTTTCACCGCCACCAGTCGGAACAGCGACGCGAAGCTCTCCCGCGCCTTGCCCCACAGCCGCGCCCCCGCCACCCCCCACGGGATCGCCCGCCCGCGCCACCAGCGCTCGGCGTCGTCCGCGGGCGTCTGCACCAGCCGCAGCCCGTCGTCGCGCAGCCACCGCGACACCCGCCCCCCCACCGGCAGCACCCCCACGTCGTAGCGCGGAAAGCCCCGCACCCGGGTGACGTACCAGCGGCCCAGGTCGTGGGGCAGCGCACTCACCCCCGCGAGGCGATAGTGCGGATCCGAACGAAGGTTGGCGGGCGAGAACCGGTTGGGTCCGAACAGGTAGAGCACCCCGCCCGGGCGCAGCACCCGCGCGAGCTCCCGCACGGCGGCGCGGGCGTCGTCCACGTGCTCGATCACGTCGACGAAGGTGACCACGTCGAAGCGCGCGTCTTCGAAGGGGAGCGCCTCGGCGTTGGCGTTTACGAAGGTCGCGGCGGCCCCGTAGCAGTCGCAGCGGCGGCGCGCGCCGTCGAGCAGCCCGTCGTCGACGTCGACGCCCGTCACCCGCGCCCCGCGCTCGGCGAGGGCCACCGGGAGCGCCCCGAGCTGGCACCCCACGTCGAGCGCCTCGGCCCCGTCGAGCCGCGCGAAATCACTCACCTCGGCGGCGATGCTTCGGTTGCGAACGATCTGGTCGAGCTCGAGGGCGAGCCAGCGGGGGCGCTGCGGGTCGCGGGGGTCGAGGAGGGTCGCGGCCCAGTGGTCGAGGAAGGGCCGCTCCCGCACGAGGACGGGGTGGTCGAGGGGGACGCCGGCCGCGCGGGCCAGCCCGTCGAGGGCCGCGCTCACGGGATGGTGAAGGGGATGGTGAACTGCTGCCCGCGCTGCATCATGTCGACCCGGTACGTCCCGAGGATGCGCCCGCCGACGGAGATGGAGAGCGTGGTGGGGGTCACCGGGACGCCGCACATGTCGTAGGCCATCACCCGCACCTGATAGGTGCCGCTCGGGGGGGTGGGCGTCTCCCAGAAGACGTTCTCGACGGTGGGGGGCTCGGGGCGGCAGGCGGCGTTGGCGTCGTGGTCGAGGCGGCCGCCCGACGCGCTCGCCCGCGCCGCGTAGTAGATCTCCGCCCCCGTCGGGTCGAAGACGTGGAGGTCGATGTCCGACGAGGTCTGCCACGCGGCGGTGATCTGGATGTTGCCGCCGGAGTACCCGCAGCCCTCGTCGATGACGCCGTTGCAGTTGTCATCGAGGCCGTTGCACGCCTCCTGCGTCCCCTGCTGGCACTGCGCCTGGAGCACCTGCACCCCTTCGTTGGGCACCGCCACCGTGGCCGTAACCGCGGGGTTGAACTGGGGCGTGGCGACGGTGGTTCGGGTGGTGATGCTGGTGCGGCCCGTGAGCGTGCAAGCCGGGAGGAAGGCGAGCGGGAGGGCGACGAGCGCGGGCGAGAGCTTCATGGGCGACCTGTGGTGCGCGGAGGGTGATGAACGAAGGGGGTGGCAGTGATACGCAGCCGGGGCGCAGATCATCAAGGGCGACGTGACAGACGCGGCGGGGAGTCACCCCCTCAGTCGTTCAGGAAGCGCGAGCGCAGCGCGACGATCTCCGAGCAGGGCGAGGTGTTGTAGATCGTCCCGTCGCGGGTCTCGACCACGGTGTTGCGCGCCGACGCGGGGGCCCGCGCGGCCCACTGCCAGGGCGAGTCGGTGTACCCGAGCCAGATGCACATCTCGTTCTGCCCGATGCCGTAGCGGGCGCGGGTGCTGCGCGGGTTGTCGAACACGCACGTCAGCTTGAGGCCCGTCGCCCCTGTGATGTCCACCGAGGGGGTCATGGTGCGGGCCCACGACTCGCCCTGCCGCGAGTCCACCTGGTAGAGCGTCTCGCCGTCGCGCGTCCCGCCCGTGAGTGTCACGCGCATCTGCGCGCCGAGCTCGTGGTAGTGGGCGAGCCCGTAGAAGAAGCGCATGGAGAGGGGCGCCCCGGTGGCGAGGCGCGCCCGCGCGTCGAGGTCGCAGCGCACGTCAAACTGCGCCCGGCTCCGCGCGGGGATCTCCAGCGGGTGATACTCCAGGTAGAAGGGCGAGAGCCGCGTGCGGACGGCCGAGCGCTGGAGCGTCTGCACCGTCAGCGAGAGCCGGACGTCGCGGGCCATCGCGCTGGTGTTGAGCATGTGGAGCTGCCCGATGACGCGCGCGTGCGGCGGCACCACGAAGGCCGTCCCCTCGGGGAAGCGCTGCGCCTCGCGCGTCACCTGCGTGCTCTGCGCGAAGAAGACGCCGCCGAGCGCCGAGGCCGTCCCCTGGTCGAAATTCCGCGCCGCGCAGCGCCACGTCCCGTCGGGCCCCGCGTAGTTGTCGTCGGGCACGAAGAACCAGTTGGAGTGGTGCATCCCCGCCGTCGCGTCCATCTCCACGACGTTGATGTACAGCGGCTCCTCGTTGTGGAGCGTCCACGACTCGCACTGGTCGCTGCTCTCGCCGCCCGCCGCGACGCGCCACGGCCCCGCCTGGTACGTGAAGGTCTGGGCGCGCGTGTCGATCGGCGCGCGATCCTCCGCGGGTCCCTGGTCGCCCGCGGGCGTGTCGA
>JBILLV010000572.1:0-3834 GCA_044375895.1 Polyangiales bacterium | reverse complement strand
GGCCGTCCTCTGGCTCCTCATCCGCTGGCTCCGGCTCCACGTCGACGACGCCCTCCGCGTCTGGTGGATGAGCCCCGTCGTCTTCTACGCGACCTACTTCCACGGCCAGCTCGACCTCCTCCCCACGGCGCTCTTCTTCGGCTCCCTCTACCTCCTCTTCCGTCGGCGCATCTTCTACTCCGCGCTCGTCCTCGGCGTCGCCATCGCCACGAAGGCGCACCTCGCGCTGGCCCTGCCCTTCGTGGCCGTGTTCCTCTACCGCCAGCGGCTCGCCTGGGTCGTCTACGTCGCGCTCGTCCTCGCCGTCGGCGGGGCTCCCTACGTGATGATGCTCCCGAGCGACGCCTTCCGCGCGATGGTGCTCGACAACCACGAGACCCGCCGCTTCTGGGCCGCGGTGATCCCCTACGGCGCGCCGACGCTGCTGCTCCACCTGTGCCCGACCGCGCTCGCCGTGGCCTTCTTCCGCTTCGCCACCTACCGCCGGGTCAACCGCGAGCTCACCCTCATGTTCGTGGGCGGCGTCTACCTGCTCATCGTGGCCCTCGCCCCGCCGCAGCCGGGCTGGTTCCTCTGGTCGTACCCCTTCGTCGCGTACATGGCGGCGCGCCTCACGCAGCGGGGCCGCACCGCCCTCGTCGCGCTCTCCGCGGCCTACCTCGCGCACTTCTTCCTCCTCTCGCCCGACGTCTTCCTCGAGGCCCTCGACCCGACGCTCGGGGCAGGCTTCGGCGCCTCCGCCACCGCCCACCTCCGCGCCGCCGCCCCGTGGCTCCTGACGCCGCGCAACGCCAGCGCCGCGTGGAGCCTCCTCGTCGCCGTCACCGCCGTCACCGGCTTCGAGCTGTACCGGGTCGGCATCCGCGGCAACAGCGTCTACCACTTCCTCGACGTCACCTTCATGATCGGCATCGGCGGTGACAGCGGCGCGGGCAAGCACACCCTCGGGGCCGACCTGCGCGCGCTGGTGGGGACGCAGCTCACGCTCCTCAACGGCGACGACGACCACCGCTGGGAGCGGGGCCACGCCAAGTGGCGCAGCCACACGCACCTCGACCCGCGCGCCAACTTCCTCCTCGCGCAGGTGGAGGGCCTCGCCACGCTCCGCCAGGGCGGCGAGCTGCGCAAGCGCCACTACAACCACGCCGACGGCCGCTTCACCGAGCCCATCCGCGTGCGGCCCACCGCGTACGTCGCGATCGTCGGGCTCCACCCGTTCTACCTCGAGCAGCAGCGGCGCCTGCTGCACCTCAAGGTGTTCGTCGACACCGACGAGGGCCTCCGGCGAGAGTGGAAGGTCGCCCGCGACGTGAAGAAGCGCGGGTACAGCCCCGAGCGCGTCCTCGCGGAGATCGAGCGGCGCATGGACGACTCGGTGCGGTACGTCCACCCCCAGCGCCGCTACGCCGACGTCGTCGTCCGCCACCTGCCGGGCGCCGACGCCTCGCCCACCGCCGCCGCGCTCGCCGTCGAGGTGTCGACCGCGCTCGACACGCTCCACCTCCTCGAAGCGTTGGGCGCGCTGGGTCAGCTCTCGGTCGCGTGGGCGCCCGACGAGACGCTCACCCGCGACACCTTCACCGTGCGCGGCGAGGTCACCGCCCAGGAGCTCAGCGAGCGCGCCCGCGCCACCCTGCGCGACATCGACTCGCTGATCGAGGAGGAGGCCTGGCTCCCCGGCGGCCGCGGGGTCGTCCAGTTTGTGCTGCTCCACGCCGTCGCGGCGCGCCTGAGCCTCCACGTCAACGCCGAGGCGAACGGATGACCCGCGCCCTCCTGGTCGACCTCGACGACACCCTCTACGCGTATGCGCCCGCCGATGCGGCCGGGCGCGCCGCCGTCCTTCCCTCCGTCGCTGCCGCCCTCGCCTGCGCGGAGCCAGAAGCCGCCGCCCGCTACGCCGCCGCTCGCGACGCCGTGAAGCATCGCGTGGGCCGCCGCGGGTGCAGCCACGCCCGCCTGCTCTACCTCCACGAGCTCGTCGCCGAGGCTGGGCGCCCCGACCTGCTGGGTCACGTCCGGGCGTGGGAGCGCGCCTACTGGGCGGCCTTCCTGGGTGCGGCCCGGCTCGCGGACGGCGCCGCGGCGCTGCTCGACGCGGTGCGGGAGCGCGGCTGGCGCGTGTCGATCATCACCGACCTCACGCTCGAGGTGCAGCTCTGGAAGTGTGAGGCGCTCGGCCTCCTCTCGCGCATCGACGCCCTCACCGCGAGCGAAGAGGTCGAGGCCGACAAGCCCCACCCGGCCCTCTTCCATCTGGGGGCCGCGCGCGTCGGCGTCCCGCTGGCTCGCTGCGTCGTTCTCGGCGACGACGACGCGCGCGACGGAGAGGGCGCACGGGCGTTGGGTCTCCCCTTCTTCCTCGCCGGACGCGGGGCCGACCTCGCGCGCGCCGCGCGGGACATCCTGGAGCTCGACTCATGCTGATCTACATCCCGATGGCGGGGTTCGGCGAGCGCTACCGGCGCGCCGGGCACCGCGAGCCGAAGCCGCTCATCCCCGTCGAGGGCCGCCCGATGATCGAGCGCGTCGTCGAGGGCTTCGGCCCGCTGCGCGCCGGAGATCGCTTCCTGTTCGCGGTCAACCGCACGCATGCGGAGACCACCCCCATCGTCGCGGAGCTCGCGCGCATCGCGCCGGGCGCACACACGGTCGTGGTGGAGCCGCACCGCGACGGCCCGATCCAGACGCTGCTGGCCTGCGCCGAGCACATCCCGGAGCGCGAGTCGGTGACGCTCAACTACTGTGACTTCGGCGTCCGCTGGCGCTTCGAGGACTTCGTCGCGTGGTGCGAGGGCGGCGCCTGGGACGCGGCCATGAGCGCCTACCGCGGGTTTCATCCGCACTCGCTCGGCCCCACCCTCTACGCCTACATGCGCACGGAGGAAGACGCGTCGACCGCGCCCGGCGCCCGCGTCGTGGAGATTCGCGAGAAGCACCATTTCACCCCGAACAAGTTCGACGAGTACGCGTCGGCCGGGCTCTTCTGGTTCCGCGAGGGGCGCGCCCTCCTCGACGCCGCGCGGGCCGTCGCTCGGGACGACGAGCGCGTGGCGGGGGAGCTCTATGTCTCCACCGCGATGCAGCGCCTCGTCGCCGCAGGGCAGCGCGTCGGAGCGTACCCCCTGGAGCGCTTCTACCAATGGGGGACGGCCGAAGACCTCGCCGACTACGAGGGGTGGGCGCGCGCGATGCGTCGACTCGACGGCTTCCTCGCCGAAGTTGCCGCCGCCCCGACGCGGAGCGTTCACGTGGTGCCGATGGCGGGGCGCGGCCAGCGATTTGCGGACGCGGGCTTCGCCGAACCGAAGCCCTTCATCCCCGTCGCAGGTACCGCCATGGTCGCGGCGGCGCTTCGTTGCCTGCCGACGCCCGCGCGGCGCGTGCTCGTGGTGCAGCAGGCCCACGTGCAGGCGTACGGCGCGCGGCTCGATGCGCTCACGCAGGGCCTCGGCGGCTCGACCGAGGTGGTGACGGTCGCGGGGGTCACCGACGGGCAGGCCACCAGCGCGGGCCTCGGCGTCGCCCGCGCCGCGCCCGACGACCCGGTGCTGATCGCGTCGTGCGACGCGGGGCACGTGTACGACCCCGCGGCCCTCGCTGCGCTGGAGGCCGACGGTGTCACCGACGTGGCGGTCTTCGTGGCCCTGGGGCACCTCCCGGCGCGCTGGCGACCTGCGGCCTACGGGTGGGCGGCGATCGAGGACGGCGGGCGCGTCCGTGAGGTCGCCGTGAAGGAGCCCGTGGCGGGCGTCGACCTCGCGTCGCAAGGGGCGCTGACGGGGACGTTCTGGTTCCGCTCGCGGGCGCTCTACGACGCGCTGTACGAAGGGC
>JBILLV010000649.1:0-2709 GCA_044375895.1 Polyangiales bacterium | reverse complement strand
TCGCCTGGAGTTCGCGACGCTCTGCAACGTGACGGTGTGCGGCGTCCCCCACGGCACCCCGGGCCACAACGTGGCGTACGCGACCTTCACCCTCTACGCCTGTCGGCATTGCGGCCGCGCGGAGATCGCATTCGACGACCACGACTGCTGGGACGTCCACGAGACGTGGGACATGTCCTGGCGGTACTTCCTCGACGCGCCCGACGGGGCGCGGCTGGCCGAGCTGCTAGAAGCCTGCCCGCGCCCCTACGATGGGTCCTGCGACTGTCCGCAGCACGACTCGCTGCGCCGCTCCGCCGAAGGCTTCCGCGGCGGGATCCCCAGCCACGAGGTGCACCTCGTGAAGTCCCCCGCCGCGACCGTCCGGCTCCAGGTCGAGGACGGGCGGGCGTCCCTGCTGCCTGCGTAGCGCCGTGGCGCTCACCGCCGCACGAGCGCGGTCAGCGCGGCGACGAGCGCCGTGGTCATCTCGTCGAGGCGTCGACCGACGTCTCGATCGTCATCGTCCCCGTCTCCGAGTCCGAAGGCGGGGAGCACCCATCGCTCGGCGCGTTCGAGGGCGACGTAGCCGAGGAGGGCGGCTTCGTCAGGCTCCGGAGCTTCAGGCCCATGGAGTAGGCGGTGGCGAGCAGCGTAGCGGGCTCGCAGGACGACAGCCGCGAGAGCGGCGTCACCCCTTTTCCCAGGGAGTCCACGAAGGCCTCCACCTCCTCCGCCGTGTCGGCGCGCGTCAGCGGCGAGCGCTCGACCTGGAAGCGGTGCCACTCGGTGAAGAGGTGCATCACCTCCTCGGGTTCGAGGGTGAGCGCGAGCTCCTCCGGGCCCGCGAACAGCGTCGCCACCGCGGCGGTCGGCGCGTCGGCCTCGGGCTTCACCACGAGGGCGAGCGCGAGGATGTGGAGCTGCGCTTCGAGGTCGCGGTCCGACTTGTCGGCGCTCTTCTCCACGTTGTCGGCGTCGTACAGGCGCTGCTCGCTCCAGCCCCGCACGTCCACGAGGTGCTGGCGGGCCTCGTCGTTGGCCTGCTGCACGACGCGCGTCGGCAGCGAACGCACGGTGAAGGTCTGCCCCGCGAGGCGCCCCCGCTCGACCACGACGTCCTTGGTCGCCACGGCGGAGCCGATGGCCTTCACGATCGGCGAGCGGCGGTCGGTGACGCCCTTCATGCCGCCCTCCGGTAGGGCCGCCCGCGAAACTTCACGCCCGCGGCGATGGCCTTGTTGGCGGTGACGTCCGCGGTGGGCTCGAAGAACACCCCGCGCAGCAGCTTGCGCCAGAGGATGCCCCCCTCGGGCTTGAGGAGGACGAACTCGAGCTGCGCGATCTCCTTGGCCTCGCAGACCTCGAACCAGTTCACCTCGAAGCCCTCCTCGGGGATGGGGTTCTCGATGTCGAGGGAGTACTTGACGTTGCCGAAGGCGACGCCGTCGGCCTCTTCGAGGATGGCGTCGAGGTCGGACACGTTGCTGTCCTGCGACACCTTGATCATCGTGCTGCGGACGAAGGGAACCCCGTCCTTCGCGAAGTAGCCCTTGGAAGCGTAGACCTGCATCGCGTCCTCCTCACGCCGCCTGGCGCTGGTAGATGAGCCCGTCGGCGATGTCGAAGTCGCTGGGGGCCACGGTGGGGAAGGTGAAGTCGAGGCGCCGCGGGTTGGTGACGTTGCGGGTGACCTCGATCTCCACGGCCCGCGCGTCCACCTCGGTGATGACCCCGCGGCTCTCGATCTGCTTGAGCAGCCCGTAGATGCGCGCCTTGACCATCGACGGCGACGCCGTCTTCGGGGTGAGGGGCGGCTCCCCGCTCGGGTCGTCGTTGACGAGGTTGAAGCCCCGGAAGGTGCGCGCGAGGTCGGCGACCACCACGCTCCGCACGTAGTCGGCGACGGTGACCTCCTTGGTCTTGAAGACGCTGTAGTCGGGCACGGCGCCGTTGAGGCTCCGCACGGTGATCGACGACATGAGCGCCATGCGCCCCGGCCGCGTCGGCGACATCCGCAGCGGCGTCACGCCCGCGCTCAATGCCGCTTCCGCTTCCACGGGGTCGAGCAGGTCGGCGGGGTCGCGGGGCGCGCGCAGCGTGGCGAGCTCGAGGTCGTTGAGGTTGCCCGCGGGCCGGGCGAGCTCCCCCTCGATGGTGCCGCCGAGGGCCCCGTCGCCGAACAGCCGCGCGGTCGCCACCTGCGCAGCGATCACCAGCGGCAGGTCGTCGCTGCCGGTGTGCTCGACGAGCTGGGCGCGCTCGCGGTTGTTGCCCTGCGCGAGGGCGATGGAGTTGCCCGGGCTCTCGACGCTACCGAACACCACCTGCTCGTCGAACATCGCCACATCCGACAGCCCGCTGACAGCGTCGGTGAGTCGCGCGAGGTTGGCGCTCGCTGCCCCGCCCACGCGGTAGCCCGCGAAGGCGATCCGTTCGAACTTCACCGCCGCGAGGCTGGTGAGGAGCGCGGTGAGGTTGTCGTCGGTCGCGCCGCCGGCGAGGCGGTACACCCCGCCATCCACGGTGCCCCCGGTGAGGGCGACGGTGAGTCCGAAGGCGGTCTGCGCGGTGGCGTCGGTGACCTCGACGGTGGCCGACGCAGCGACGAGCGCGAGGCGGAGCGTGACCGCGTTGCCCCTCGGCCCGGCGCACTTCGCGGTGACGGTGACGGCGCCGGTGGCCCAGACGTTGGTGGCGGTGACGGGCCAGTGGCGCTGCTCATTGATG
>JBILLV010000571.1:0-3838 GCA_044375895.1 Polyangiales bacterium | reverse complement strand
GGGGTGCTGCGCGCGAGGCGGTCGACGGGCTCGGTGGCCGCGCTGGCGAAGAGGGAGACGGGGGCGCCGCGGGCGATCTGGGCGGCGAGGTCGCCGCTGGCGCCGAAGGAGAAGCGAACCGAATGGTTCGGATGCGTACCTTCGTAGCGACGGGCGAGCGCTTCGAGGGGCGCGCGCAGGCTGATGGCGGCGGAGACATGGATTGCCACGGCCGGCGGCGCGTCGCGACGGCACCCGGCGAGCGCGAGGGCGAGCAGCGGCGCGCGACGGCTCACAGCCCGCAGGTCGCTCCGCCGAAGCCCGCTGCGGGTGCGGGCGTCGTGAGCATGCGCCCGGCGCCCGGCCCCATCACCGCCCCCGCGAACACCTGAAACCCGTCGGCGGTGCCTCCGACCACGAGCTCGGAGGCGCCGTCGCGGTTGGTGTCCCCCGCGCTCCCCACGGACTCGCCGAAGCCCATCAGCCCCGCGGCCCGCAGCGTGAACGTCGGCGTCGCGGGCACGCCCGTCATCGCCCCCGCGAACACGAACACCGCGCCCATCCCTGGCGCTCCCACGACCACGTCGGCGAAGCCGTCGGCGTTGACGTCCGCCGACGCGAGGGAGCGCCCGAAGCGCCCACCCGGCATCGTGAGCACGACGGTCGGCCCGCCGAAATCGCCCATCGCCCCCGCGGTGCGCACCACCACGCGGTTTGATCCGTCGGCCCCGGCGATGACGGCGTCGGCGCGGTTGTCGCCGTCGACGTCGCCCGCGCCGATCACCGCGGTGCCGAAGCCCGGCGTGCTCGGGTCGCGCAGGGCGGCCACGCGCGTCGTGTCGAGCCCGAGCGCCGTGCCGCGGAGGAGGTACGCCGCCCCTTCGCCCCGCGCCCCCACCATCACGTCGGGGAAGCGGTTGCTGTCGACGTCGCCGAGGGCCGCCACGGAGGCGCCGAAGTACCCGTTGGGGCCGCCGGGGCCCGTCACCACCGTGCTGGGGGTCGTTCGTACCCCGAACGATCCGCCGTGGTACGAGTACACCCGACCCGCCGTGCCGGGGCGGTCGCCGGGGACGGTGGTCATCGCGTGGGGGGCTCCCACCACGAGGTCGGCGTAGCCATCGCCCTCGATGTCGCCGACGCCCGCGAGGGAGGTGCCGAAACGGCCGAGGGGGCCGTCGGGGCCGCGGATGGTCACGTCGGGCGTCGCGCCGACCCCGTTGGCGCTGCCGCGGTGGATCCACACCTCGCCCTGCCCGTTGAGCGCCGCGGGGACGCCGATGGCGAGGTCGACGAAGCCGTCGCCGTTGAGGTCGCCCGCCCCCACCGCGACCGGCGGGAGCGTCGCGCCGCCCGCCATCGTGGCGAGCCCGGGGATCACCACCGCCGGCGCATCCGCGAGGCCCGACGGGGTGCCATGGAACACCCGCACCTCACCGCCGCTCACCACCGCGAGGTCGCCGTAGCCGTCGCCGTTGACGTCGAAGAGCGTTCCCCAGGCGCGGGGCAGCGGCGCCGAGCGTGCGGGGACGACGAACTCCCAGGTGGGCCCGCCGCAGGCCGCCCCGGCGGCGTCGCGCGCGGTGATGCGCCAGAAGTACGCCCCCGGGGCGAGGGCGGGCGTCGGCAGCGCGAAGTCGTCCGCGGTGCGCGTGGTGAACACCACCTCGCGGCACGCCCGGTCGCGGCACACGTCAAACTGCGTCTCGCGGAGCCCGGGGCCGCGCGCGATCTGGAGCGTCGGGCGCTGCGTCGATACGCGCGTTCCGGAGATGGGGAGGAGCGGTCGCGAGCACGTGCTCGGCGGGGGGAGGCCCGCGTCGGGGATGACGAGCAGGTCGACCGTTCCGTCGTTGTTGATGGGCAGGTCGGGGGTCGGGGCGAGGTCGATCGTGGCGTCTTCACCCGGGGCGACGTCGGGCGCTGCGGCGTCGGGGGTCTTGGCGTCGGGGGTGCTGCCGTCGGGGGTGCTGCCGTCGGGGGCGGCGACGTCCATCGCGGCGTCGCCGAGGTCGGGCGCGGCGTCGCTGGCGGGGGGCGTCGGGGAGCTGCCGCAGGCGCAGAGCGCGAGCATCACGGAGCCGAGGAGGGAGCGGGCCATGGGGGAGGGGATTGCAGGGGTGCGCGGGGCGGTTGTCAACGCCTTCCCGACCGTGCTCTCCTCCGCGCCGTGAAGCCCCCCCGGCGGACGCGACGCGTGGCCCTCATCCTCTCGGGCTGCGGCGTCTACGATGGAACCGAGGTGCAAGAGGCCGTCGCCGCCCTCCTCGCGCTCGAACGCCTGGGCGCCGAGGTGGTGTGCGCGGCCCCCAACGTCGCCGCCCCCGTGGTCATCAACCACCTCACGGGCCAGCCCATGATCGGCGACGAGCGAAACGTGCTCGTCGAGAGCGCGCGCATCGCGCGGGGGGACGTGCGCGACCTCGCCAAGGTGCTCACCGAGGGCCTCGACGGGGCGGTGTTCCCGGGGGGCTACGGGGCGACGCGGGTGCTCAGCGATCAGGTGGGACGCGGGGCGGGCGCGCGCGTGCTGCCGGTGGTGGAGGGCTTCGTCCGTGAGCTCCACGGCGCGGGCAAGCCGATGGGGTTCCTGTGCCTGGCGCCGGTGGTGGCGGCGCGCGTGCTGGGCGCGAAGCACCCGAAGCTCGGGATGGGCGCCGAGCCCGCGGTGATCGCCGACATGGTGGCGATGGGCGCGGAGGTGACCACGCTCGGCCCGCGCGACATCGCCGTCGACCGCGAGCACAAGCTGGTGTGCGCGGCGGCGTTCACGGCCGCGCGGCGCATCAGCGAGGGGTACGAGGGGATCGAGCGGCTCGCGCGGGCGATGGTTGAGCTGATGGGGTGAGCGATGGGGCGCTCGATCAACTCGAGGCGTAGTTGACCTTGGCGTAGCCGATGATGGCGCCCGGATCGAAGATGAAGAGCGTCCAGGCGCCGTGGACGACGTAGCGAACCTGCCCCTGCTGCGGCGCCACAGGCTCCTCGTCGACCTGGATGCCAAGCGTGTCCGCGGTGCCGTAGCCGTGGACGAGGCAAACCCCGTCGCGCCCGAGGTTGGCGGCAAAGAGGTAGCCGAGCTCCGGGTTCTCCGGGTCGAAGTCGGGGAGGTTGCAGCGGTACACTGGCAGTCCCTGGTAGTGGTAGACGTTGAGCCCGGTGCGAGCATCGACCCGCCAGCCGCTCGACCCGGTCAGCCCGCCCGGCACGGCCATCAGGGTGCGCACCATGCGGTCGTTGGCGATGAAGCAGTCCGCCGAGGCCCCCGCGCCCCGGTCGCGCGGGTTGATCGCGGTCACGGCGAGGCGGGCCGCGACGTCGGCGTCGATCGCGGTGTCGGGGATGGCGCCGTTCCGCATGCGGCCGAGCAGTCCCGCGTAGGAGATGAGGCCGCGGAACTCGGGCGGCGACGCCGCGGGTGTCATCGCGCCCCGTGCGAGGTAGTAGTCCAGCCAGGCGCTGAGGTTCGAGACGGCCACAGGCGGGCGGTTGGCGGAGGGGTTGCCCGCTGCGGACCAGGCCACCGCGGTGCTGTCGATCTTGAGGGCCGGGACGAAGTAGCCCATCCGGGCGAGGTAGATCGTGAAGGGGTTGCCCGCAGCGGTCGGAACCGGCTGCGGATTCAGGGTCAGGCCAGCGCCCGTGTAGATGGGCGAAACGGCGAACGGATCAGCCTGCGGGGCCGGGTACTGGATGTCGACCGAGAGCGTGGTCTCCCCACTCGTGCCCAGTTTGGAGAAGACGGGCGCCCCCTTCACCTCATTGGCGTTAAGCCGGTGCCTCGGTCCGCCGTTGGAGTGGGGGCATGGACACCAACACCTTCGACTCGGCCGGCTGGAACGCCCTCGTCTCGCTGCTC